>CAZIDS010000172.1:0-6625 GCA_964537945.1 uncultured Gemmatimonas sp. | reverse complement strand
GCCGCACGTCGCGGGATGATGGAGCTTGAGCGCGGTCGCCATCAGGCACTCACCGTCGCGACGTAGCCGTCCTCGGTCACCGCCTGCGCGATCGCCCGGGCGTTCGTGCGCGAATCGTCGAATGCGATGCGAGCCGAGCCGATGCGGACCTCCTCCACGTGCACGCCATCCAGGGCCTGCAGCGTCTTCGTCACCGACGCGACGCAGTGGCCGCAGGACATTCCGCTGATCGTGAGGGTCGCGTGCGTCATGGAGGCTGGGCTCGGAGTCATGAGTCAGTCTACATACCCCCCGCCCCTATGGTCAAGCCCTGCCCCTCACATCTCACTTCTCTCATCTCCCATCCGTAGTTTTGCCCCTCCCTCTTCGTCGCCCCGATGATCGCCCTCCTCGCCGCCGCCGCCTTCCTCGCCCCCGCCGACTCGACCGTGTGGATGGTCGACAACCACGGCCGCCGCGCCGGCGACCTCGTCGTCACCACGCGCGGCGACACGGTCATCGCGCGCTGGGTCTACACGGACCGCAACCGCGGGGGGCGCGTCGAGACACGGTACGTGCAGCGCAACGGCGCGTTCGTCTCGGGCCAGTCCGCGCCCGTCCTCGCGGACGGCACCACGGGCGCCGCGACCGAGCGATTCGAGGTGAGCGGCGATTCGATCCGCTTCATGAGCGCGTCGGGAACCGGCTCCACGTCCGCCATCCCGGCCGGCGCCTTCATCTCCGCGCGCAACTCGACGCCCTTCGAGACCGCGCTCCTCGCGAAGCACCTGCTCACCCGCCCCGAACGGCGCGGCACCGTCGCCGGCGGCGGGAACGTGCGCGCCGAGGTCATCGCCGACACCACGCTCCGCGCCGGCAGCCAGCGGCTGCGCGCGAAGCTCGTGATGATCTACCGCGGCGTCAGTGCGAACCCGTCCGGCGTCTGGCTCGACGAACGCGGCGACCTCATCGCGACCGAGGTGCAATGGTTCATCACGCGGCGCGACGGCATCGACGACCTGATGCCCGTGCTGCGCCGCATCGAGCTCCGCTGGCGCGACGCGCAGGCCGAGGCGCTCGCGAAGCGCGTGGTCACTGCGACCAACGGCACCATCGCGATCACGGGCGGCGACGTGTTCGATGCCGAGGCCGGCGTGATGCGCCCCAACCAGGTCGTGCTCGTCCGCGGCGACCGCATCGTCGCCGTCGGCGCGCCCGACGCGGTCACCATCCCCGCCGGTGCGACGATCATCGACGCCACGGGCAAGACGGTGATGCCCGGGATGTGGGACATGCACGGCCACATCCAGGTCGCGAGCCAGTCCACGCTCGGGATGACGCAGCTCGCCAACGGCCTCACCACGGTGCGCGATCTCGCCTCCGACATCGACGTCGCGACCTCGCTTCGCGCGCGCGACGCCGCCGGCAAGCTCGCCTCGCCACGCGCGGTGCTCGCCGGTTTCATCGAGGGGCCGCTCGCGTGGGCGGGCCCGAGCGAGGCGATCGCCCGCGCCGAGGCGGAGGCGCGCCGCTGGGTCGCGCGGTACGACTCGCTCGGCTACAAGCAGATCAAGCTCTACAACGTCGTGCATCCCGACCTGGTCCCGGTCATCGCGGCCGAAGCGAAGAAGCGCGGCATGCGGCTCAGCGGGCACATCCCGCGCGGGATGAGCGTCGAGGCGGCCGTCGCGCTCGGCTACGACGAGATCCAGCACGCGGCCTTCCTGCTCTCGAACTTCTACCAGGATTCGCTCTACCTGCCGCGGATGCGCGCCTATTCGCAGGTGGCGACCGTGGTCGCGCCGAGCTTCGACGTCAACGCGCCGCAGGTGACGCGCATGCTCGAGTTCCTCAAGGCGCACGGCACCGCGATCGACGGGACCTTCAACCTGTGGATCGGCGGCGGCGGCGCGATCGTCGGCGCCGGCGGCTCGTCCGACCAGCGGAAGGCGGACAGCACCTACATGAACCTCATCCGCCGGCTCTACGCGATGGGGATCCCGCTCATCGCCGGCACCGACAACGCCGCGGGCACGACCTTCCGCCGCGAGCTCGAGATGTACGAGCTCGCCGGCATCCCGGCCGCGCGCGTGCTGCAGATCGCGACGATCGACGCCGCACGCACGATGAAGGACGAGCGCGACTACGGCAGCATCAGCGCCGGCAAGGTCGCCGACATCCTCATCGTGAACGGGAAGCCGGCCGAGCGGATCGGCGACCTCGCGCGGCTCGAGACGGTGATCCGCGCGGGTCGCCTCTACAAGGTGACCGACCTCGTGGCCGGCAGCGCGCGCACGCCCGGCGCGGCCGAGGGCTCAGGGATCGAGGATCCCTGAGAGCCAGTGGAGGGTGTTGAGCGCGAACTGGGCGTTCTGCGTCGCGAGCGGCGCGTTCATCCCCATCGGGTTGCGGTTCGCTCCCGCGACCTGCGCGCTGAACATCGCCGCCTCGCCGAAGAACGCGACACGTCCGCGTCCGACGCGGCGCGTCGCGCCCTGCAGCCATCCGCCGACCGGCTCCTGCCGCGTGTGCGCGTCGAACTGCCAGGCGTAGCGCGGCAGCAGCACGATGAAGTCCGCCGGGAGCACCATCACCGGCTCCGCGCCCGCTCCGGTCACGCGGAAGGCCTGGCCCGTGAAGCTGCGCACCTGCGTGACACGCTCCGTGGAGTCGCGTCCGCGCGTGATCGCGTGCGCGGCGAGCGTGCCGTCGCCGGGCACGAAGAGCGTCGGCGTGCCGCGCACCCGCTGCACCGAATCGGCCGCGAGCGCGGGATCGACGTTCTTGTACGCGAAGCCGTCGGTGAACTCCGCGCCGAGCGCGGCGGCGAGCGCCTTCGCCGCGCCGGCCAGCGGCATGTGGTCGGCGATGAGCAGCAGCTTGCCGCCGCCCTCCACCCACGCGGACACGGCCGCGATCTCCTCGGGCGTGAAAGCGGACGGCGTCGGCGTCGGGTACTTGTCCCAGTCGAGTCCGCTCGATTGCGCGTTCGAGATCACGAGCAGGTCGCACTGACCGAGTGACGCGGCGGTGAAGGCCGCGCGCGACGGTGCGACCCGGAAGCCGTCGCGGCGCGCGAGCTCGCCGAACGCCCAGAAGCGGTTGTCGAGCGTGTGGAAGTTGTGGTGCGCCTCGTCGAGGCAGAGGCGCGGCCCGGCGCCCGTCGCGTACGCCGGCCGCGGCACCGGCGGACGGAAGTCGCGGTCGGGCACCTGCTGGGCGCCGGCCGCGAGCGCGGTGGCGCACGACAGCGAAAGGACCTGCAGCACGCGTACTCTCATCGGGTCTCCCGGAAGTTGCGACCGTCCCGCGCCGTCCCCAAACTAGCGCCCATGACTCCGAACGCATTCCGCGCGCGTGCCGCTGCCGCGCTCCTCCTCGCGGCCCTGCCCGCCCTCCCCTTCGACCACGCCGCGGCCCAGGCGGTTTCCTCCCCGGCGAACTTCCCGCCGCGGAACCGCTGGGAGGCCCAGGCGCGCGACCTCCTCAAGGAACTCGTCGAGATCAACACGACGCAGTCCGGCGGCAACAGCGTGACCGCCGCCGAGGCGATGGCGCGGCGGATGCGCGCCGCCGGGTTCGCCGACGAGGACGTGATCGTGCTGCAGAACGCGCCGAAGAAGGGGAACCTCATCGTGCGCTACCGCGGCCGGAACACGGGCCGCAAGCCGATCCTCCTGCTGTCGCACCTCGACGTCGTCGAGGCCGACCCGAAGGACTGGACGCTGCCGCCCTTCGAGTTCATCGAGCGCGACGGCACCTTCTACGGCCGCGGCGTCGCCGACGACAAGGATGACGGCGCGATGCACCTGACCATCCTCCTGCGGATGAAGGCCGAGGGCTTCGTGCCCGACCGCGACATCATCGTCGCGCTCACGGCCGACGAGGAGGGCGGGCCCGACAACGGCGTGGACTGGATCCTCAAGAACCGCCCCGAGCTGCTCCGCGTCGAGTACGGCTTCAATGAGGGGGGCGGCGGCCGGATCGAGGACGGCAAGAAGGTCTCGAACGACATCCAGGCCAGCGAGAAGAAGGTCGCGAACTTCACGGTCGAGGCGACGAATCCCGGCGGGCACAGCTCCGTCCCGCGCCCCGACAACGCGATCTACCAGCTCGCCGCCGCGCTCGGCGCGATCGGGAAGTACCACTTCCCCGTCCACCTCAACGAGGTGACGCGCGAGTACTTCCGCCGGCAGGCGACGATCGTCGGCGGCGACCTGGGCGCCGCGATGCGCGGCGTGGTGGCGAACGAGCGCGACTCGGCCGCCGCGGCGCTCATCGCGCAGGACCCGGCGAACAACTCGCGGATGCGCACCACCTGCGTCGCGACGATGCTCAACGGCGGGCACGCGTCGAACGCGCTCCCGCAGCGCGCGACGGCGACCGTGAACTGCCGCATCCTCCCCGACGAGACGACCGAGTCAGTGCGCGCGCGGCTGGTCGCGGCCGTGAACGACACCGGCGTCAAGATCACCGCGGCGCGCAACGCGGCCGACTCGCCGCCTTCGCCGCTCTCCCCGGAGCTGCTGCGCGCGATCGAGCAGGTGACGAACGAGGTCTGGCCGGGGATGCCGGTCGTCCCGACGATGAGCACCGGCGCGACCGACTCGCGCTTCCTGCGCGTGGCGGGGATTCCGGTGTACGGCGTGACGGGATTGTTCTATGACAACCCGAACGCGCACGGGATGAACGAGCACGTCTCCGCTCAGGCGTTCTACGAGGGACTCGAGTTCATGTACCGGCTGGTGCGGAAGGTGACGTCGAATGGACCCGGCATGTGAGGCTCGATGAAGAGGATCTTCTCGGGACGGCCCTCGTAGACCTTCGCCAGCTCGGGCACGAGCCGGTCGCGCGGGATCGGCTGGCGGTTGATCGCGTAGGTCGGACCGGGGCCGATCGAGAGCACGATGTTCGCGGTCTCGACCCGCGGTCCCGGCTCGCTCGCGGGTTGCGGCAGCACCACCTCCGTCTTCCACTGCGGCAGGAGGCCCAGCATCGCCGAGATGAGGAGGACGAGCAGGATGTCGATCATCGGCACGACGTTCGGCTCGCGGTTCAGTCCGTTCAGGCCAACGGGTCCCATGCACGCTCCGGGCGGGGTTCGCCCGAACGGTGCGACGGCCGGATGAGACCCGAATGGACCGCGAATGAAGGGGTGATGAAGTCCGCGTGAGGACTCGCCGGGCGGCTTCGGCTTGACGCTTCCGAGGGGGGTCGGCAGGATAGATGGCGGCCTGAGGCACCCGGCTGCGCAATTGCCGAGGTGGCCCTGATGGCGCAGCCCCGTGTCGCGGGTCGGACGAGGACCCGCTGGTCGAGCTGGATCGCAGGCGCTGCCTTCGCGGGCGCCGCGTCCTTCCTCGCGTGCGGCGGCGACGGGCCCACCGCGCCGCCCGGCCTCGACCTCGCCCAGTCGACGCTCTTCGTCGCGGCGGGGCCATACGTCGCCGGTCAGGCCTTTCCGGCGACCTTCACCGCGCGCGACGAGAACGGCGACGCGTACACCCAGGCCCTTACCGTCACGATCGCCCTGACCGGCGGCACGAGCGCGGGGACCTTCTCGCCGGTCGTCGGCGCGGCCGGCGTCTACTCGACCACCTTCACCGCGACGACCGCGGGCACGCCCTCCACCGTCTCGCTCACGGTGAACGGCGATCCGTTCACCGGCCCGGCGATCACCGTCGTGCCCGGCCCGGTGTCGGCGACCGTCTCGACCGTGGCCGTCGGCGCGACCTCGGTGCCGAAGTTCGACAGCACCACGGTGACGGTCACCTCGCGCGACGCACTCGGGAACGCGCGGCCCGCCGGCGAGGTGATCGCGCTCGGCAAGGGTGCGGGCACGGCGGACGGGTCGTTCGGCCCCGTCAGCGACCTCGGCGGTGGCGTCTATCGCGCCTACTTCCGCGCGACGACGGTGGGCAGCGCGCGCACGATCACCGCGGTGATCTCCGGCGTGACGGTGACGTCCGCGCTGCCCGCGATCGCCGTGACGCTCCCGCCGCCGTCGCTCTCGCTGTCGACCGTCGGCGTCGGCAGCGCGAACGTCACGTCGGGCGCGCAGACCACCGTGATGCTCACGCTGCGCGACGCGGCCGGCGCGCCGCTGCCGCTCACCGGGCGCACCGTGGTCTTTACGAAGGGCTCCGGCTCGAGCGACGGCACCTTCGGCACGGTCACCGACAACGGCAACGGCACCTACAGCGCGACCTTCACCGCGACCGCCGCGGGGACGGCGCGCGCGATCGGCGCGACGCTCGATGGCGCGCCGATCACGTCGCTCCCGCCGACGATCACCGTCACGCCCGGCGCGCCGTCGCTCGCGACCTCGACCGTCACCGTCTCGAACGCGACGATCGCCTCGGGCGCGACGAGTTCACTCACGCTCATGCTGCGCGACGCGGCGTCGAACCGCATCACCGTCGGCGGGCACGCCGTCACGTTCACCAAGGGGACCGGCACCAGCGACGGCACCATCTCCGCCGTGACCGACGCGCTCGACGGCACCTACACCGCGACCTTCACCGGCACCGTCGCCGGCACCGCGCGCGACATCGGCGCGACCATCGACGGCAATGCCGTCACCTCCGCCGCGCCGACGATCACCGTGCAGGCGGGCGCGCTCTCGCTCGCCACCACCACGCTCACG
>CAZIDS010000171.1:0-6627 GCA_964537945.1 uncultured Gemmatimonas sp. | reverse complement strand
TCCTGCTCCATCCAGTCCATCGTGGCCGCGCCGTCATGGACCTCGCCGATCTTGTGCGACTTCCCCGTGTAGTAGAGGACGCGCTCGGTCGTCGTGGTCTTGCCGGCATCGATGTGCGCCATGATGCCGATGTTCCGGTAGAACTTCAGGTCGGTCGTGCGGGGCATCGTCTCTATCGCTCAGTGTCGCGCGGTGGGCTTCAGTCGGGTTCCAGAGAACAAAAACGCGGCTGGACCAGGCATCCCCCCCAACCAGCATCCGGGGGACCGGTGTCCATCCGCACTCGCCGGGTACAGTCGCCACTGCTGCGCGACTGGGGACCCACGGCGCATCGGGTGTCAGCGTTCCGTCCCGCGCAGGCGACGGCACCACCCGACGTTCAGTTGTCCTGCGGTCTTTTCGGGAACCTCGGCGCCGGTCGGCTGCATCGCAGCGTCCCAGCGGGATCGGTCGGGCTGTCCACTCCCCCCGCGCGTCACGAGACTACCTTGCCGACGTTGGCGGGCCCATCAGTCCGGGGCGCAGTTCCCCGGGGCGACGCATCCACGCGGTCACGTGACCGGCGGCTGGACGCCTTGCTGCACCGACCACACCTTATGTGCGTGTTCGGGTCAGCCACACAAACCTAGTGCCCGTGGAGCCTATGTCAATGCCCACCAGAGACTTCGGCCGCGCCGTCCGCCGGCCCGTCCTCGCACTGGCACTCGGCCTCGGGATCGCCTCCTGTGAGTCGCCGACCGGCGTCGGCGCCGTGGACCTGCGCCTGGTCGCTCCGATCACTGGCCTCGGCAGCCTGGCCTTCGCGGTCCGCGCGGCACCCGATGGGTCTATCTTCTTGACCCACGGGGGTTTACTGACGCGGATCGAGGCCCTCGGGAGGGGACGTCGGACGGAGACGGTCCTCGGCTCGCTCGGCGCGGACGTCGCCCTGTCGCCTGACGGGAAGGTCGCCGCGGCGACCACGGTCTTCGGCGGCGAACTGCAGTTCGTCAGCACTTCGAGCGGAGGTCTGCTCGCCACGACGCCGGTCGGCCACCAGCCGTACCGCGTCGCGTTCTCGCCGAGTGGCGGCGACGTGTACGTCTCGACGATGGATGGCTGGGTCTTCCGCGTGGACGCGGTCTCGCACGCGAAGGTCGATTCGATTGAGCTCAGCGGCGGTCTCGAGGGCCTCGCCGTGCACCCCGACGGCACCATCGCCGTCTCCTCGTTCAACTTCAACCTCTGGCTCCTCGACCCGGCGACGCTCGACGTCATCGTCACCCGCAACATCGTCGCACCGGGCAAGGATCTCGTCTTCTCCAGGAACGGCGGGCAGCTCTTCGTCGCCACCGAGAACCTGACGGGCGGCGTGCTCGTCCTGCACGGCACGTCACTGCAGACGCTCGGCGCGATCGACTTCGACGGCGACGACCCGATCTTCCCGTTCGGCCTCGCGCTCTCGCCGGACGGCCGCGCGATGGTGGTGACGTCGCCCTACAACGGCGCGATCGCGCTCGTGGACGTGCAGGCCAGGCGCGTCGTGCGCACGCGGTCGGTCCCGGGCAAGCCCCGACGCGTGAGCTTCGCCGCGGACGGCTCGCGCGCCTTCATCGCGAACGAGAACGGCTACGTCAACGTCGTGCGCTGACAGCGCGCGCCGACGTCGCGCCTAGCCCGCCGCGATCTCGCGCTCGGTCTTCGCGATGATCGCGGCCTGGCCGCCGCGGAACCGCTGCGCGAACTGCATCACCTTCATCAGGCCGCCGAGGGCCAGCATGAACGGCGTCGTGCGCTGCCCGGCCCAGTAGGAGAGGACCCAGCGCCAGCCCAGGTCGTAGCCGCGATGCGCGCGCGCCGCGCCGTCGCCCCATCTGTGCCAGTCGCTTGACGTGAGCCGCAGCTTCGTCCCGCCGCCCTCGGCGGTGAAGAGCAGCTCGACGGTCTGCGCCGTACGCTCGAGGCGGCCCGGATGCCAGGAGAAGACGACGCGGCGCGGCGGCTCCCACTCCTGGACGACGCCCCACTCGAAGCGCTTGCCGTCGTGGTGGTCCTCGTAGATGCGGCCGCCCACTCGCGTCTCGAAGACGACCGCCTTCACTTGCGCACCGCCCACCGAATGCGACGAATGCGGCCACCACTCGCCGAAGCCGGCGGTGAAGCGGCGGAAGGCCTCGTCGGGTGCCCAGCGCACCGAGACGGTGCGGACGATCGGCGGGAGTGCGGGGTCGGTCATCGGGCATCGTCTCCGGAGTTGGCGAAAGCGACGAGCGCCTCGTCCCACATCGCTTCGAGGTAAGCCCGGAGCTGGGCGAGTCCCTCGCGCCGGGCGCGGTAGAGCCTGCGCGTCCCCTCCGCGCGATCCTCGACCAGGCGCGCCTCGCGCAGCACGCGCAGGTGCTGCGAGGCAGCGGGCTGGCTGACGCGCGCGAGCCGCGCGAGTTCGCCGACGGCGCGCGGCCGTTCCCGGACGCGCTCGAAGATCAGGCGGCGCGTCGGGTCGGCGAGTGCGGTGAGGACGGCTCCATAAGCCACGACTTATGGTGTCATCCATCGACCGCGGTGTCAAGGGTCCAGCCGGTGCCGGGGAGCGAGGAGGGGGGTCGCCGCCGCTCAGACGTCCAGGCGGTGGTCGTAGGGAACGACCTCGTCCCGCTGGATCCAGTGCTTCGCGATCCGCAGGTACATCGCCCAGCAGTAGCTCGAGATCCGGTAGTGCTCGTTGCTCTCGCGCCAGCCGCTGTGCGAGAAGCGCACCCAGGTCAGGCCGCCCGGGTGGTCGCTGAGCTCGACCCGCACGCGTGTGCCCTCCCAGTCGGGATCGGCGCGGGTGAGCTCCCACTCGATGAGGCGGTCGCGCTCGTACGCTCGCACGACGGCGCGCCAGTCATAGCGCTCGTCGAAGAAGAGCTCCCAGAGCCCGCCGAGCGCGGCCTCGCCGTTGGAGCGGCGGGTCCACCAGTGGTCGAGGCCTTCCGGCGTGCCGAAGGCCTGGAAGGTGCGCGCCCGGTCGGCGCGCACGGGAAAGTCGTGCTGGATGTCCACGACGGATCAGGACCGCGGATCGAGGATCCGCTGCGCGCGCTCGGCGAGGTCGAGCCAGTGCGCCCGGCCGATCGCCGTCGTCGCCGCCGCACCGTTGGCGCGTGCGATGACCAGCACCGACCGCACCTGCGCCCGCGCCGCCGCGGTGATGTCTGTGCGCCGCACGTTCACCGCCGGCGGCCCGAATCCGCCACCCGGAGGACCTGCGGCCGCAGGCGCCGGCGGCGGGTCGATCAGCGCCTCGAGCCGCTCGAGGTACGCACGATGCAGCTGCCGACGGTTCGCGTCGGGCGCGCCGGTGCCCATCACTTCCGTCGTCAGTTCGCCGAGGAAGGTCGAGACGTCATAGCCGACGCCCGGCTGCAGCGCGGCCGCCTGCGCCATCCGATCGAGCCGCGCGGGCTGAGTGAGCGACGCGAGCACGGCGACCTGCCGTGCGGCGAGTCCGGCGGCGTTCGCGGGCCCGATCCGGCTCAGCACCTCGGGCGGCAGGAGCCAGCCCGGCGTCGTGAAGGCATTCGCCGAGAGGAATCGCAGTCCCGCGCGCTGCCGCGCGACGGGCACCGCCTGCCAGACCGGTCCCGCCTGTCCCGCGACCTTCAGGTCCACCTGCATCGCGCCGACGAGGTTCGTCACGTGCCCCATGTACGTGGACCACATGCCGAGCAGCTCGGTGTGGATCTCGTCGAGGTCGGCGTAGTCCTGGCCCGGCGTCGTGGTCATCTGGACCAGCGTCGGGACGACCTTCTTGAGGTTCGCGAGCGCATACGCGGTCGCCCGCACCGGATCGTCACCGAGGTCCTCGGTCTGCGCGCGCGGGTCCGTGCCGACGAGCTGCTGCGGCAGGTAGCGGTAGGCGAACATCCCGGTGGAGTTCTCGAGCATCCGGTTGAGGATGGGGCGCTCGTCCTCCGGCGTCGCCGCCTGCGGGAAGACGCGGTACCCCCACTCGATCGCGAAGTCGTCGAAGGGTCCGAGGCGCCGGATGAAGTCCTTCGGCTGGAGGCCGTCGCCCGGCTGCGCCACGTAGTTCTGCCGCGCGTAGTCCATGATGGTGCCGGACACGCCGTACCGCGACGTGAAGCTGCGCGAGCGGAGCGAGTCCACGGGGAACGAGGCGCTGGCGATCATGTTGTGCGGCAATCCAAGGGCGTGCCCGACCTCGTGCGTGATGACCTGCGTCATCGTCTCGCCCATGAGATCCTCGGGGATCTCGAGCGTGCGCGCCGAGGGGTTCGCCGCACTCGTCTCGATCATGAGGCGATTGCGGTACGAGCGCATGTGGTTGTGGTACCACGTGATGTCGCTCTCGATGATCTCGCCGGTGCGCGGGTCGGAGGTGGACGGCCCGACGGCGTTGCGGACCGTCGAGGCGGCCCATCGCACCACGGAGTACCGGATGTCCTCGGCGTCCCACTCCGGATCCTCCGCCGGCGTCGGCGGGTCGCGCGCGATCACGGCGTTCTTGAAGCCGGCCCGTTCGAACACCTTCGACCACGCGTTCACGCCGGCGCGGACGTACGGACGCCACTGCGGCGGGGTGGCCGGGTCGAGGTAGTAGACGATCGGCTTCACGGGCTCGACGAGCTCGCCGCGCGCATACGCCGCGGGGTCCTTCGGCTCGAGGCGCCAGCGGCGGATGAAGGTCTGCGTCGCCGCCTTCTGCTCGTCGAGGCCGTAGTTGACGCGCTCGACGGTGAAGAAGCCGACGCGTTCGTCGGCGTACCGCGGCCGCATCGGGACCTTCGGGAGCAGCACGAGGGACTGTCGCACGCCCAGCGTGATGGTCGCGGCGTCGGCGTCCCCCGGGGGCGCGCCGGCGTCGAAGGTCTGCGTCTGGTGCACTTCGACGTTGAGCGGGTAGCTGCGGATGGCGTCGAGCGAGCTGCGCGCGGGGTCGAGGCGGCGCACCTGGTAGGTGCGGCGCTGCGCCGCGTTCAGCCCGGCGATCGCCGGCGTGTCGCCGCTGAAGAACTCGGTGACGTCGAGCACGTAGGTCGCGCTGTCGCGGCCGAAGGCCTGGATCGGGAAGGCGCCGAGGATCGGGCCGACGTTGTTCTGGCGCACCGAGACCGCGATCGCGAGCGAGTCGTCGGCGTACGCGTCGGTCGCGAGCTCGCGCAGGGCGATGCGGTCGCCGAGGCGCTCGAAGCGGACGAGGCGCTCGTTGACGGAGCTGCCGGCGGAGAGGAAGCCGCCGACGCCGGCCGGCACGCCGGCGATGCGCGTGACGAGGAGCTGGTCGCGCCGCAGCAGCGAGTCGGGGACTTCGAGGTACCAGCGATCCTCGACCTTGTGGACGGTCATGAGGCCGGGATCGGAGACCGCCTTGTCGGTGATGACCTGGCCGTACGGCCGCGGGCCACGCCGGGCCTGGTTGTTGCCGGCCTGGTTGGCGCCCGGGGGGTTCGCTCCGGCGGGCGGCTGGCCTGCGGGCGGCGGCCCGCCGGTGGGCTGCTGGGCGACGAGCGTGGCGGCGAGCAGCGGGAGTGCGATCAGGGCGCGCGCGGGAGTCATGGAAGGCGGCGTGAGGGGAGCGAACCGTTCGCTGATGAAGATCGAGCCGTGTCGCCGCCCGTCAAGCGGAAGGGTATCCTTCGCGCGGCAGCACTCCCCTCACGGAGGCATCATGTTCTTGCGTGTCCGTCGTCGGTGCGCCACCACGCTGGTGTCGCTCGTCCTGGTCTCCGCGTGCAACGGCAGCGCGACCGGGATCACGCCTCGGCCGATCGAGGGGCTGCTGTTCGGGCAGGTGACTGGGACGCTGGGACGGCCGTTCGGCATCGGGATGGGCCGCAACGGGCGCGCGCTCGCGCTGCAGCTCGACCAGTCGACGGCCGGGCGGTTCGACCTCGCGACCGACGCGGTCACGACCTACGCGGCGCTGGGGACGAACCCGATCGACGTGACCTTCACGCGCGGCGGCGGCCGCGCCGACGTCGCGCTGCTCGACGGCGACAAGCTCTTCGAGGTGGACATGCTCACCGGCGCGACGCTCGACTCGGCGCGCTTCGGCTCGAGGCACCACCGGATCCTGATGCACCCCAGCGATGGCCGCTTCTGGGTCACCTCGATCGGCGGGATGGTCTGGAGCGTGAGCCGGTCGGCCGGCGTGCCGCTCGACTCGGTGAGCGTGGGCGATCACATCGTGCGCGGGATCTCGCGGAACCCGGTTACGGGCGACCTGGTGATATCGTACGACCCGAACCGCGTCGAGCTGCTCGACGGGAACACGCTCGACCGCGGCGTGAACCGGGCGTTGGGCGGCTTCGTGCAGGAGGTCGTGCACTCGAAGGACGGCGCGCGCGTGTTCGTCGCGCTCGAGGACGCGAACAAGGTGATGGTGCTCGACGCGACCACGCTGGCGGTGCAGGACTCGATCGTGTTCACCGCGGACCCGCTCCAGCCGTTCGCGATGGCGCTCTCGCGCGACGGGAACACCCTGCTGGTGAGCTCGTCGCAGAATGGCCGGATCGCGGTCGTGAACACCGGGACGCTCACCGTGCGGCGGACGCTGACGCCGGGCGGCGTGCCGCGGCGGATCACCTTCAGCCCGGACGGCGCGCTCGCGTTCGTGGCGAACGAGGGCGGCTGGATCGACGT
>CAZIDS010000170.1:0-6634 GCA_964537945.1 uncultured Gemmatimonas sp. | reverse complement strand
GCCGATCAGCGTGAGCAGCCCGCTCTCGACGTGCGGCAGCAGCGCGTCCTGCTGCCCGCGGTTGAAGCGGTGGATCTCGTCGACGAAGAGCACGGTGCGTGCGCCGAGCGCGCGTCGCTGCTCCGCCTCGGCGACGACCTCGCGGATGCGCGGCACGCCATCGGTGACGGCGCTGAACGGCACGAACTCCCCCTCGACGTGGCGCGCGACCAGCCGCGCGATCGTGGTCTTGCCCGTGCCCGGCGGACCCCAGAGGAGGATCGACCCGGTCTCGCCGCGCTCCATCGCCACGCGCAGCGGCTTGCCCGGGCCGAGCAGGTGGGCCTGTCCGACCACCTCGTCGAGCGTGCGCGGACGGAGCCGCGACGCCAGCGGCGCGCCAAGCGGGCGTTCGAAGAGGCCGGGCGCCGCCGGAGCGCCCCGCGACCGCGCCGGCGTACGGCCCACGCTCAGTGCCCCATCGAGGCGCGCAGCGCGAGCGCGATCGCGCAGCCGCCGAAGAACGCGAGGTTGTGGCCCCAGCCGGGCTTCCCCTGGAACTCGGGGATCAGGTTCGCGGCACCCACGTAGAGGGTCACGCCGGCCGAGAGCGCGAGCCCCCAGTGCGCGAGCCAGGCGCTGAGGTCCGTGAGCACCACGCCGAGCAGCGTCGCGGCGGCGAGCGCGGCCGCCGCTCCGAAGGCGCCTCGGCGGCTCCGGCCGGCCGCGATCCAGAGCGACGCGATCGCGAGCCCCTCCGGCACCTTGTGCAGGAAGACCGCGCCGAAGACGAGCGTGCCGAGTTCGGCGCTCACGTTGAACGCGCTCGCGATGGCCACGCCGTCCACGAACGTGTGCAGCAGGAGTCCCGCCAGGGCCGACGCGCTCACGGCGCGGCTCACGTGGTGCGTCTCCTCGCCGAAATGGAAATGCCCGACGAGCGCGTGCTGCGTGAGGTGCACCGCGAGGAAGCCCGCGAGCACCACCGGCGCCGCCTGCATGCCGGCGTGCGTCAGCGCCTCGGGCAGGATCCCGGTGACGGCGACGGCGACGAGGAAGCCGGCCGAGAAGGCGAGGAAGAGCTCGAGCGAGCGCGGAGACCAGCGTGGGCGCGCCGTGACCGCGAGCGCACCGACGAGGTTCCCCGCCGCCGCGATGGCGGCGTAGAGGAAGGAAGCCACGAGGGGAAGATAGCCGACGCCGCCAGTCGCCAGCGAACGCGGCGGGCGGGCGTCGCCCTATCGCGTCACCGCGCGCCCGAGGGCGCGCCGCCGAGCGCGCGCACCAGCCCGCGCAGCGCCAGTTCGTAGCCGTCGGCGCCGAAGCCGGCGACGATGGCGATCGCGCCTGGCGCGAGCCACGAGTGCCGTCGCTCCGGCTCGCGCGCGTAGATGTTCGAGAGATGCACCTCGACGTACGGCAGCGAGATACCCGCGAACGCATCGCGCAGGGCGAGGCTCGTGTGCGTCCAGGCGCCCGCGTTCACGAGCGCGCCCGCGACCACGCCGCGGCAGTTGTGGATCGCCTCGATGAGCTTCCCTTCCTCGTTGAACTGCGAGAAGAGGAGGGTCACGCCGAGTTCGGACCCGACCTCCTCGAGCCGCGCCTCGATCTCGGCGAGGGTCGTGGTGCCGTAGATCTCCGGCTCGCGGATGCCGAGGAGGTTCAGGTTCGGACCGTTGAAGACCGCGATCCTCACTGCGTGAGCCCCTTCAGCCAGCCGTGGAACTGGTCGAGGTCGTCGTCGCCCGGCGTGTCGTCGTCGCTCGGAAGCGCGGACGGTCCGGAACCGGGCTCGTCCATCGGTGCCGGCGCCGACGGCGCCTCGCCGGCGGGCGGCGTGAAGAACTGGTCGAAGCGCAGCTTGTCGGACGCGCGCGGCACGGTGCCGCGCGCGGGCGTGGTGCTCGGCATCGGCGCCGACGGCCCCTCACCGAACAGCGAATCGAGCGCGCTGCCGCCCGACGGTCCGGAAGTCGCGCCGATGCCGGCGAGGCGATGCGCCGCGGCCTCGTCCTCGGACGCCACGGCGACACCGAAGAGGTCGTCGAGCGGGCTCATCAGCGCGCCGCCGACCATCGGCGAGCCGGCGAGCGGCGTGGTGGAGACGGCGCGGGTCGTGTTCGGCGTCGCGGTGCGCTGGGCGAAGCGGCCGAAGAACTCGCGCGCGCTCGGCCCCGTCGCCGGAGCCTGCGCCGGCGCGGATGGGCGCGCCGGATTCGGCGTCGCCAGCGAGACCCCGGCGAAGGACATGTCGGTGAGCATCGCGTTCGCCGGCGCCGGCTCGTCGACGGGCTCGGTGCCGCCGAGCGGCGTGTCGAACCCGAGCGAGGCCCGCGGATCGGGGACGGACGGCATCTCGACGACCGGCGTCGCGGCAGCCGGCGTGGGCGCCCGCGCCGCGACCGGCGCGGGGGGCGACTCGAGGGCGCGCAGCCGGGCCCGGAGTCCCTCGTCCGCCGGAGACTGCGCGATCAACTGCCGATAGACCTCGATCGCGCGCTCGGTGTGGCCCTGCTGAATGTAGACCTGCGCCATCGTCTCCGTGACGAACGTCGCCGGCGTCTCGACGCGCTTCCGCACTTCGGCCGCGTCGACCTTCATCGTCTCCGCCTCGTCCATCGAAGGCAGCAGAGGCAGGTCGTCCACCGACGGCGTGGCCGCGGGGGTCGGCGTGCCCAGCGGTTCCAGCAACGGCAGGCCAGCGACGGAGCGGCGCGTCGTCGAGAGGTCGTCCAGCCCGCTCTCGACGAACGAGTCGTCCTCCTCGACTTCCTCGGGAGGCGTGTCGATGATCGGCTCGACGGAGACCGGCTGCTCGCCCGTCAGCGACGCGAGCGTCGGCGGGACGAACTCGACGGTGTCGAGCTCCTCCAGCGACTTCGTCGGCGCCGTGGGCGGGACGAAATCGTCGGACTCGAGCCCGTCCATCGGGGCGGCCTCGCCGCCCTCGAACTCGCTGGACTCGAGGCCCGCGAGCGGGGAGACCTCGGCGCTGAACTCGGCGGCCTCGAGTCCTTCGATCGGCGGCAGGCCTGACAGCGCCTCGCCCGCGGGCGCCTCTTCGATGAGCGAGGCCGTCTCGATCTGGCCGGCGGGCATCCCGAGGACCGGTTCCGGCGGCGCCGGCTCTGCACTCGGCAGCAAGTCATCCAGCACCGACTCCGCGCTCGGCGTCTCGTCCACCTGTGCGAACCCGTATTCCACGGCTTCGGAGGGGAGCAGCGGCTCGGGCGGCGGCGGCGGCGGAGGCGGAGGCGGCGCGGCATCGACGCCCAGTTCGCCGAAGTCGAACGAGACGTCGAGCAGCGAGCTGCGCTTCTCGGGCTTGGGCTGCGCCGACACCTCGATGGTCTTGGCGCTGTGGTCCACCGGCGTCTTCGGGCGCGGCGGCGTTGCCGGACGGGCTGGCGGAGGTGTGGGCCGGCGCGGCGGCGCGGGGACCGGGGTCTCGGCGGTCGGCGGCACGAGGTCCACCATGCCGATCGAGTCCATCGGGTTCGCTACGCTGACCGAACCGGCGACGGAGACGATGCTGGGCGCCTGCGACGGGGCGGCGGGCTTCGCTTCCTCGCCTCCGCCCAGCTCCTTCATGATCTCGAGGACCTCGTCGTTCCGCCGGTCGAGCTCGAGCAGCTTCGCGTACCAGCCGCGGGCGCCCGGGGCGTCGCCGGCCGCGCGGGCGATGTCGCCGAGGTGCCGGAGCGCGATGAGGTTCTCGGGGTCGAGCGCGAGGGCCATCTCGAATGGCTGCCGCGCCTCGTCGGCCTTGCCCATCTCGAACAGGCACTGCCCGTAGACGACGAGCCCGTTCAGGTTCTGCGGGTTCTCCCCCAAGTGCTTCTGGAGGAGCACGATCGCGCGCGCGACGTCCCCGGTCTTGCGGTACTCGTTGGCGAGCGGCGCGAAGTAGCGCCGCCCGTTCTCTTTGTACCGCTTCTGGAGTTCTTCGACGCGGTTCGGCGTGGCCATTCTGGGGTACTGGAAGGGGGTCGCACTGCGCACCCGCCCGGATGCAGAAAGTACATCCCGGCGGGAGCGCAGGTCAATCAGAAGTTCGCGTGTCGCTTGATTTTACGTCGCGCGTCCCGGTAGTTTTCGAGGTTGCGTCTCCCACGGCGCGAGGGGTCTTTTCCGTCCATTCGGACGGTGGGGCTCCCCGCGCGTTCTTACCTACCGTTCGGTCCAGGGGTCGTCGTCCGTGCTGCAAACGATGCGGGGCATCGCGAAGTGGATCTGGATCCTGATCTTCGTCGTCTTCGTCGGAACCTTCCTGCTCGGTGACGTCTCCGGGCTGCTCGGTCGGTCCCCGGTCAACGCCTCGACCGTCGTCGCGAAGGTGAATGGCGACGAGGTCGGCTACCTCGCCTGGCAGAACCTCTCGGCCCAGCTGGCCAGTGAACAGGAACGGCGGGCCGGGCGCTCGCTCAACCTCGACGAGCGCCAGCAGATCGAGGAACAGGCCTTCAACCAGCTGGTCGCGGACCTCCTCCTCCAGCAGGAATACGAGAAGCGTGGTATCCGGGTCACGGATGACGAGATCAAGGAGGCCTTCCTGACGTCCCCGCCGCCGGAGATCCTGAACAATCCCGGCTTCATGACCGAGGGACGTTTCGACCCGGCGAAGTACCAGCGGTACATCACCTCGGGCGTCGCGAAGTCGCAGGGCGTCGTGGCACAGCTCGAGGGCTACTATCGCGCCGAGCTCCCGAAACAGAAGCTCTTCTCGCAGCTGGTGAGCGAGGCGTACGTGAGCGACGAGCGCCTCTTCGCGCTCTACCGCGACGAGCACGACTCGGCGAAGGTGCAGTACGTGGCGCTCCGCCCGACGCCGGCGCAGATCGCGGCCGCGCAGGTGAGCGACGCCGAGGCGAAGGCCTTCTACGAGAAGTACGCCGACCGCTGGGACCGCCCGGGGCGCGCCGTCATCTCGGTCGTGTCGATCCCGCGCGTCCCGACCGCGGCCGACACGCAGACGGTGCTGACGCGGATCCGCGCGCTGCGCGAGGAGGTCACGAGCGGCCGGTCGACGTTCGAGGACGTGGCGCGACGTGAATCCGAGGACACCGTCTCGGGCCCGCAGGGCGGCGACCTGGGCCGTGGCGTGAAGGGGCGCTTCGTGCCCGACTTCGAGACGCCGGCGTTCACGCTGCGCGCCGGCCAGGTGTCGGAGCCGGTCCGCACGCAGTTCGGCTATCACCTGATCAAGGCGACGGAGCGCAAGGGCGACACGCTCGCGCTGCGCCACATCCTGCTCAACATCCGACAGAACGACTCGTCCGCGGCCGCGACCGACCGTCGCGCCGACGAGCTCTCGACGCTCGCCGCGAGCGCGACGGAGCCGGCGAAGTTCGACAGCGCCGCGCAGAAGCTCGGGCTGCTCGTGACGCAGATCCCGGTGCAGCAGGGCCAGTCGGCGGCCTACCTCGGGCGCCAGGTCGGCGGCCTCTCCGGCGCGGCCTTCTCGGGCCTGTCGATCGGCGAGACCAGCGAACTGCTCGATGATGACGACGGCTACTACCTCGTGCGCCTCGACTCGATCCGCCTCGGCGGGAAGCAGTCCTTCGAGAGCGTGAAGGGCGAGATCCTCGAGGTGCTGAAGGCACGGAAGGCGGTCGAGGGACTGGTCGCGCAGGGCGAGGCGCTCCGCGCGAGCGCGGCGACGGGCGGCCTCGCGAGCGCGGCGACCGCGGCCGGCCTCAAGGCCGAGACCGCCGGCCCGTTCAACCGCGTCGCGTTCGTGCCCGGTCTCGGCTACTTCAACGAGGCCGTCGGTGCCGCGTTCTCGATCCCGGTCGGCCAGGTCGGGATGGTGAAGACGGAGGATGCGGTCATCGTGATGGCCGTCGAGTCGCGCACCGAGGCGTCGCGGGCGACCTTCGAGACGCAGAAGGCGACGCAGCGGAACCGCATGATCCAGGCCTACCGCCAGCAGAAGGTGCAGGGCTTCATCGACAACCTGCGCCGCCAGTCGAAGATCGTGGACCGCCGCAACGAGATCAACGCGCAGATCCGCCGGCAGACGGTCGCGGCCGACCAGTAAGGGCCCGGCTGGAGGGAACGAGAGCGGGGGCCGGCAGCAGCCGGCCCCCGCTCTCGTTCCCCGCGTGACGGGATGGGGGCTACAGCAGGCGCTTCGGCTCGCGGGCCGCCGCGTCGTCGTGCTGGACGGTCTCGCGCGGCTGGGCCGGCGGCAGCGCGTCGCGGTTCTCCGGGCGCATGACCTCCGACTGCACGTCGTTCATGTTCTTCTTGAACTCGCGGATGCCCTTGCCGAACGACCCGGCGATCTCGGGGATGCGCTTGGCGCCGAACAGCAGGAGAACGATCACCAGCGCGATGATCATCTCGGTGGGTCCCATGTTGAACATCTCCTCCTCCTTAGAACAGCGAACGCGCGATGAGATAGGCGGCGAGGACCCCGACGAGGCTCAGCAACGAAACGTCGAGCGCGATGGGTCCTACAGCGAACTTGATGATGATGAGGTCGATGGGCAAGGGACCCATCGACGGCGTGACACCGGTGGTCAGGAACTCCTTCACCGCTCCGGCCGGCAGGAACATCCGGCAGAACTGCGTCAGGAACCCGCCCAGCACGAATCCGATCGAGAGGACGAGGGCGTGGAATCCGGGACGATGCTTGGCCGATCCTTGC
>CAZIDS010000169.1:0-6725 GCA_964537945.1 uncultured Gemmatimonas sp. | reverse complement strand
AGTGCCCGATCCGCTCGTCTGCCGGGCGCGCTCGCATCGGCTCGGCCGGCAGGGCAGTCCCATCCGCGAAGAGCCGCAGGAGCCGGAAGCTGCCTTCGGGCGAGGTGTAGGTCCGCGCCACGCCCGCCTGCACGGTCACCTTCTCGTACATCAGGTAGCGCTCGAACTCGTCGAGCATGTGCTGCAGCAGCGCCGCCTGCTTCGTCGCGTCGGGTTGCTTCGGCCAGTCGGGGGCGGAACGGATCACCTTCGCCGGCGTGCCGACGGCGAGCGAACGGGGCGGGATCTCGCCGGCGACGAGCGAGTTCGCGCCGATCACCGAACCGTCGCCGATCACGGAGCCCGGCATCACGAAGACGCGCCACGGCAGCCAGACGCTCTTGCCGATCGTGACGGGCTCGTACGTGACCGGATAGCCGTCGAGCTGGTTGCTCCAGGCGCCGTGCGAGAAGATCAGGCAGTGCCCGCCGATCCCGGTGTCGTCGCCGATGACGACCGGCTTGGTGGGATTGATGTTCGTGTTCTGCAGGATGATCGTGCGGTCGCCGAGCTTGAAGAGCGACTCGGGGAGCGACGGCCCGCCGACGAAGACCTGCTCGCGGATGCGCGCGTCCTCGCCGATCTCGATGCGCTCGCAGCTCACATAGCTCATCATCCCGACGCTCGAGTGGCGCCCGATCGTGATCGACCGGCCCTGCACGATCGCGAGCAGCCCGATCTCGGCGTCGTCAGCGATGCGCACTTCGCGCCCGATCACGGCGCTCCCGAAGGCGAACCTCACCCGCGCGCCGATCTCGTAGCCGAGGAAGGTGCGGTAGGCGAAGCGGCGCAGCGGCCCGGGCATCCAGCCGAAGCAGAGCAGGTGCGCGATCGGGAACCGCGTCTTTCGGACGAGCGTCGTGGCCAGTCGGAGCTCCGGAGGTGGTGCGCCGGAAGGATGGGCGCGCCGTGGCGGATGCCGCAACCCTTTCGGTAGCTTCCTCGCGACGATGCTCGCCCTCCCAGACACGTCCCGGCTCGCCCCGCGCGAGCGCCACGCGCTCGGGGTCCTCGTGGACCTCGCGGCCGTGCTCCCCGCGACGGGCGATGCGGCGGGGAAGGCGGTGCGGCTGGTGATCTCGGAGACGCCGGCGCCCGAGGAGGGCGTGCTGAAGGCCGAGTCGCCGGTGCCCG
Source organism: uncultured Gemmatimonas sp. (assembly GCA_964537945.1). Classification (GTDB taxonomy): domain Bacteria; phylum Gemmatimonadota; class Gemmatimonadetes; order Gemmatimonadales; family Gemmatimonadaceae; genus Pseudogemmatithrix. The sequence continues at coordinate 5,552 of CAZIDS010000169.1, read as the reverse complement.
TGCCGTCGACCGACGGCGAGGTGCGGCTGCCGCTCTCCTGGCTGCGGCTCGCGGGCGCTTTGCTCGCGTGCGAGACCGACTACACGGCGGAGCGGGACAAGCACGGGCGGCCGGTGAGCCGCGCGCACCGGCTGGTGCAGGCGGAGAACGAACGGCAGCCGGTGGTGTCACTGCTCGCGCGCGGGCTCCGGAACGCCGTCAAGGCGGCGGCGAAGCACCGCGAGGTGTTCTTCGTGGATGCGTGGCCGGAGGAGCGGAAGTTCGCGGCCGCGCTCACGCACGACCTCGACGTGGCCAGCCTGTGGCCGGCGTTCACGGCGCTGCGGATGGCGGAGCTGGCCACGAAGGGGGACATCGCTCGCATGGCGCAGGTCGCGGGCGCGGCGATCGCGAACATCGCGAGCGACCCGGTGCGCGCGGGCGTGCTCGGCGTCGTGGAGGCCGAGGCGGCCGCGAAGGCCAGCTCCACGTGGTACATCATCTGCGGCACGCCCACCCTCGCGACGATGCGCGCCGGCGACGTGACGTACGATCCCGAGTCGCCCCGCGTGCGGGCGATCATCGACGAGCTCTGGACGCGCGGGCACGAGATCGGGCTCCACGGGAGCTTCGAGACGGCCGCCGACGGATCGCATTTCGCCACGCAACGCCAGCGGCTCGACGTGATGACCATCGGCAACAGCCTCGTCGCCGGCGTGCGCCAGCACTTCCTCAAGCGCACCGTGGGCGCCACCGAGCGCGCGATGCGCGCGGCGGGCTTCACCTACGATTCCACCGCCGGCTTCCCCGACCGCAACGGCTTCCGCCTCGGCGTCGCCGACGTCGTGCCGCTCTGGGACCAGGAGCGCGATGAGCCGGTCGGCCTCATGGAGCTCCCGTTCTGCTGGATGGACCGCGCGCAGAGCAAGTATCAGGGCATCGAGGATCCGATGGCCTGGATCGACGACGCGCTCGAGCTCGCGGCGCGCTGCGAGGCGGTGCAGGGGGCGTGGTGCGGCATCTGGCACCCGAACCTCACGCCGGAGCTCGGGTATCCGGCCGCGCCGGCCGCGTACGCGCACCTCGTGCGTTCGCTCGCGCAGCGCGGGGCGTGGCTGGCCACCTCGGGCGACATCGTCGAGTGGCGGCGCCGGCGGCAGGCGCTCCGCGCGGTGGGATACGGCCCCCTCGGCGGGGTGACGCTGGAGGGCGCGAATGAATCGGTCGAGTTCGTCAACCCGCCGCTGATCGTCCGCGACGCCGCGGGCGCCGTCCGCGGCAAGCTGGGCGGCAATTGACCACGCCGATCCGCGCCATCGCCCTCGCGCACGCTTTCCCGCGCACGCCGGACGACCCCGTCGGCCTCTTCGTCGCGCAGCTGGCGCTCTCGCTGCGCAGCGAAGGTATCGAATCGACCATCGTCGCGCCCAGCGGCGAGGGCCTCGCGGCCCGCGACACCTTCGAAGGCCTCGCGGTGCGCCGCTACCGCTACGCGCCGCGCGCCCTCGAGACCATCGCGTACACCGGCACGATGGGCGAGCAGGTGCGCACCGGGCTAGGCGGGAAGCTCGCGTTCGCCGGCCTCCTCGGCGCCGGACTCAACGCCGCGATCACCGCCGCGCGCGAGACCGACGCGCAGCTGATCCACGCGCACTGGTGGATCCCCGGCGGGCTCGTCGCCGCCGGCGTGCGCGCGATGACCGGACTGCCGTTCATCACGACGATGCACGGCACCGACGTGCGGCAGCTCGAGGGCGCGGCCGGGCGACGCCTCTACCGGTTCGTCGCCGGCCAGGCGGAGGGCATCACCGCGGTCTCCACCTGGCTCGCACGGCGCGCCGAGGCCGTCGGCGGCGTGGCGGTGACGGTCGCGCCGATGCCCGTGCGCGCCGAGGACTTCACGCCGGGACCCGTCGAACGCCCGCCGCGCCTGCTCTTCGTCGGCAAGCTCACCCCGCAGAAGGGGCTGCATCACCTGCTCGAGGCGCTCGCGCGCTGCCGCACGAAGCCGGAGCTCGAGGTGGTCGGGGCGGGGCGGGTGGACGATCACGAGCTGCGCGCGCGCGCGGACGCACTCGGGCTCGCGTCGCGCATCACGTGGACGCCGCTGCTCCCGCAAGCCGAGCTCGCCACGCGTTACCGCGAATGCCGAGCGCTGGTGATCCCGGCGGTCGACGAGGGGCTCGGACTGACGGCGGTCGAGGCCTCGCTCTCCGAGACTCCCGTGATCGCGTTCGCGAGCGGCGGGCTGCCCGACTGCGTGGTGGATGGCGAGACGGGCGCGCTGGTCCCGCCGGGCGACATCGACCGGCTCGCCGCGGCCATCGACGCGCTCGTCGGCGACGCGGCGCACGCGCGCGCCCTCGGCGGCCACGCACGGCGATTCGCCCTGAGCCGCTTCAGCGCCACCGCGGTCGCCGCGACCTACGCGGCCATCTACCGGCACGCACTCGGGCGCTGAGGCGCGGTGCGCGCGCCGCGAATGGCGGTGTGACTGCTCACGGTCCGCTCCCATTCCCCGGGCCGCCGCCCCCGGGCATCTTTAGAGGATGGCCACTGAGACCACCCCCGCGCAGGCCCCGCGATTCGCGGGACTCTGGGCGTCGATCACCTACGCCGTCGCGACCCTGACCCTCGCCTGGCCGGCGCTGACCGGCCTCTTCCTGGTCAACCCGCGCAGCGACCAGTACATCGGCGGCTATCCGGTCCGCGCCTTCGCCGCCGACGTGATGCACCAGACCGGCGGCTTCGCCCTCTGGAACCCGTACCTGTTCGGCGGCATGCCGTACGTCGCCGCGATGCACGGGGACATCTTCTACCCGACGTTCCTGCTGCGCCTGGTCTTCGGCGTGGACGTCGGGATGACGTGGGGGATGATCCTCCACCTCTGGCTCTGCGGCATCCTCACGTACGCGTTCCTGCGCACGCTGGGGCTCTCGTTCTGGGCGTCGCTGATCGGCGGGCTCGCGTACATGATGAGCGGCCCGATCGCCGGCCTCGTCTCGCCGGGCCACGACGGCAAGCTCTTCATCTCATCGCTCTTCCCGCTGACGCTGCTCTGCCTGACGTGGGGCATCCGCGACGGGAAGAGCTGGGCGTGGGGCGCGCTGGCCCTCGTGAGCGGCCTCGGCGTCCTCACGCCGCACCCGCAGCTCTACCAGTACCTGCTGCTCGGCGCCGGCGCGTATGCCCTGATGCTCGCGTTCGGTGGCGAGAAGAAGATCGCGCGTCCGGTGGCCGTGAAACGCCTCGGCCTCGCGCTCGCCGGCATCCTCGTTGGCTGGCTGATCGGCGCGATCCAGTTCGCGCCGGTGCTGGAGTACATCGACTGGTCGCCGCGGTCGGGCGGGAAGGGATGGGAGCACGCGGTGAGCTACTCGTTCCCGCCCGAGGAGCTGATCAACGGCTACCTGCCGCAGTTCAGCGGCATCCTCGAGAGCTACTGGGGCCGGAACGGGATCCATTTCCACTCGGACTACATCGGCGTCGCGGTGCTGATGCTCGCGATCGCCGGGTACGCCTGGGGCCGCCGGGCGGAGTCGCGCTTCTGGCTCGGCTTCCTGATCGTCTCGCTGCTCTGGTCGTTCGGCGGGTTCACGCCCTTCTACCGGCTGGTCTACGCGATCGTCCCCGGCGCGACCTATTTCCGCGCGCCGAGCACGTTCTTCTATCTCGCGCAGTTCGCGATCGCCGTCTTCGCGGCACGCGGGGCGGAGCGGCTGCTGAAGGAAGGCCTGCCGCGCCGGCACGTCTACGGCTGGCTGGGCTTCGGCGCGGTGATGGTGCTGCTGGCGATGACCGGGGCGCTGCGCGCGCCCTTCATCGGCGTGGTGCCCGATGAGGTCCGGATGCGGAACTTCACCGACGCCGCCTCGCGCGCGTCGATGACGCTCGGCGCGGTGCGCTCGCTCGCGGTGGTGGTGGCGGTGTGCGCGCTGGCGCTGGCGCTCCAGACGCGGCGCATCGCGACGACGATGGTGGCGGCGTCGCTGTCGGTGCTGATGATCGGCGACTTCTGGAGCATCGAGCGGCTCTACTGGCTCTTCTCGCCGCCGGCGAAGGAGCTCTACAAGAGCGACGCGATCATCGACTACCTGAAGGCGCAGCCGGAACCGGGGCGGGCGGTGACGCTGCTGGCGGCCGCGCCGCCGGCGGGGCGGGACATCTTCCTGAACGGCGACGGCTACCTCGTCCACGACATCCGGCTCGTCTGCGGCTACCACGGCAACGAGATCGGCCGCTACACGTCGCTGCTGCCGAACGGCTGCTATTCGCAAACCGTCGCGAGCCCGACCTTCTGGAAGTTCGCGAACGTGCACTGGTTCATCTACAACGACTCGACGCCGGTCATCCCGGGGCTCGAGCGGGTGATGGGGCCCGTGCTCAATGCGAACGGCACGCCGACCTGGCTCTTCAAGGTCCCGGGCGACAACCCCGCGGCCTGGGTGACCACCGCGATCATGAAGCAGCCCGACGACGTGGTCGCGGGCGCCGTGGTGGACCCGCGCTTCCCGATCAACACGGTCGCGCTGTTCAATCCCGACGCCGACGTGCCGGCGCAGCAGCTGACGTCGGCGCCGCCGCCGCTCGGCATCAAGGCGCGCACGCCGGTGTACGAACCGGGGCACATCGTGGTCGAACTCGACGCTCCCGCGCCTGCCGCCTCCGCCCTGATGGTCTCCGAGAACTTCTACCCGGGCTGGTCCGCGACCGTGGACGGGCAGGCGACCCCGGTCCATCGCGCCGACCTCTCGCTCATGGGCATCGCGCTCCCGGCGGGCGCGAGGCGCATCGAGCTCTCGTTCGCGAGCGCGTCGTACGAGCGCGGCAAGATGCTCACCCTGCTTGGCATCGCCCTGGCGCTCGCGGCGATCGGCGCCGGCGTGGTCGCCGACAAGAGGAAGGGGCTCGCCAGTGCCTGAGCGGGCGCTGGTCATCACCCCGACGTACAACGAGAAGGCCAACGTCCCGACGCTGGTCGAGCGGACGCTCGCGCAGGACGCGCGGCTCGAGATGCTCTTCGTCGACGACAACTCGCCGGACGGCACGGGCGACCTGATCGCGCAGATCGCGGGGACGAACCCCCGGGTGCACCTGCTGCGCCGGCCGGGGAAGCTGGGGCTCGGCACCGCCTACCGGGACGGCTTCCACTGGGCGCTCGAGCGGGACTACGAGCTCGTCTTCGAGATGGACGCCGACTTCAGCCACGACCCGTCGCACCTGCCGCAGTTCCTGGCCGCGGCCGAGCAGGCGGACTTCGTCCTCGGCTCCCGGTACCTGAACGGCAAGGTCACCGTCGTGAACTGGCCGATCAGCCGGCTGCTGCTGAGCTACGGCGCGAACATCTATGCCCGCTGGGTGACGGGGATGAAGCTCTGGGACGCCACGGGCGGCTTCAAGTGCTTCCACCGGCGCGTCCTCGCGGCGATCGACCTCGACGACGTGCGGTCGAACGGCTACGCCTTCCAGATCGAGATGTCGTTCCGGGCGATGCGGAAGGGCTTCAAGCCGGTGGAGATCCCGATCGTCTTCGCCGACCGGACGGAAGGGGAGTCGAAGATGAGCGGCCACAT
>CAZIDS010000168.1:0-6771 GCA_964537945.1 uncultured Gemmatimonas sp. | reverse complement strand
GACGACCTCCTCCTCTACTGGGCGATGCTGCTCGAGACCGAGGCCGCCCGCGCGATCGGCGACCGGATCGGCGCGCTGTACGACCACATCCTCGTCGACGAGTTCCAGGACACCAACGTCCTCCAGGCGCGCATCCTCAAGGGGATGTGCCGCGTGCACCGCAACCTCACCGTCGTCGGCGACGATGCGCAGAGCATCTACGCCTTCCGCGGCGCGACCATCCGCAACATCCTCGACTTCCCGCGCGATTTCCACGGCGCGGCGGTCGTGACGCTCGAGCAGAACTACCGCTCGTCGCAGCCCATCCTCGACGCGTCGAACACACTGATCTCGCGTGCCGAGGAGCGATTCACCAAGGAGCTCTTCACCACGCGGCAGGGCGGCGAGAAGCCCTGGCTCGTGACCGCGCAGGACGACGCGCAGCAGACGCGGTTCGTCGTCGACCGGATCCTCGAGCTGCACGAGGCGGGGACGCCGCTGCGCGAGATGGCCGTGCTCTTCCGCGCCGGCTACATGAGCGCCGACCTCGAGGTCGAGCTCACCGCACGCAACATCCCGTTCGAGAAGTGGGGCGGCCTGAAGTTCCTCGAGGCGGCGCACGTGAAGGACGTGCTCGCGTTCCTGCGCGTGCTCGAGAACCCGCGCGACGAGGTGAGCTGGTACCGGCTGCTGAACCTCCTCCCCGGCATCGGCGAGACCACCGCGCGGCGCGCGATCGACGCGATGGCGGGGTCGGGATGGTCGCACGACGCCTTCGCGCGCTGGGACGCGCCGCCGCGGGCGCGCGAGGCGCACGGGCAGCTCGTCGGGCTGCTCGAGGCGCTCCGCCGCGCCGACCTCGAGGCCGACCGTGGGGTCGCGCGCGACATCACGCGCATCCGCACGCTGTACGACGACATCCTCCGCCAGCGCTACGACCGCGAGGAGCCGCGCCTCGCCGACCTCGAGCGCCTGCAGGCGATCGCCGACGGCTTCCCGTCGCGCACCGACTTCCTCGCGGCCATCACGCTCGACCCGCCGAGTTCGAGCACCGACTTCGGATTCGGGGCCGAGAGCGAGGACGACGCCCTCGTGCTCTCGACCGCGCACAGCGCGAAGGGGAAGGAATGGGACGCCGTGTTCCTGATCTGGGCCGTGGACGGGTGGTTCCCGCTCTCGCGCTCGCTCGGCGACGACGACCAGGTGGAGGAGGAGCGCCGCCTGATGTACGTCGCGCTCACGCGGGCGCGGCACCACCTCGCGGTCACGCATCCGTTCAACGTCTACCAGACGCGGCGCGGCGCCGACTACTCGCTCTCGCAGCTGAGCCGGTTCCTCGACCGCGGCGTGGTACGGTGCTTCCAGCAGGTGGTGCTCGAGACAGGTGAGGCACTCCCCGAGTCGGAGGCGCCCGCGGGGAGGCCGCCGGTCGTGGACCTGCGGGCGATCATGACGAACCGGTTCATCACCTAGCCCGCGGCGCGGCGGCGCCCGCCGTTCAGCCGGCGCCGACCGCCGCGTCGTGCACCCCCGCCACCGCCCGCCCCGACGGATCCGCCGCCGCCGCGAACGACGCGTCCCACGCGATCGCCGCCGGTGACGAGCACGCGATCGACTTCCCGCCCGGCACCGTCTGCGCGCACGCTTCGCCGGGGAAGTGCTGCTCGAACATCGTGCGGTACCAGTACGCCTCCTTCGTCGCCGGCGGGTTGACCGGGAACCGGTACGCCGCCGCCGCGAGATCCGCGTCGCTCACCCGCGCCTCCGCCGCCGCCTTCAGCGAGTCGATCCAGCCGTAGCCGACGCCGTCGGAGAACTGCTCCTTCTGCCGCCAGAGGATCGACTCCGGCAGCGTCCCCTCGAACGCGGTGCGCAGGAGGTGCTTCTCGATCCGGCGTCCGCCCGCCACGCGCGGCTTCACCATCTTCTCGGCCGCGTCGACTCCCATCGCCGTCTCGATGAACTCCAGGTCGAGGAACGGCACGCGCGCCTCGACGCCCCACGCGGCGATCGACTTGTTCGCGCGCAGGCAATCGTAGAGATGCAGCGCGCCGAGCTTCCGCACCGTCTCGGCGTGGAACTCCTCCGCGTTCGGCGCCTTGTGGAAGTAGAGGTAGCCGCCGAAGAGCTCGTCCGAGCCCTCGCCCGAGAGTACCATCTTGATCCCCATCGAGCGGATCCGGCGCGCGAGCAGGAACATCGGCGTCGAGGCGCGGATCGTCGTGACGTCGTACGTCTCGATGTGCCGGATCACCTCGCTCAGCGCGTCCATCCCCTCGCTGACAGTGAAGTGGAACTCGTGGTGCGCGGTGCCGATCGCCTCGGCGGCGATGCGCGCGGCGGCGAGGTCGGGCGAACCCTCGAGCCCGACCGCGAACGAGTGCAGCCGCGGCCACCAGGCCTGGCTCTTCCCGTCCTCCTCCACGCGCCGCGCCGCGAACTGCTGCGCGCACCACGCGATGATCGACGAGTCGAGGCCGCCCGAGAGGAGCACCCCGTAGGGCACGTCGCTCATCAGCTGCCGGCGAACGGCCTGCATCAGCGCCTCGCGCAGGGCGGCCGCGTCGGCTTTCACGCCACGCACGGCCGCGTAGTCGCGCCAGCCGTGCCTGACGTACGGCCGGATCACGCCTTCGGCGCTGTCGAGCAGGTGCCCCGGTGGGAACGGTTCGATCGTCGTGCAGGTCCCGACCAGCGCCTTCATCTCCGACGCGACCCAGAGCCGCCCCTGCGCATCGCGGCCGTGATAGAGCGGGATCACCCCCACCGGGTCGCGCGCGATCAGGTAGCGCCGCTGGGCCGCATCCCACAGCGCGAACGCGAAGATGCCGTTGAGCCGCGACACGCCGTCGGGCCCGTGCGCGCGCCAGAGCGCGTTGATCACCTCGCAGTCCGACTCGCCCGTGAAGGCGTACGGCGCCGGGAGCGCCGCCTCCAGCTCGCGATGGTTGTAGATCTCGCCGTTCACGCAGAGCGCGAGCGCGCCGTCGGCGCTGCGGATGGGCTGCGCGCCGCCGTGGATGCCGACGATCGCCAGCCGCTCGTGCGCGAGCACCGCCCGCGCGTCGCAGTAGACGCCGCTCCAGTCCGGCCCGCGGTGCCGCTGCCGTGACGACGCCGCCACCGCGCGCAGGCGCAGCAGCTCGGCGTCGTCATCCGCGCGAAGGTCGAACACGCCTACGATCCCGCACATCTTGCCGTCCGTGGTCCAGGGGGGAACAGAAAGGGCCCGCATCATCCGATGCGGGCCCGGCGGTCATTCGCGACACCTGCAGCTACATGCGCGAGGCGACGCCAGCCCGCCGCAGCGGATTGACGTTGTTATTGCGCACGTTGGCGACGGGCTTCGCGGACATGGTCATGAGACTAGTATCGGCCGGGGCCGCGCGCAATTGAGCGCGCGTCACGCCCGGGTGACGATACCCGGTCAGGGCCGGGCCGAGTCACGCGGGGCCGTTGACCCCGCCTCGTGCTCGGCGATCAGCGCCCGGATCGTCCGTTCGAGGTCCCGGCCCGCCGCCTCGTACGCGCGCTCGAACCGCTCGAGGTCGGTCAGGTAGATCCGCCGCGCCATGAGTGCTGCGTTGTCGAGCCGCACGCGCTCCGCGTACACCCGCGGGATCGTGCGCAGCCGCGGCGCGACCGAGTCCACGAGGGTCCGCCGGGCCGCCCCGTAGGCCGAGTCGCGGATCGCCAGCCGGCGTGTGCGGAGCGAATCGCCGGCATTCGCCGTGAAGGCGGAGTCGAGCGACGTGTAGAGCAGCGCCCAGAAGGCCGCGAGCGTCCGGTCGTCGGCCCAGCGATCCACGCTCGCCCGCGCGCTCGCCGAGTCCCCCCGCGCGAGGAAGAACCGCTCCGCCCCGCGCGCGCCGACGAAGTTCGCGAACGACTCGTTGAAGACCGCGCCGTCCTTCGCGTAGTAGCGGTTGTGGAGCAGCTCGTGGATCACGGTGTTCACGAGGTCCACCGAGTCCGCCGCGAGCGTCGTCGAGAGCAGCGGGTCGTTGAACCAGCCGAGCGTACTGAACGCCGACGCGGGCCGCAGGTAGGTGTCGTAGCCGTCGGCGGCGAGGGCGCGCTCCGCGCGCTGCGCATCGGCCGGCACGAAGTAGCCCTTGTACGGCACACGGCCGACGATCGGGAACCACCAGGTCTTCGCGACCAGCCGGTCCTTCCGCGCCCCGGCGAGCACGAGCACGAGCGTGTCGCTCGCGAGCTGCGTGAACTGCGTGAACGCCTCCTTCGCCGGCAGGTGCAGCGAATCCACCGCGAAGGCGCGCGCCTCGAGCACGAGCCGCAGCTTCGCGCGCGTGCGTGCGTCCACGGCGCTGTCGCGCACCATCGCCGCGATCGGCCGACGATGCCGGAGGATCTTGGACTCCTCCCAGCCGGCCCGCACGAGGTACCGGCCCGTCGGCGTCGCCGCGAGCAGGATCGCCCCGCCCGCGACGATCGCCAGCAGCACGACCGCGACTCCGCCCCAGCGCAGCTTCAAGCGACCATCCCCCCTGTTCGGCAACCGGCGCATCGCCCGGAATCTGTCGGCCGTTCGACGCCGCGCAAGCCGAGTATCCGCAACGACTTACCCCGTGAATTCAAGTCTTGTCGCGGAATGGCGACCGCTCCCCTGAACGGCTATCCTTACGGGTCCATGTCCTTCGTCCATCTCCACTGCCATTCCGAGTACTCGCTCCTCGACGGGGCGAACCGGATCGACGACCTGATCGGCCGCGCCCAGGAGTTCGAGCAGCCGGCGCTCGCGATCACGGACCATGGCAACATCCACGCGGCCTGGGAGTTCCAGGAGAAGGCGAAGAAGGCCGGCGTGAAGCCGATCCTCGGGATGGAGGCCTACGTCGCCCCCGGCGATCGCCGCCAGAAGGTCCGCGCCCAGCAGGGCGAGAAGAACTACTTCCATCTCGTCCTGCTCGCCCGCGATCTCGCCGGCTACCGCAACCTCGTCAAGCTCACCTCCCTCGGCTACACCGAGGGTTTCTACGGCAAGCCGCGCATCGACCGCGAGCTCCTCGCGAAGCACCACGAGGGGCTGATCGTCTCGAGCGCCTGCATGGCCGGTGAGGTCGCGCGCCACCTCCTCGCCGACGAGTACGACCAGGCGAAGGCGGTCGCCTCCTGGTACGCCGACCTCTTCCGCGACCGGTACTACCTCGAGGTCCAGGCGCACGAGGCCGGCGAGCAGCGGAAGCTGAACGACCTCGTCTTCAAGCTCGCGAAGGACCTCTCGCTGCCGGTGGTCGCGACGAACGACGCGCACTTCCTGAAGGCCGAGGACCACGCGGCGCACGACGTGCTGCTCTGCATCGGCCTCAAGAAGGACCGCCTCGACGCCGACCGGATGCGCTACGACCGCGGACTCTACTTCAAGAGCGCCCCCGAGATCGCCGCGCATTTCAAGGGACGCCCCGACGTCCTCGAGAACACGCTCGCCGTCGCCGACGCGGTGGACGTGCAGTTCGGCAAGAAGTACCACGTCCCCGCCTTCCCGCTCCCCAAGGGCGTGAAGAGCGAGAACGACCTCCTCGTACGCATCGCGACCGAAGGAGCGAAGGTCCGCTACGGCTCTCCGCTCCCCGCCGACGTGAAGGAGCGGCTCGACTACGAGCTCGGCGTGATCACGAAGACCGGCTACGCCGGCTACTTCCTCATCACTGCCGACTTCATCCAGGCCGCGCGCGACCGCGGGATCCCCGTCGGCCCCGGCCGCGGTTCAGCCGCCGGCTCGATCGTGGCCTACGCCACCGGCATCACGAACGTCTGCCCGATCAAGTTCGACCTGCTCTTCGAGCGCTTCCTCAACCCGGAGCGCGTCTCGATGCCCGACATCGACGTCGACTTCTGCGAGGAGCGGCGCGGCGAGGTCATCGAGTACGTGCGTGACAAGTACGGGCGCGACTCGGTCGGGCAGATCATCACCTTCGGGACGCTGAAGTCGCGCGCCTGCATCAAGGACGTCGGCCGCGTGCTCGGTTTCACTCCGGCCGAGACCGATGCGATCGCGAAGCTGATCCCGAACGCGCCGAACTTCTCGCTCACGGTCGCCGAGGCGATCGAGAAGGTCCCCGAGGTCGCGAAGCTCTACGACCAGGACGAGCGCCACCGGCAGCTCTTCGACTTCGCCATCTCGCTCGAAGGGCTCTCGCGCCACGCCGGCGTGCACGCGGCCGGCATCGTCATCGCGCCGGGCCCGCTCGACGACTACGTCCCGGTCTGCACCGCCGAGTCGAAGGGCTCCGGCGGCGGCGACGGCGACGAGCGCGTCGTCGTCACCCAGTACGACATGATCGCGCTCGAGAAGGCCGGGATGCTGAAGATGGACTTCCTCGGCCTCACCACGCTGACGATCCTCACCGATGCGGTGAAGGCGATCAAGGCGCGCCGCGGGGTCGACATCGACCTCGACGCGCTGCCGCTCGACGACGAGGCGACCTACCGGATGCTCCGCGCCGGCCGCACCGCCGGCGTCTTCCAGTTCGAGTCGCCGCTCGCGACCGACATGGTGCGCGGGATGCGCGCCGACCGCTTCGACGACCTCGTCGCCTCGAACGCCCTCATGCGCCCCGGCCCGCTCGATGCCGGCATGCACAAGGTCTACCAGCGCCGCAAGAAGGGCGAGGAGCCGGTCTCGTACCCGCTCCCCGAGCTCGAGGAGATCCTCTCGGCGACCTACGGCGTCATCACGTATCAGGAACAGGTGATGCGCATCGCGCAGCGCCTCGCGGGCATCTCGCTCGCCGAGGCCGACGTGCTGCGCAAGGCGGTCGGCAAGAAGGA
>CAZIDS010000167.1:3201-6842 GCA_964537945.1 uncultured Gemmatimonas sp. | reverse complement strand
GGTGCATCAGGATCGCCGCGTCGAGCCCCTCGACGTCGTCGCGCTCGCGGACCATCGCGTTCCACCAGCGCGCCTTGACGTTGTTCTTGAGCTCGACGCCGAGCGGGCCGTAGTCCCAGACCGAGCCGGTGCCGCCGTAGATCTCCGACGACTGGAAGACGAAGCCGCGGCGCTTGGCGAGGCTGACGAGGGTCTCGAGGACGTCGGGACGGGGCATTGCGGCGGTGGGGGGCGGGAGGGCTGGAACGGGACCCTCAATCTACCACCCTGCCCCGCGCTGGGCGGGGGTGCCGCGATCGGGCTAGTTGCGGGTCTTCGCGGCGACGTCGGCCGCGTGGCCCAGCAGCTCGAGGGCGACGAAGAAGGCGGCGGCCGCCGCGGCCGCGGCACGGCGCAGGGGCGGCTCGACCACCGTGAGCCGGTCCTTGAGCGACTCCACCCAGCCCTGCGGCTCGGGCGCCAGCACGGGCACCGCCTCGGCCAGCCGGAGCTTCAGCTGCGGGCGGAGCCGCAGGCTCCCCAGGGCGGCCACGAACTGCTCGCCCCGCGGACCCTCACGACCGGCGGCGGTCGCGGCCCAGGCCCGGGAGACCTCCACGAGGGCCTCCTCACGCCCGCCGGCGAGCATCCGGCGCACGCCGAGCTGGAATCGCTCGAGCGAATCGGCGCCGCGGCAGAGCATCTCGCCCACGAAGCCGCGCAGCATTGGGTCGAGGGCGGCCGGCAGCTCTTCGGCGATCGCCTTGTCCACGCGGTAGGCGACGAACCAGCCGCGGTCGGCGCGCTCGATGAGCCCCGCCTCGGCCAGCTCCGTGACGCGTTCGGCGTCCATCGGCGAGGTCCAGGGCCAGCGCTCGACGAGGTACTCGACGTCGGCCACGAGCACGACGTCGCCGGCCATCGCGATCGCGTGCAGGAGCACGCGGTCGTCGTGGGTGAGCGTGAGATCAGCGGTGACGGGAGCGGTCATCTCCCGTAGGACGCTCAAGCGGGCGGAATGGCACACCCGTGAAGCATCGGCACCCGGCGCCGATACTTTAGCGCCCTAGAGCCCGATGATCTGGTCCCGGCGGGTGCCGACCGAGACGTACTGGGCGGGGCACTCGACCAGCTCCTGGAGCCGGTCGAGGTAGGCGCGCGCCTTCGCCGGCAGGGCGGCGAGGGTCCGGGCGTCGGCGGTCGAGGCCTTCCAGCCGTCGAACCACTCGTAGACGGGCTCGATCCCCGCGAGGTCGGCGATGTCGCCCGGGAACTCGGTCACCACCTCCCCGTCGATCCGGTAGCCGGTGCAGAGCCCGATCCGGTCGAGCGTGTCGAGCACGTCGAGCTTGGTGATCGCGAGGCCGGTGAGGCCGTTCACGCGCACGGCGTAGCGGACGACGAGCGCGTCGAACCAGCCGCAGCGGCGCGGGCGGCCGGTGGTCGCGCCGTACTCGTTGCCGAGCTTCCGCACGTGCTCGCCCATCGCCTCGTCGAACTCGGTGGGGAGCGGCCCGCCGCCGACGCGCGTGGTGTAGGCCTTCACGACGCCGAGCGCGGCGTCGATCGTGCGCGGCCCGATGCCGACGCCGATCGCGGCGCCGCCGGCGGTCGTGCTCGACGACGTCACGAACGGGTAGGTGCCGTGGTCGATGTCGAGCAGCGAGCCCTGCGCGCCCTCGAGCAGGATCGCCGCGCCCTGCTTCTGCGCGCGGTGGATCGCGAGCCCCACGTCCTCGGCGATCGCGAGGAGGCGCGGCGCGATCGTCTGCAGCGCGGCGAGCGTGAAGCCGGCGTCGGCGCGCTTCTGCGAGCCGAAGCCCGCGAGGATGTGATTCGCGTGGTCGGTGCCGCGCTCGACGAGCTGGCGGAGCCGGTCGGGATGGCGGAGGTCGAGGACGCGGATGCCGCGCCGCGCGACCTTGTCCTCGTACGCGGGGCCGATGCCGCGGCCCGTCGTGCCGATCGCCTTGCTCGCCGCGCTCTCCTTGTCCACGAGCTTGTGGTACGGCATCACGAGATGCGCGCGGTCGGAGAGATAGAGCCGCCCCGCCACGTCCACGCCCGTCGCGACGAGCTTGTCCACCTCGTCGAAGACCGACTCGGCGTCGAGCACGACGCCGTTGCCGATCGCGCAGCGGACGCCCGGATGCAGGATGCCGCTCGGCACCTGGTGCAGGACGGTGGACTCGTCGCCGACGTGGACCGTGTGGCCCGCGTTCGCACCGCCCTGGTAGCGCACGACCCAGTCCGCGCGCTCGGCCAGCACGTCCACGAGCTTCCCCTTCCCCTCGTCGCCCCACTGCGCGCCGACGATCACGATGGTGCGGGTCTTCTGATCGAACATGGGGAGGCGGGGCTGGTCGTGGGCAACAAAAAACGCCCCGGGCATCGAGGCGTTGGAACAATCTAGCCGGGGCGGCGGGGGGCGGCAACGAATCTCCGCCGCGCGTGTCGAACGGGACATGCCCGCCCTCCGCCCCTGCTGCATCCTCGCCGCGCTGATGCTCGGCTCGGCCCTCCCGTCCCAGGCGCCCGTCCCCTCGCTCCCCGACACCGCCGGCCTCGCCGCCACCGTGCGCGACGCCCGGCGCGCCCTCACGCGGCTGCCCGCGACGTGGGGGATCGACGGCCGCGACATCGCCTGGATCCTGACGGACGGGAAGGCGCACGCCGCGGTGCGCGCGGGAGGCGCGGGCGACCGACTCGAGGCGATCGAGCTGCCCGCGGGCACGGTGATCGCGAACCACTCGGTCGAGTGGGAGGGGCGGCGCTGGGCGATGGTGCGCCTGCCGCTGAGCTCCGACGCGACGGGCCGCGTGAGTCTCCTCGTGCACGAGGCGATGCACACGTTCCAGCCGGAACAGCTCCCGCGCGCGGATCGCACCGAGGCCGGGGAGGGCGGCGACTTCCTCGACGGCGCCGAGGGCCGTTTCTGGCTCTTCCTCGAGCTGCGCGCACTCGGCACCGCGCTCGCGTCGGAGGGCGAGGCGCGACGCGCGGCCGCGCGGGACGCGATCGCCTTCCGCGCCCGGCGCGACGCGGCCGCGGTCGCGACGGAGCGCACGCGCCTCGATGCGCTCGACCTCGCCGAGGGGATCCCCGAGTACACGGGCTGGAAGCTGAGTGGCGCAGGCGCAGACTCGCTCGCGGCGCTGCTGCGCCGCGCGCCGACGCTTCGCGTGAGCTGGGTACGCGGCGTGGGCTATTGGACCGGCCCGGCGTACGGGTTCGTGCTCGACCGTGTCTCCGGCGACGCGTGGCGCGAGCGCGCGAAGAAGGGCGAACGGCTCCCGGACCTCCTGGCCGCGGCGGTGGGCGCGGCCTCGGCCGACATCGCGGCCGCGGCCTCGCGGCACGGCGGCGAGGGCGTCCGCCGCGCCGAAGACGAGCGCGCCGCGGCGCGTGCGCGCCAGCTCGACTCGCTGCGCACGCTCTACGTGAGCGGTCCGGTGATCCGCCTGATCCCGCCGTCGCTCCGGATCGCGTTCGATCCCAACGGCCAGGTCCCGCTCTCGAACGCGGGCACCGTGATGCGAGGCTTCCGCTGGGCCGCCGACGACGGCAGCGAACTCGTCGCCGAGCGCGGCGCGCTCGTGAGCCCGTCGTGGGACTTCGTGCAGGTGCCGCTCGGCGCGGCGGCGCTCGGCGAGCGCACGCTC
>CAZIDS010000167.1:0-3101 GCA_964537945.1 uncultured Gemmatimonas sp. | reverse complement strand
GTGGGACTTCGTGCAGGTGCCGCTCGGCGCGGCGGCGCTCGGCGAGCGCACGCTCGGCGAGCGCACGCTCACCGAGCGCCTCACGGTGGAGGGCGACGGCTGGCGCCTCGTGCTGATGCCCGGCTGGCGCGTCACCCGTGCCGGGACGCGCCTCGAAGTCAGGCCGCCGGCATCCTGAGGCAGAGCGGCGAGATCGGGGCGGTCCCCTGCTCGCCGACGATGCCGAGGAAGACCGGGCTCCCGTCGGCGCCGATGATGCGGTTCACGAGCTCGCGCAGGGCGCGCACCGAGTAGCGGTTCGCCTCCTCGATGAGGAGCAGCACCGGCCCGTCCTCGGAGACCGCGACGACGAGGTCCAGGAGCGCGGCCTGCAGCAGCGACATCGCCATCGGTTCGCCGGTGGCGAGCCGCGTGAGCGCCTGGCGGTGCGCCGGTTCGACGCCGGCGGCGCCGCTCAACTCGCCGAGCGCGGCGGCGATGTCGCGCTCGAGCGCGAAGGGCGCGTAGGGCGCGTCGCCCGCCTGCCGCACGCGCGCGATGCGCGCGCCGTGGCGCTCGCAGTGGCAGCAGAGGTGCCCCAGCGTGTGCTCGACGTCGTGACCTGGCGTGCGCTCGATCCACGCCGTCACCGGCACACCGGTGAAGACGAGTCCGCAGACCTGCGTGAGCCACTCCATGAACGTGGCGTCCGTGCGTGCGGTGACGCAGGGATCGTCGCGGCGCGGCGCGAGGTCGGCGAGCGCGTGGGGCCCCGACGAGCCGGGCAGCGGTTCTCCGCGCACTTCGGCGCACCAGGCCGCGAACCGGCGGCCGCGGATCACCGACGGCCGCGCGAATCGTTCGCGCTGCGACGGCTCCGCGCCTGACCGGATGTCGAGCATCACCCGGAGGTTCAGCGCGAGCCCGTCGTCACGCTCGACGATCGCGTCCGCGCCGAGATGCCGGCGCAACCGGAAGAGCGCCTGGCGGAGCGAGTTGCGGGCGCGCTGGGCGGAAGCGCCCTCCCACAGCAGCTCGGCGAGCGCGTCGCGCGCGACCTCGCCCTCGCTCCACGCGAGGAAGGCGAGGAGCGCGACCGGCTTCTCGCCAAGGCGGAGGTCCCGCCATCCGTCATCGGCGGCGGCGTCGGCGGAGTAGGCGCTGAAGCCGCCCAATGTCTGCACGCGGATTCGCGGCTTCGAGTATTCGCTGGGCATCGCGGCGGGAATGGTGCACGCGGAGCCCTTCGCCGCCAAGGGAGTTGCTTGACTTGTAATGCGTTCTGGCGCAAAGCATTAACGCTCGGGTGTCAAATTCCCGTGCAATGCTTTGACGGTGTAGCGAGTCGCGCTAGTCCGAGTGGCGTTCAGCCCTACTTCAGGACCGTTCGCATCTCCGCGAGGCCGCCCTCGGCGAGCGGCAGGAGGGGGAGGCGAGGGATCCCGCCGCGCCGGCCGACGGCGTCCATCGCCGCCTTCACGCCTGGCACGCCGAGCTTCGCGACGATCACGTCGGCCATCGGCTTGAGCACCGCCTGCGCCGAGGCGGCGCGCGCGGGATCGCCCGCCCGCACGGCCGCGAGCACCTCGCGCGCGAGCGCGGCGGCGAAGAGCGCGACCGCGAGGATGCCGCCACGCGCGCCGGCCTCGAGTCCGGCCTGCAGCGCCGAGCCGCTGCCGGTGATCACCGTGAACGAATCGGACTGCGCGGCGAGGAAGCCCTTCAGCATCGCGACATCGCCCGAGCTGTCCTTGATCCCGGCGACGTTCGCGTGCTGCGCGAGCTCGGCGACGAGGTCGGCCGCGAGCGCGAAGTGCATGTACTTCGGGATGTTGTAGAGCAGCACCGGGAGTGGGGACGCGTCGGCGATCCGCTGATAGTGCGCGGCGAGGTTCTCGCGTGCCATCGCGTTCGAGTAGTAGTGCGGCGCGACGACGAGCACCGCGTCAGCGCCGGCGGACGCGGCCGCCTTGCTGCGCGCGATCACCTGCCGCGCCGATTCCGACCCGGTGCCGACGATGAGCAGCTTGTCGCGCGGCACGACGTCGCGCGCCGCCTCGGTGAGCTTCACGCGCTCGGCGTCGTCGAGCAGCGCCGCCTCGCCGGTTGAGCCGGCGAGGACGATGCCGTCGAGGCCGTCGGCGAGATGCGCCTTCACGTTCTGCTGGAAGCCCGCGACGTCGAGCGACTCGTCGGCGTGGAAGGGCGTGATGACCGGGGCGAAGATGCCAGTGGGCCGGAGCGTCATCCGTTGAGGAACTCCAGGCCGGTGCCGAAGCCGCCGGTGAGGGGCTCGGGGGGCGGGGCCGAGGGCGCCTCGGATTCGGGCGCCGCCTTCGCGGCCGACCCGCTGAACATCTGCATCTTGAGCTGGAAGTCGCTCGGGCGCGTGCTCGCGGCGAGCGCGACGTTGAACGCGACCGTGCCGCTCGTGACGAGGTCCTCGAGGTGCTGGTCGAAGGTCTGCATCCCGTACTGCTCGCGCCCTTCGCCGATGAAGTCGCGGATCTCGCCCACGCGGTCCTTGTCGAGCATCAGCTCGCGGATGGTCGGCGTGACGACCATGATCTCCAGCGCGGCGACACGGCCCTTGCCGTCCGCGCGCGGGAGCAGCCGCTGCGAGACCACCGCGTGCAGTGACTCGGCGAGACGCACGCGCACCACGTCCTGCTCCTCGGGCGGGAACATCGCGAGGATGCGGAGCACGGTGCTCTGTGCATCGGGCGTGTGGACGGTGGAGATGAGGAGGTGTCCCGTCTCGGCCGCCTTCATCGCCGTGTCGATGGTCTCGGCGTCGCGCATCTCGCCGATCAGCACCACGTCGGGGTCCTGGCGCAGCGCGGCGCGCAGTCCCATCCGGAAGCTCTCGGTGTCGACGCCGATCTCGCGCTGCGTGATCGAGCTCTGCAGGTCGCGGTGCAGGAACTCGATCGGGTTCTCGAGCGTGACGATGTGCTTGTTGAGGTGCTGGTTGATGTGGTTCAGCATCCCCGCCATCGTGGTGCTCTTCCCCGACCCGGTCACGCCGGTGACGAGGACCATCCCGCGCTCCGCCTCGGCGATCCGCTTGAGCACCGGCGGCACGGCGAGCTTGTCGAAGCTCGGCACCTCGAACGGGATCA
>CAZIDS010000166.1:0-6889 GCA_964537945.1 uncultured Gemmatimonas sp. | reverse complement strand
GCACGACGATCACGTTGTCGCGATCGAGGTGCGAGATCTTCGCCGGGCCGAGGCCCTGCGTGACCGTGGCGAGCTGGCCGAGCGGCATCATCCGCATCGGCGTGCCCTGCCCGCCGACCGCGATCGGCAGCCGCTCGATGTCGGCGACGCGCGTGCGCGACTCGGGGGAGAGCCGCACGCGCACCTTCCGGTTCTCGCCGCTCGGGTCCACCCAGTCGCCGGCGTCCACGCCCGCGAACGCGGGACGGAGCGACTGCGCGAGCTGCCCGACCGTCACACCCATCGAGCCGGCGAGCGCGCGATTGAGCGTGATCTCGAGCTCGGGCTTCTGGCCCTTGGTCGAGAGCCCGACATCCACCGCGCCCGGGATCGCACGGACGACCTTCAGCACGGTGTCGGCCACGGTCTGCAGCTGCCGCGCGTCGGTGCCGCGCAGCTCGAGCTGCACCTGCTTGATGGCGCCGCCGAAGCCCGACGTGAACACGGCGACGGTCGCGCCGCCGATCTGCTTGACCTCCTCGCGGAGGATCGCGCCGAACTCGTCCTGCGTCATCGGGCGCGTCGCCTTCGGCACCATGCGCACGTAGACCGAGCCGAGGTCGACCGAGCCGAGCGCCTCCGACGGATCCTGCCCGCCGCCGGCGCCGATGGTCGTGAAGGTGTAGCGCACCTCGCCGTGGGCGCGCGCGATGCGCGCCGCCTCCTCGGTCTTCAGCCGCGTGTACTCGAGGTTCGAGCCCGGCGGCGTCTCCACCTGGATGATGACCTCGGAGCGGTCCGAGACCGGGACGAACCCGCCGCCGCCGAAGAGGACCTGCAGCGTGATCGCGCCGACGAACGACGCGGTCACGAGCAGGCTCGTCGCGAGCCGGTGGTCGAGCGCCCAGCCGATGACCTTGGTGTAGCGGGTCGTCTGGCGGTCGAACCACTTGTTGAACGCGTCGAGCTTGCGCGAGATCCAGCTGCGGTGCTGCCCCTCCTCGATCTCCGGGTCCGGCCAGTAGGCCGAGAGCATCGGGTCGAGCGAGAAGGAGACGAACAGCGAGACGAGCACCGCGCACGCGATGGTGAGCGCGAACGGCTTGAACCACTGGCCGGAGATGCCGTACATGAACGCGATCGGCACGAAGACCGCGACGATCGAGAAGGTCGTCGCCGCGACGGCGAGGCCGATCTCGTCGGTGCCCTCGTGCGACGCCTTGAAGTGGTCCTTCCCCATCTCGATGTGGCGCACGATGTTCTCGCGCACCACGATCGCGTCGTCGATCAGGATGCCGATCGCGAGCGAGAGGCCGAGCAGCGACATCGTGTTCAGCGTGAAGCCGAACACCCAGACGGCCACGAACGACGCGAGCACCGAGATCGGCAGCGCGAGGCCGGTGATCACGGTCGAACGCCACGAGTTCAGGAACAGGAAGACGACGAGCACGGTGAGCAGCGCGCCCTCGAACATCATGCTCTTCACGTTCTTCACCGACGCCACCACGCGCTCGCCGGCGTCCTGCACGACGTCGATCGTCGTGCCGGCCGGCAGCGTCGGGCGCACCTCGGCGACCGCGGCCATCACGCGCTCGCTGACCTCGGTCGTCGAGTAGCCCTTCGACTTCTTGATCATGATGCCGACCGCGTCCTTGCCGTTGTAGATCGCGGCGGTGCGCGCCTCGGCCGTGCCGTCGCGCGCCGCGGCCACCTCGCCCAGGCGGATCGAGCGGCCGCCGCGCTCGGCGACGACGAGGTTCAGGAAGTCCTGCGGCGTCTCGAGCTTGCCCTTCAGCCGGATCGAGCGCTCGTCGATCGCGCCGTTCAGCCGGCCGACCGGCACCGCGAGGTTCTGCGCCTGCAGCGCCATCACCACCTGCGCGACCGTGACGCCGGCCGCCTCCATCGCCTCGGGCCGGATCTCCACCGTGAGCTCGCGCTCCACGCCGCCGACGACGATCGCCTCGGCGACGCCGGGGATGCCGCGCAGCACGCGCGTCACGCCGGGGTCGGCGATGCGAGTGAGCGCCGGCGCGTCGAGCGTGCTCGAGTTGAGCGAGAGCTGGACGATCGGCTGGTCCGCGGGGTCGAAGCGCGTCAGCACCGGCTCCTTCATCTCCACCGGGAGGTCGGAGCGGATCGACGAGATCTTGTCGCGGATGTCCTGCGAGGCCTGCTGCAGGTCCTTCTCGAAGACGAAGAAGACCGTCACGTTCGCGAAGCCGTCCTGCGCCGCGCCCATGATGCGGTCCACGCCCGAGATGCCGCTCACGGCCTCCTCGACGCGATCGAGCACCTCGCGCTCCACGACGTCCGGCGAGGCGCCGGGGTACGGGATCGCGACGTTGATGATCGGCTGCTGGACGTCCGGGAACTCGTCGGTCTCGAGCTGGAAGAACGCGAAGAGGCCGAAGACCACGAGCGCCACCATCGACACGATGGTGATCAGCGGCCGCTTGATCGCAAAGTCGGAGATGAACACGGGACTCTCTACGGCTGGATAGGAGGGTGTGGCCTGCTCACTGCTTCGGCTTGGTGTCCGTCGGCGTCGTGACCTTCAGCGGCGTGTTCGGCGAGATGCCGAGCGCCGGCCCGACGAGCAGCGTGTCGCCGGCCGCGATGCCCGCGGTCACCTCGACGCGCTCCTGCGCCTCGTCCTTCGCGCCCAGCGTCACCTCGACCCGCTCGGTACGCCCGTTCTTCAGGCGCAGCACCACCGGCACGAGCCCGCGCACGTCCACCGCGAGCTCCGGCACCGTGAGCGTCTCGCGCGAGTCGCTGGCGACGCGCCCCTCGGCGAAGAGCCCGGCGACGAGCTGGTGGCCCGTGTTCGGGATCCGCACGAAGAGCCGCACCTGGCGCGTCTGCGGGTCGGCGCTCGGGTTCACGCTCGAGATGCGGCCCTCGAACGTGCGGCCGGGGTAGCCGGTGACCGAGAAGCGGACCGGCGCGCCGACGCGGACCTGCGAGAGCTGCTCGGCCGGCACCGCCGCCTCGAGCCGCATCGTCGCCGGGTCCACCACGCTGAAGAGCGGCGAGCCCGGCGCGACGACATCGCCCGGGTTCACGAAGCGGTCGCTGACGACGCCGGCGTACGGCGCCAGCACGTTCGTCGCGTCGAGCTGCTTCTGGGCGCCAGAGAGGCGCGCCTTCGCGTCGTCGAGCATCGTCCGCGCGGCGAGGTCGGCGCGGCGCGCCCCCTCGAGGTCGCGGTCGCTGATCGCGCCCGCCTTCGAGAGCGCCTCGGCGCGCGAGAGCTCACGCGCCGCGATGTCGGCCGAGGTCTGCGCCGCCGTCACGCCCGAACGCGCCGAGAGGTAGGCGTCGTTGATCGCGCGGTCGTCGATCTTCGCGAGCGACGTGCCCTGCTCGACGCGCGCGCCCGGGTCGTGGAAGACCTGGATGATCGAGCCCGGCACCTCGGCGCGGATCTGCGCCGTGCGCTCGGCGACCAGCGAGCCCGAGAGGATCGGGCCGCTCGAGAGGACCGTCTTCGCGGCGATCGCCATCGCTTCGGGCCCGACCTGGACCACGACCTCGTTCGCCGACTCGCTGGCGGCCGCGTCCTGCTTGCCGCACGCCGCGAGGATGAGGGTGACGGCCAGCAGGCCGGCGCTGATACGGGACATCGGGGACTTCCTCAGGTTGATGAGAGCGGTGGTCATGGTCAGCGTCCCCCGGCGAGCGGGAGGTCCTTCAGCAGGGCGAGGCGGAGCCGCGCGACCTCGAGGTCGCGGGCGGCGTTCACGCGCTGCAGCCGGGCCTGTTCCAGCTGCACGCGCACCTCGGTGAGCTCGAGCTGCGTCGAGATCCCCTCGGCGAAGCGCACCTCGGCGATGCGGTAGGCCTGCGCCGCCTGCGCGTCGGTCCCGACACTGGCGAGGTAGGCCGCCTGCGCCTGCTCGAGCTGGGTGATCGCGAGCAGCGCGTCGAGCGAGGCGCCCTCGCGGCTCTGCTGCAGGCGCTGCTGCGCCTCGACGAGGTTCGCCTCGGCCACCATCCGGTCGCCCTTCAGCTTGCCGCCGGAGAGGACCGGGAACGAGAGGCCGAGCGTCACGTTCCAGTTCGGGAAATAGAGGTCGATCGCCGTCGGGAGGAAGGTCCCCTCGGGCGGATAGGCGAAGCGCTGGTAGGTGCTCGAGAGCTGCACCGCCGGGATGCGCGCGAGCTTCGCGGCGCGGAGCGCCGCCTCGTTCGCACGCACCGATGCCTCGGCCTGCCGCACCGTCGCGCGCGCCGCGGCGCTCGTGTCGGGCGTGACGACGCGGTCGTCGGCGAGGCGGATCGGCGCGATCGCGGCGACCGTCGCCGAGTCGTCGCGGATCGACGTCGTCAGCGTGAGGTCCCCGGCGAGCGGCAGGTCGAGCAGCTGCTTGAGCCGGAGGTATGCGGTGGTGCGCGCGCCGCGCGCCTGGATCGCGACCGGCCGCTGGTTGTCGCGCGCGACCCGGGCGCGGAGCAGGTCGAACTCGGAGGCCGAGCCGACCTGCCGCGCGAGCGTCGTCTGCGCCAGCGCGCGCTCGGTGAGGGCGAGCGAGCTGTCGGCGATCGCGACGAAGCGGTCGGCGGCGACGGCGTCGAAGTAGGCCTGCGCCGCGTCGAGCGCGGCCTGCGCGCGCGCCGAGGTGAGGCCGATGTCGGCCGCGGTGCGCGCGGCGTTCGCGCCGGCGCGCGCGGCACCGATCCGGCCGCCCGAGTAGAGCGTCTGCGAGCCGGTGAGCGTGACCGTGAACGTGTTCGGCGCGGCGAAGATCTGCGAGATCGCGCCGAAGCTGCCGCTCCCGCCGCCGCTCGTGGTGTCGTTCGGGTCGGCGTAGCGCTCGGTGATCGCCTGGAACTGGTTCTGGATCGCGCGCTGGTAACCCGCGGTGCCGTTGACCTGCGGGAGCCGCGACGCGTTGGCCTGCGCCTGCTGGCCGGTGGCGCGGCGGACGCCGGCACCGGCGATCGCGACGCCTTCGCTCTTCTGTGCGGCGAGGCGGAGCGCGTCGGCGAGGGAGAGCGCGCCCGGCTGCTGCGCGCGCGCCGTCAGCGGCAGCAGCAGCACCAGCAGGAGCGCCGCCACGGCGGCGCCGATGGAGCGGAGGAAGAGTCGCACGTAAGTGGCGGGTGCACGGTCCACGGGAGGGAACATCTCGGGCATCATGTCGCGGCCCATCGCATCGGCGAAGATCGAGCCCTGCAGCATCGTGGCGGCGGCCTTCGCGTCGGGGGTGAAGGGGATCGAGCGCTGCTTCAGGAGCTTCTCCGTGTACTCGCAGAGGCGGCGGTGCCGTTCAGCGGGACGCGCCATCGTCGGCTCGGCGCACTCGGGCCGCTCGTGGAGCTCGGCCATCGTCGTGCGGATGATCGCGCGGCAGTTCGTGAGGAACTGGTGCTCGGCCGCGACCCACTCGGTGAGCTCGGCCTGCGCGTCGCCCGGCACGTCGGGGAGCGGCTCGATCTCGCGCTCCGCGGCGTCGGTACGGACCGCCTCGGCGATGAGTGCGGCCTTGGAACCGAAGATGCGGAAGAGCGTGACTTCATTCACGCCCGCCTCATCGGCGATGCGGCGCGTGGTGGCGCCGCGGAAACCGGACTCGGAGTACACACGGACCGCGGCTTCGATGATCTGCTGTCGGGTGGGTTCTGTCATGAGGAGCTTGTGAAGACTTTCACAATGCAAGCGACTGCTTGCTTACAACGCAAGGGGAGCGCGAGAGGTTTCACCTGACCATGACAAGCCGATAGCTGCCATGGTGTCCTAATCTTTTCGGTGAATCTTCGGGAAAGCAAGTACTTTCCTGTATTCCCGCCGGGTAGAATGGCCGGAACCTTCACTGGCGCCGCGCGATTGTGAGAGTGAACGTCGGAGGCGCCGAGCAGCCACGGTGCGCCCGCCCCGACCCAGCCCACAGAGCCATGACCAAGCAGAAGCCACATGACCAGGCATTGGCGGACAAGCTCTCGCCGATGCAGTACCAGGTCACGCAGTGCAGCGCCACCGAGCCGCCGTTCCGCAACGAGTTCTGGGATCACCACGAGCCCGGGCTGTACGTCGACGTCGTCTCGGGCGAGCCGCTCTTCTCGTCGCTCGACAAGTTCGATTCCGGCACCGGGTGGCCGTCGTTCACCAAGCCGGTGGTGCAGGCGAACGTCACCGAGCACCGCGACGTGTCGCACCTGATGGTGCGCACGGAGGTCCGTTCGAGCGGCGGCGACTCACATCTCGGCCACGTCTTCGATGACGGCCCGGGCCCGATGGGGCTCCGCTACTGCATCAACTCCGCGTCGCTGCGGTTCATCCCGGTCGCGAAGCTCGCCGCGGAGGGCTACGAGAAGTTCGTCCCGCTCTTCGAGGCGCAGGCGAAGCGGAAGGCGGAGGCCAAGTGAGCGGCATGACCGAACTCGCCACGCTCGCCGGTGGCTGCTTCTGGTGCCTCGAGGCGGTCTACCTCGAGCTGCGTGGCGTGCACGCCGTGAAGAGCGGCTACGCGGGCGGCCACGTGCCGAACCCGACCTACGAGCAGGTCTGCGGCAAGAAGACCGGCCACGCCGAGGTCGTGCAGGTCACCTTCGACCCGACGGAGATCTCGTACCGGGAGCTCCTCGACGTCTTCTTCACGATCCACGACCCCACGACGAAGGACCGGCAGGGGAACGACGTCGGGCCGCAGTACCGCTCGGCGGTCTTCTTCCACTCGCCGGAGCAGGAGCGCGCCGCGCGCGAGGCGCTCGCCGAGGCGCAGGCGCACTGGGACGCGCCGATCGTCACCGAGGTCGCGCCGCTGGAGCGGTTCTGGCCGGCCGAGGCGTACCACGACAACTACTTCGCGCGGAACCCGCAGAACCCGTACTGCGCGGTGGTGGTGGCGCCGAAGGTGTCGAAGGCGCGGAAGCTCTTCCTCGACAAGCTCGCGAAGCGCTGAGC
>CAZIDS010000165.1:0-6927 GCA_964537945.1 uncultured Gemmatimonas sp. | reverse complement strand
CCTGCGCACCGTCCCGGAGTTCGCGCGTCGTACCGAACGCCGGCGGTGTCGCGCTCGCCGCCGGTCCGTCGCGCGGGCCCCGTCCTTCCTCCGCCGGCGCGGGCCCGAGCAGCCCGCGCACGGCGGCCAGCACCAGCACCGCGATGAGGATCGCGACCGGCTTCGCGTACCGCATGCGCGGCATCATCTCAGGTGGACCAGCCTTCCTTGTTCGCGCGGTTCGCCAGCACGACGAGCCCGATCGAGATGCAGAGCACGACGCACTGGAGCACGATCGCGACCGTCCCTGCGATCGGCAGCGCGCCGCTCAGCGCGAACAGCCAGACGTCCTGCGCGAGCACGCCGAGCAGCGAGAGGCCGAGAACCGGCATCGCCCACGTCTTCCGCATGAGCAGGCCGACGCAGCCGAGCGCGCCGAACCAGACCGCCACGGCGGTCGCGGCGATCGACCACGCGGGCCGCGCGTGATACAGGTCCTGCATCTGCTGCGGCATCGCGGCCAGCGCCTCGGCCGACAGCGTGACGTCCATCAGGTAGGACATGCAGCCGAACAGGTTCCAGATCAGCGCGACGATCGCAACGGGCTTGAACCATTTCGGGACGGGATTCATCAGGTCCTCGTGGTGAAGGGAAGTGCTACGGCTGCGTCCGGTTCGCCTCGACCTGCCGCATCATGATCCGCAGGAGCTCCTGGTTCGTCCACGGCTGCCAGCCGTGCGGCTTGAGCGGGCGCCCGTACTCGATCGTTCCCGCGTAGTACGGTCCCTTCCCCGGCTCCTTCGTGCCCTCGAGGAAGGTCTCCATGCGGTACACGCCGAGGTTGAGGAAGTAGTTGTCCATGTCGCCGACGGCGATGTGCAGCTTGCCGACGAGCTTCGGGCCGATGGCCGCCCAGTTCCGCTCGGCGTAGGCGCGCAGGTCGTAGCCGTTCTCGCGCATCCGCTCCGCGACCGCGCGGTCGATGCGGCCCGTGCGCTTGTCCCAGAGCTGGGCCGGGTAGCCGTCGGGGCCGACCGGCGCCCACGCGGCCTGCCAGCCGTCCCACTGGCCGCCCGAGCGTCCCTTCGACGCGATCACGGCCTCGGCCCAGTTCTCCTCGCGCACCGTCAGGTCGGTGAGACCCTCGGGGGAGCGGCTCGACGGGATCTCGCGTGGAAGCCACGAGCCGTCGGCTCGCACGAAGGCGTTCGAGTCGGCGTAGATGTCGCCGAACTGATAGTTCCGGAAGTCGAGCTGGTCGGGATAGAGCGACCAGGCGCCTCCGAAGACGTCGGGGTAGTGGATCTGCAGCCCGAGGACGTCCCATCCGCCGGTGGAGCCGCCGGTGAGGACGCGCGCGTAAGGCGCACCGATGGTACGGTAGCGCCGGTCGATCTCGGGGATGAGCTCGCGCGTGATGGCGTCGCCGTAGGGGCCGTTGTTCGCCGAGTTGAGCGCGTAGCTGTCGTCGTAGAACGGCGTCGTGTGCTGGATGAAGACGGCGATGAACTCCGGCACCGTGCCTCCGGTCCACGCCTGCTGGAGCTCGCACCCGGGCTCGCGGTTGGTGCGCGCGAGCCGCGCCGCGCGCGCCTCCGCGCTCTCGGCGCGGTCGCAGCCTTCGAGCGTGAAGCCCAGCGGCGCGCGGTCGCTGTAATGGCCGATCGTGTAGACGACCGGATAGCGCTTCGCCGGATTCTCCTCGTAGCCCTTCGGCAGCAGCACGACGGCGCCGAGCTGCATGTCGTGGCCCCAGAAGCGGCTCGCGAGCTCGGACCGGATGCGGAAACGCTGCACCCACTTCGTGTCGGCCGCGGTCGCGACCGGCGGGATGACCTTCGTGAGCTCGAGCACGATCGGCGTACGCGCGTGCGGCTCGATGCGGACCTTCCGCACCTCGGAGTAGAGCGAGCCCGGCGAGGCATTCCAGCGCTGCCCCTCGCCGGCGTCCATGTGCGCCCAGATGGTGTGGCCGTCGCTCCGCGTGAACTGCGTGTAGGGCACGAGCATCCCCTGCACGAAGTACTCGCCGGCGGGGAGCTGCTTCAGCGACTCGAGCGGGTAGCCGAGCACCGTGGTGTCGAAGGTGACCGGCTGTCCGGGGCGCAGCGCCTCGACGTCGACGCCGAAGAAGGGCTCGCTGGTGCGGCGTGCGCCGGCCTGCTGCCGCGGCTCGGTGCGGTCGGTGCGTGCGACGAAGACGTACGCGCGCCCCGTGATCGGCCCAGCGGCGGCGGACGCGGGATACGAGAGGCGGACGACCTGCGCCTCGACGCCGGCCGGTGCGCACGACACGAGGATCGCGACGGCGGCGGCCAGGGTGCGGGTGATCAACGGCGGCTCCGAGTGGAGAAGATGGCCGAAGTTCGCACGGCGGGGCCGCCGGGCGCCAGCCGCCGGCGGCACGGCGGGTGGACGGATCGCGTTCCGCGCGTCATGTTCGCGCGCCATGCGACCGGCTTGGCTCACGCGACGGGTGCGGGTGCTCGCGGCCTTCGCGGGCCTCGCGGCCTGCGTCGCGATCGGCACGCGCATCGTGCCTTCATCCGACGACGCCGTGCGGCTGCGCAACGCGCTCCTCGCGTCCGTGCAGTCCGATCCGGCGTGGTTCGCGTGGAGCCCTGGCGCGGAGCCTGCGGGATTCCTGTCGGAGCACGCCGTGCCGCCGGACTCCTTCGCCGCGCGCGCGCGAAGGATCACGGCGGGCGCCACCGGCGACGTCGCGCGCGCGCTCGCACTGGCGGCGCATCTGGTCACCCGCCGGCAGAACGGCCAGCGGCTCCTGCTCGACACCGAGGACGCGTACCGGCGCATCGTCGCGCGCGGGGACGGCTACTGCTCTGACTTCACCCAGGTCTACAGTGGGCTCGCGCTCGCCGCGGGGATCCCGGTCCGCGAGTGGGGGATGGCGTTCACCGGATTCGGCGGCGGTCACGCCTTCAATGAGATCTGGGACGCCGAGCACCGCCGCTGGGTGCTGATCGACAGCTTCAACGCGCTCTGGTTCGCCGACGCGGCGAGCGGGACGCCGCTGGGATGGCAGGAACTGCGGGGGCGGCTCCTCGAGCCGGGAGCACCGGCCTTCGAGGTGCGCGAGATCAGCCCGGGACGGCTCGGATTCCGGACCAAGGCGGCCGCGGAGACCTACTTCCGCGCCGGCGCCGACCAGACCTTCCTCTGGATGGGGAACAACGTCTTCAGCTACGACGCGCATCCAGTCGTCCGACGCCTCGCGCCCGTCTCCCGCTCCGTCGAGCAGCTCGGCGCGATCGCCGCCGGCGTGCACCCGCACATCGTGCTCTACGGCAGCGCCACGAACCGGGTCGAGGCCGCGCGCCTGATGCGACTGCGCTCACGCTTCCTCACGCTCGCGGCGGTGGCGATGGCGCTCGGACTCTGGGTGGCGGCGGAACTCGGTGGAGCGGTGGGCGACGCGTGGCGCGCGCGCCGGGGCGCGCGCCGGGGCGCGCCTCAGCAGCGCGGCGAGCGCTCGACGAAGGTGTAGCGCTTCCCGCCCTGCACCGCGAAGGTCGAGTCCCAGTCGGTGCAGTTGAGGCGCTTCACCGCGATCGTCACCGGCCCCGGCGCGACCTTCGTCTCGACCAGCGCGCGCCCGCCGACGATCCCGACCGAGTTGCCGTTCACGAAGAGCACGGTCTCGAGCATCTGGCTGCCGACGCGGATGATCGCCGAGTCGCGCGGCGCGAGATTGTCGATGACCATCGCCGCGTTCACGCGCGCCGCGAGGGCGGCGACGGCGGAATCGACCGACCGGCGGTCCACCGGCGCCGTCGCCTCGGTCGAATCCACCGGCAGGTTCGGCGTGCTGGTGGCGGGTCCCGGCGCGGGCGCGTTCACCGGCGCGTTCACCGGCGGGTTCACCGGCGTGTTCGCCGGCGTGCTGACGGCCGTCGATTCGGCCGGCGCGGGCGCGGGCGCGGTGCGCGGGGCGGGGACGATCTGGTCGCGGTAGTAGTAGATGCCGCCGCCGGCCGCGCCCACGAGGATGAGGAAGAGGGCGAGGATCCCAAGCCCGCCCTTCTTCGGTTCGTCGGCGACCTGCGGCTGCGGCCGGATGCCCGACGGCATCGTGCGGCGCGGCTGCGAGCCGGTGAGCGGCATCGGCGTGCTGGAGCGCGGGATGGGCGTCGTCGGGCTCGATTGCGCCATCGTCTGCGCACCGGGCGCCATCCTCGGCTTCGCGCCGGCGGTCTTCACCGCGGCCGTCGCGGCCTCGAGCGCGGTGACGGCGTCGCCGAGGGTCGGGAAGCGGTTCGCCGGTTCCTTCTCGAGCATCCGGTTCACGACGTCGGCGAGCGCGACCGGGACGTCGATGCGGATCGTGCGCAGCGGCGGCGGCGCGTCGAGCAGGTGCCCGCGCATGATCTCGCCGAGCGACGGCGCGTCGAAGGGGGTCCGTCCGGCGAGCATCTCATAGGCGACGATGCCGAGCGCATACTGGTCGGCCGCGCCGGTCACCTCGGCGCCGTTGAACTGCTCGGGCGACATGTAGGCCGGCGTGCCGACGACGGTCCCCGCCTGCGTGAGCCCCTGCGCGTCCTCGCGCTTCGCGATGCCGAAGTCGGTGACGTACACCCAGCCATCGTCGCCGACCATGATGTTCGCCGGCTTGACGTCGCGGTGGACCACGCCGTGCTGGTGCGCGTGGTTGAGCGCCTTGCCGACGACCGACAGCGTGCGCGCCACCATGTCGATCGGCTGCGCGCCCTCCTTCTTGAGGATCGAGTCGAGGCCGCGTCCCTTGATGAACTTCATCGCGAAGAAGGCGAGGGACGGGTCCTCGCCGATCGCGTAGATCGGGACGATGTGCGGGTGGCTGAGCGCCGCGGCGACGCGCGCCTCGCGGCGGAATCGCTCGATCGAGCCGGGGGACGCGGCCATCGCGGTGTTCATCACCTTGATGGCCACCTCGCGCTCGAGCGCGATCTCGGTGGCGCGGTAGACGGTCGCCATCCCGCCCACGCCGAGTTCGGCGTGCACGGTGTAGCGCCCCGCGGTGGCGGCGCGGAGGCGTTCGATGAGCGGGAGTTCGGGCGGGGGAGTGCTCACAGGCGCGTTCGAGGTCCACTACCTGACGACTCAAGATGCACCATCGCATCAGCCCGGCAATCCTCGTGCCGCACCGCGCCGGCGGATAGCTTCCCCGCATGCGCCCGGCGACCTACCCCGTCCTCGACCCGGCCGACCTCGAGAGCACCCGCATCGAGACCTCGTGGACCGTGCCCTCGGCGTGGTACACCGACCCGGCCTTCCACGCGCTCGACCGCGACGCGGTCTTCGCGCGCCACTGGCAGGGAGTCGGGCACCTGGGCCAGCTGCGCGAGCCCGGGTCGTACTTCACGACGACGGTCGCCGACGATCCGGTCATCGTGCTCCGCGACCGGGAGGGCGGCCTCCGCGCGTTCTTCAACGTCTGCCGGCACCGTGGCGGGCCGCTCGCCACCGAGCCCACGGGCTGCGTGAAGGCGCTCACCTGCCAGTACCACGGCTGGACCTACCTGCTCGACGGCTCGCTGCGGGGCGTCCCCCGCTGGGACCGCGTCGACCTCTTCGACCGGAAGGACTTCGGCCTCGTGCCGCTGCGCGTCGACACCTGGCAGGACCAGGTGTTCGTGAACCTCGACGCCGGCGCGGCGCCGCTCGCCGAGACGATGGCGGGGATCGCCGAACGGATCGCGCCGGTGCGGCTCGACGCGATGACGTTCGTGAAGCGGATCGACTACGAGGTCGGCTGCAACTGGAAGGTCTACGTCGACAACTTCCTCGAGGGCTACCACGTCCCGTACGTGCACCCCGAGCTGATGAAGCTCTATGACTTCAAGCAGTACCGCACCGAGGTGACCGACCGCTACTCGCTGCAGTGGTCGCCGCTGGCGCCGGGGGACGCGCCGTACGAGATCGCGCCGGGGGACAGCGCGTACTACTACTGCGTGTTCCCGAACTACATGCTGAACATCCTGCCCGGTCGCGTGCAGACGAACCTCGTCGTGCCGCTCGGGCCCGACCGCTGCCGCGTGGAGTTCGGCTTCTTCTACCGGGACGCGCAGGGCGCGGCGGCCGAGCGGGCGATCGCCGACGACCTCGAGTACAGCGATCGGGTGCAGCGCGAGGACATGGACATCTGCGAGTTCGTGCAGCGCGGCGTGTCGTCCCGCGCGTACGACCGCGGGCGCTTCTCGGTCGACGCCGAGCTCGGGGTGCACCACTTCCAGGAGCGGCTGCGCGCGGCGTACCGGTCGTGGCTGGCGGCACGGCCGGGGTAAGGTCCAAACCGTCCGGCCCTCGCGGCTGTCCGATGGAGGACCGCCCTCTTCCTCCGGCCGACGCCCGATGCGCGACCTCAAGTTCGCCTTCCGCACGCTCGCCAAGACGCCGTTCGTCACCGCCGTGGCGGTGCTCTCGCTTGCGCTGGGTATCGGCGCGAACGCGGCGATCTTCTCGATGTTCGACCAGATCCTCCTGCGCCCGCTGCCGGTGCCGCGCGCCTCGGAGCTGGTCTACCTGCAGCTCCCCGGGCCCATCCAGGGGAACGACAGCTGCAACCAGTCGGGGTGCGGCGACGGGTTCATCTGGAGCTACCCGATGCTGCGCGATCTCGAGCGCCAGCAGGACGCGCTGCAGGGGATCGCGGGCTTCCGGATCTTCGGTGCGAGCATCGCCCTCGGCGACGAGCCGATGACCGGCGAAGCGGCGTGGGTCACGGGGCACTACTTCAGCACGCTGGAGCTGGCGCCGGCGGCCGGCCGGCTGCTCCTGCCGTCGGACAACGAGCCGGGCGCCGACAACATGGTCGCGGTCATCTCGCACCGCTTCTGGCTCGACCGCTTCGGCGGCAAGCCGGACGCGCTGGGCCAGGTGCTGCGGATGAACGGACGGTCGTACAGCATCGTCGGCGTCGCGCCCGAGGGCTTCGAGGGGAACACGCTC
>CAZIDS010000164.1:0-7018 GCA_964537945.1 uncultured Gemmatimonas sp. | reverse complement strand
TGGCCGCCGACTTCTCGGCGATCGCGAGCACGATGCGCTCGAGCTCCTTCTCGTCGGCGGCGGCCGGCAGCAGCGCCTTGCGACCGCGGAGCCGCTCGAGCTCCTCCTCGAGCGCCTTGCGCTCGGCCACCAGCGCCACGATGCGCGGGTCGGAGTTCTGCGGCGCGGCGGCGTACACGGTGCGGTTCGCGAGCGTCGAATCGGACAGCACGGCGTGCTCGGTCAGCAGCCGGCGCTCGGTCTCGTAGACCTTCGCGACCTCGCGGACCGCGTACGTGAAGGACTCCATCACCGTCGTGCGGCCGTCCTTGTCCGCGTCGGCCTCCGCGGTGGCGAGACCGCGCACGAACTGCTCGGCGAACTTCGACTCGTTGCGCTCGAACGGCGTCCGCGTCGCGGTGATCACCACGCGGCCCGGGCCCTTGAGCGTGGCCGCGAAGTCGCCGCTCGCGCTCGCGGCGACGACGAAGACGACGGTCTGCCGCGCGAAGCCCGCGACCCACGTGGCGTACTCGGCCGCGCTCGGGTCGGCGCCGGGCAGGTTCACTCGCGACTGCGGCCCCTCCCCGCTGCCGTGCCCGATGAGCACGACCACCACGACGTCGCCCGGCGAGGTGCGCTGCGAGAGCGCGAGGAACGCGGAGGCGACGGCGTCCTTCCCGGCTCTTCCAGTGATGCGGCGGTCGCGCGCGGGGTCCTCGGCGAGCCAGGTGAGCGAGGAGTCGGCGACGCGCCACTGCGTCCGCGCCGCGTCCACGAGCGCGCCGCCCTGCCTCACGAACGCTTCGGAGTAGGCGGGCTCGCCGCCGAGCCCGGTCACGACGAGCAGGTGCGTGCGCTGGGCGTGCGCGGTCGCGGCGAACGCGAGCATCGCCGCCGCGGCAGCGATGGCCGATCCGCCGATCCGACGGTCGGGCGCGCCGCGCATCACGCGAGCCCCCGCGCGCGGCGCACCGCCCATTCCGCGCCGAGGAGCCCGAGGAGCACGAGGAAGACGAGCGGCATGTCCCACAGGTCGAGCGCCTCGCGCACGTTCACGCCGCTCTCCGTGTACTGCACGTCCTCCGCGAGCTTTGCGGCGGACTCGAGCGGGTAGTAGCGCCCGCCGGTCTCCTGCGCGATGCGCCGGAGCAGCGGCGCGCGCTGCTCGGCCTGCTCGACGTCGGCGCCCGCGTCGTCGGCCAGGAGCGGGGCCGGCAGCGCGCGCGTGGTGTCGCGCCCGCGCACGGCCTCGGCGGCGACGCGGTACAGCCCGGCCTCCTCGGCGATGAACCGGCCGGTGTAGACGCCGTTCTCGGCGAGCGCCCACTCGAGCGGCACCTCGATCGTGCGGCCCGAGGGCGCCGTCACGCGCGCCACGACGGCCGCGTCGTTGACGTCATTGAATTGCTCGTCGGCGACACGCGCGCGTAGCTCCACCGGCTCGCCCGGCGCGACGCGTGACGGCACGGCGGCGACCTCGACGCGGTCGGGACTCTCCTCGGTGAGCGCGCGCGCGACCTGCCGCCAGAGCGTCTCGTGCGTGATGTCGTCGATCGGCGTGTTCGGGTCCATCTTCCACCGCCAGCTGTCCTGCATCGCCATGATGCCGGCGGTCCCGCGGCCGAAGCGCTGCGTCGCGTACACGGGGAAGTCGACGCTCTCGCCTTCGCGCCGGCCGGTGAGCAGCGCGGTCGCGCCGGGGCGGAGCGAACCGAGCGCATTCACGAGCGAGACCGGCCCGAGCGAATCCCACCGCTGCGCGGTCGCCGCCTCGGTGGCGCCGAGCTGCAGCGCCGGCTGTGCGAGTCCCGCGACCGTCGGCCGCACCTTCAGCTCGATCGGCATCGCCTCGGCGTCGCGCGGCGAGCGGTCGAGCGCAATCGGCAGCACCTCGGCGAAGGGCGTGCCGCGGAAGCCGCCTTCGGCGAACGCCGAGCGGCCGCCGAGCGCGAGGAGCCCGCCGCCGCGCTGGCTCACGAACTCGGCGAGCATGCGCAGCTGGTCAGCCGAGAAGAAGGAGGCCTCGATGCTCCCGACGATGAGGCCGCGGTACGCGAAGAGCTCTTCACGGCTGGCCGGGAACCCGCCGGCGAGCTCGAGGGAGTCACGGACGCCCAGGCGGAGGAACTTCTGCTCGGCGCTCCGGAGGATCGCGACGAGCTGGACGGCGGAGTCGGCGGCGATGGCACGCCTGAGGAAGCCGAGCTCCGGCCGCGGCTCCCCTTCGATGTAGAGGATGCGGTCGGGTCCGGCGCGGACCTGCACCACGCCGTGCGCCTCGTTGTTCTCGCCGATCGTCTCGCGCGGCAGTGCCGGTGCGCGGACCGTGATGCGATGCGTGCCCGGCGCGAGCTCACTCACGCGGACACGCGCACGCACGACCTCCTCGCCCCCCGGCAGCGTGATGGTCTCGCTGCCCACCACGCGGCCGTCGGACTCGGCGGTGAGCGTCACCTTCTCGCCTGCGACGCCGCGCAGGCGGAGCGCGACGTCCACGAGGAGGTTCGCGCCGGCGAGCGGCCGCGCCGGGAGCGTGACGCGCTCGATCGCGACGTCGCGCGGGAAGCGCTCGAGGCCCGCGCCGACGGTGTGGACCGGGATCCTCCGCGCCTGCAACGCCAGCAGCGCCGGCTCGAGTTCGCGGCCCGCGTTGTCGCCGCCGTCGGTGACGAGGACCATCCCCGCGATCGGTGTGCCGGCGAGCTCCTGCCGCGCGCCGTCGAGCGCGCTCGCGAGGTCGGTGCGCGTGCCCTGCGTGCGGAATCCCGCGGCCGAGCTCGCGGGCCGCACGTCGGCGGCGAAGCGGTAGAAGCGGAGCGCGAAGCGGTCGGCGAGCGCGCGCACGAGCGCCGTCGAATCGGCGAACGTGCGGGCGGCGGCCGCGGCGCGCGACTCGGTGCCGCCGTCAGCGAGCGCCATCGAGCGCGAATCGTCGAGCAGGATCGCCAGCACGTTGCGCTGCGGCACCGCGCTCGCGACGACGAGCTGCGGGCGCGCGAGGCACGCGAGCACGACGAGCAGGATCGCCGCACGGAGGACGCCGAGGGCGATGCGATGGCCGCGGCCGAGCCCGGTGACGCGGCGGTAGCTCCAGGCGGCGAGCACGAGGAGGCCGAGCGCCGCGCCGGCGAGGAGCCATCCCGCGATGACCGGGCTCCAGACCAGCTCCCCCCGCTCCCAGACCCGCGCTGGATGCTTCAGGAGGAAGGTGAGCAGGGCGTCCATAGGTAGTTAGTGGTACGCGGGTGGCGTGGCCGGCGCTGGCACGAGCGAACGTGAGGAATCTGCAAGGAACAGCGGATCCGCGGCGCGCGATCGCGCGCGGGCCTCACCACAGACGGTCACGGACGGCAATTGTTAGGTTGCCCGACCCCACCCTGCGCGAGGAGCCCGATCGATGCGGCCGTTCCGCCCCCTGAATACCCTGCTGGCGCTCGCCGTCGCCTCGTCGCCGCTCACGGCGCAGCAGCCGGCGCCCGGCGCACCAGCTCCCGCCACGCAGCCCGCGCGGCCCTACTACGTCGGCAACCCGCTCGGCCTGCCGGTCGTGCCCGGCGCGGACGGGAAGTTCGACGCGGTCTCCTCGAACGTGAAGGTCTTCGGCGCGATCTACTCGGCCGAGAGCTGCTCGTATGATGCCGCGCGCGGCCTGATCGTGGTCCCGAACCGCGGTGTGGGGCCGAACGTGCGGGCGAACGACGCCTGGATCTCGCTGATCAACCACGACGGCTCGGTGCACACGGCGCGGTGGATCGGCGTGCAGAACGCGGGCGCGCAGCGCGACACGATCGCGCCGCCGCTCGTGCTCAACGAACCGCTGGGCAGCGACATCGTGGACGGCGTCCTCTATCTCGCCGACCGCGACGGCGACTCAGGCCCGAACGACCCGCCGGTCACGGTGATCCGCCGGTTCGACATGCGCACCGGCGCGCCGATGCCGGGGATCCTCGTCCCGGAGGCCGCCTGGTTCAACGACATTGGCATCGCGAACGACGGGACGATCTACGCGAGTGTGACCGGCAACGGGCAGCTGTGGCGCGTGCCGCCGACTGGGGCGGCGTCGATCCTCGTGCAGGGCGCCCCGCTCAACCGCCCGAACGGCGTCGCGCTCGACCGCGACGGGAACGTCGTCGTCGTGAACGTCGGGAGCGACTCGGTGCTCACCTTCTCGCCCGCCGGTGCGCTGCTCCGGACGGAGCGGGCCGTGCAGGCGGGGAACGACGGGCTCGTGATCATGCCCGACGGCACGAAGTACGTGAGCAGCGTCGTGAACGGCGGCGTCTCGCGGATCCGGCCGGGCCGCGCGGCGGAGCTGATCGCGCAGAACATCCCCAGCGCGGCGTCGATGTGCTACGACGCGGACGCGCGGCAGCTCGTGATCCCGATGAACGCGAACAACGCGCTGGCGTTCATCAAGGTGCGGTGAACGAGTCCGCGCCTCAGCGCCGACCGGCAGACGCCCAGACCTCTTCCGCCTGCTGCAGGTGACGGTTGAGGTGCCGGACGACGACGACCCAGCCCGAATAGGCGTCGTACTTCGCGCCCTTCGAGAACGGCGACTCGACCACGACCTCGTGCAGCGGCAGCCCGTCCGCCGCGCGCACCGACGCCTCGTGCGCGCCGAGGTGCCGCTCGAACTCGGCGGATATGACCGACCGTGGCTCGTCGCCCGTCGGCACGAACGGCGGCGGCGTGCGCACACGACCGATCCGCATCCCGAGCAGCTTCGGCACCGGCCCGACCATCGCGGCGAGCATCCGGCCGAAGAGCGACGGCTTCATGTCACCCTGGAGCCGCGGGCGGGCCTTGGCTTCCTCGGCCGCCGCCTCGAGCAGCGGCTGCATCGCGCGCGCCGTGAGGTTCAGGTGCGCGATGCACTCCGCGACACTCCAGCGCTCCGGGTCCGGGCGCACGGCCCACCGGTCGTCGGGCGTCGCGACGGACAGTCGCTGCCATCGCGCGCGCACGGCCGAGAGGTCGTCGAGGATCGCCTGGAGCTGGGGATGCATGGGCCTCGGGGTCTGACCAGCAAGATGTGACGGCGCCGCCTCGCGGCGCCACTTCCGTCCGGGCTCGGCGCGCGGCACGTTCACGCGCCGGACCTTCCCTCACACCGCCCCCGATGCGCATCCCCCGAACGGTTCATCACTGCTCCATCGCGACGGCCGTCCTCGTCGCGCTCGCCGCCCTGCCCATCGCACCCGCGACGAGCGATGCACAGCAGGCGTCGCGCCTGCACCAGGAGCTCGACCGCCGCGCCGCCGAGGTGAATCCGCGCGTCGTCGCCTGGCGCCGCGACATCCACGAGCATCCCGAGCTCGGCATGCAGGAGGTGCGCACGGCGGCGCTCGTCGCCGCGCACCTGCGCGCGCTCGGCATGGAGGTGCGCGAGAAGGTGGGCGGCACCGGCGTGGTCGGGGTGCTGCGCGGCGGGCGTCCGGGCCGCGTCGTCGCGCTGCGCGCCGACATGGACGGGCTGCCGGTCACCGAGATGGTGGATCTGCCCTTCAAGTCGCGCGTGCGGGCGCAGTACAACGGCACCGAGGTGGGCGTGATGCACGCGTGCGGCCACGACAACCACGTCGCGATCCTGATGGGCGCGGCGGAGGTGCTCGCGGGGATGCGGGCGCAGCTCACCGGGACGGTGGTCTTCATCTTCCAGCCGGCCGAGGAGGGCCCCGGCGGCGCCGACCCGATGGTGAAGGCCGGTGCACTCGACGACCCGAAGGTCGAGGCGATCTTCGGCCTGCACGTCTGGCCCGGCCCCGCGGGCGACATCATCTACCGCGCCGGCCCGACGATGGCGGCGGGCAACGCGCTCAGCATCAAGATCCGCGGCAAGCAGACGCACGGCGCCGCGCCCTGGGGCGGCGTGGACCCGATCGTCATCGGCTCGCAGATCGTGCTCGCGCTGCAGACCATCGTGAGCCGGCAGATCAACATCACGCAGACGCCGGCGATCGTGACGGTCGCGCAGTTCCACGGCGGGATGCGCGACAACATCATCCCCGACACCGTGATGCTGAGCGGCACGATCCGCACCTTCGATCCGGTGCAGCGCGACCAGATCCTCGCGAGCGTCCGCCGGATCGCGACCGACATCGCGTCGAGCCAGGGCGCGACGGCCGAGGTGAGCCTCGGCGCGGGCTACGGCGTGACGGCGAACGACCCCGCGCTCACGCGGCGCATGGCGCCGAGCATCGTGCGCGCGGTGGGCGCGGACCACGTGAGCGAGGCGCCGCTCGTGACCGGCTCGGAGGACTTCTCGGTGTTCCAGGCCAAGGTGCCGGGCATCTTCGTCTTCCTCGGCATCACGCCGCGCGACCAGGACTGGCGGACCGTCGCGCAGAACCACTCGCCGTACTTCTTCGCCGACGAGAGCGCGCTGCCGGCGGGCGTGCGGACGCTGTCGTCACTGGCGCTCGACTTCCTGACGGGCGCGAACGCGCCGGCGCCGGTGACGCCCTGAGCGGACCGAGGTGGGGTGGTGACGCGGGGCTCGCGGCTACGCCGCGAGCTCCGCGCCGCATTCGCCGCAGAAGCGCGCCCGCGCGTCCTCGACCGCTGCGCCGCAGCGCAGGCACGTCGCCGACAGGAAGCGTCCGCAATCGGAGCAGTAGAGCGCGTCACCCTCGGGACGAGCGCCGTGCTCCGGGCATGCGGTGCCGCGCGTCCGCATCCGCGTGATCAGTGCCTCGGCGGCGTCGCCGGATCCCGCGCCCGGCGCGGCACCGGCGGCGACGCCCGCGAGCTCGCGCACCGTGCCCTTCACCGCCGCCGCACGCGCATCGAGCTCGGCGAGCGCGCGGGGCGCGTAGGTCGCCTTCAGCGCCGCGTAGTCGCCTTCCGAGAGCTTGCCGGTCGAATGGTCGAACTCGATCTCGCGCAGCGCCTCGAGCGCGCTCGCCTCGGGCGAGGGGACCGGCGCACCGGCGCCGGCCACGCCCGCCGCGCCGCGCACGAGCGGCGCGAGCACGAAGGCGAGCGCGCCGACGGCGAGGAACGTCCCGACGATCATCCCCGGCATCTCAGGCGT
>CAZIDS010000163.1:0-7222 GCA_964537945.1 uncultured Gemmatimonas sp. | reverse complement strand
CGCCTGGGAAGATGTCCAGCTCGCCCGTCGAATTTTCGATCGCCCCTAGGTCGGCCAACGTCGACCCGTTCCGCGACCGTCGGCCGCCCTGGTCGGAGGACGCCGAGCGCGCCGTACTCGCCGCGATGATCCTCTCGGTGGACGCGATCACCACCGCGGGCGAGCTCGTCACCGAGGACATGTTCTACCGCGAGGGGCACCGCCGCCTCTTCCGCGCGATGATGGCCGTGCACAATGGCGGCGCGGTCGTCGATCCGCTCACGCTCTCCAACGAGCTCGAGCAGCGCGGCGACCTGCAGGCCGCCGGCGGCAAGGAGTACATCGGCGGGCTGCTCGACGAAGTGCCGACCGCGGCGAACGTCGAGCACCACTGCAAGATCGTGCGCGAGAAGGCGCTGCGCCGCCGCCTCATCGAGACGGCGACCTCGCTCGTCCGCGAGGGACACGAGAGCCCGGCCGATGCGGCCGAGCTGCTCGACCTCGCTGAGCACCGCATCCTCGAGCTGAACGACCAGCGCGGCTCCGAGGGCTTCGTCAAGATCAAGTCGCTGCTCTGGTCGGCGATGG
Source organism: uncultured Gemmatimonas sp. (assembly GCA_964537945.1). Lineage (GTDB taxonomy): Bacteria > Gemmatimonadota > Gemmatimonadetes > Gemmatimonadales > Gemmatimonadaceae > Pseudogemmatithrix. Next base: position 6,655 of record CAZIDS010000163.1, on the reverse strand, counting down.
AGCGGATCGAGCAGCTGCGCACCGCCGGCGGCAACCTCACCGGCGTGCCGTCCGGCTTCGGCGACCTCGACAAGCTCACGCTCGGCTTCCAGCGCTCCGACCTCGTCATCGTCGCGGCGCGGCCGTCGATGGGCAAGACGGCCTTCGTGCTGAACGTCGCGCAATACGCCGCCATCGAGCGCAACGTCCCGACGGCGGTATTCTCGCTCGAGATGAGTACTGAATCCCTCCTGATGCGCATGCTCGCCTCGGAGGGATACGTGGACGCCCAGCGGCTGCGCTCGGGCGCGCTCACCGCGCAGGACGCGTCGAACCTCGCCAAGGCCGCCGCCCTCCTCGGGCAGGCGCCGATCTGGATCGACGATACGCCCGGCCTGAGCGTGCTCGAGCTCCGCTCGCGCGCGCGGCGGCTCAAGAGCCAGGCCGACATCAAGCTCATCATCGTCGACTACCTGCAGCTGATCACCGGCCCGGCGAACAGCGAGAGCCGCCAGCAGGAGGTCTCGATGATCTCGCGCTCGCTCAAGGCGCTCGCGAAGGAGCTCGACGTCCCGGTGATCGCGCTCTCGCAGCTCTCGCGCGCCTCCGAGCAGCGCGGCGGCGAGAACCGCAAGCCGCAGCTCTCCGACCTCCGCGACTCCGGCGCGATCGAGCAGGACGCCGACGTCGTGCTCTTCATCTACCGTCCCGAGATGAACGAGCGCCCCTACGACGAGCAGGGGAACCCGCGCATGGTACCCGGCACGACCGACATCCCGCTCGACGGCTACGCCGAGGTGATCATGGCGAAGCAGCGCAACGGGCCGACGGGGCACATCCGGTTGCACTACCGAAAGCAGCACACGCGCTTCGAGAACTGGACCAGCCGCCAGCCGGGGTGACCGCCCCATGGCCCTGAAGGTCAAGTCGGTCTACCGCTGCACCGAGTGCGGCGCCGAGTCGCTCAAGTGGGCGGGGCAGTGCCCCACCTGCGGCGAGTGGAACACGCTCGTCGAGGAGATGGCCGCGCCGAAGGTGACCGCCGCGAAGGGCGCTGGCGCCGCGCGACGGAAGGCGGGATCGTCGGCCTACGGCGAGGGCGGCAGCGTGATGGACACGCCGCGCCTGCGCGACGTGCAGGGCGCCGAATCGCACCGGCTCAAGAGCGGCATCGTCGAGTTCGACTTCGTGCTCGGCGGCGGCGTCGTGGCGGGCGCGATCGTCCTCGTCGGCGGCGAGCCGGGCATCGGCAAGAGCACGATCCTGCTGCAGGTCGCCGCGCACCTCGAGGCGGCCGGCCACTCGACGCTGTACGTGAGCGGCGAGGAGTCGCCGCTGCAGGTGAAGCTCCGCGCCGACCGCCTCGCGCCTTCCGCCGGCGCAGTGCAGCTGCTCGGCGAGACGAACCTCGAGACGATCCTCGCGACCGCGGCGAGCGTGCGGCCCGCGGCGCTGATCGTCGATTCGATCCAGACCGTGTTCACCGGCGACCTCGAAGGCGCGCCGGGCAACGTCGGCCAGGTGCGCGAATGCGCCGCGCGACTGATGCGCTTCGCGAAGGAGAGTGGCACGGCCGTCTTCGTCGTCGGACACGTGACGAAGGGCGGCGGCATCGCCGGCCCGAAGACGCTCGAGCACATCGTCGACACGGTGCTCTACTTCGAGGGCGAGGGCACCGCCGACCACCGCGTGCTGCGCGCGACGAAGAACCGCTTCGGTTCGGTGGACGAGATCGGCGTCTTCCGGATGACGGTGCGCGGCCTCGAGGCCGTCGAGAACCCGAGCGCGCTCTTCCTCTCCGAGCGCGCGGACGTGAAGGCGAGCGGCAGCGCGGTCACCTGCCTCATCGAGGGCACGCGCCCGATGCTGCTCGAGGTGCAGGGGCTCGCCGCCAAGGCCGGCTTCGGCACGCCGCAGCGCGTCGCGACCGGCTACGATGCGCGCCGGCTCGCACTGCTGCTCGCCGTGCTCGACAAGCGCGCCGGCCTCTCGTTCGCCCAGCTCGACGTCTTCCTCAACGTCGTCGGCGGCGTGCGGATGCAGGAGCCCGCGGGCGACCTCGCGGTCGCCGTCGCGCTCGCGTCGAGCGTCTACGACAAGGCGCTCCCGCCCGACGCGGTCTTCATCGGCGAGGTGGGCCTCGCCGGCGAGATCCGCGCCGTCTCGCAGGCCGAGCGCCGCATCGCCGAGGCGGAGAAGCTCGGGATGCGGACGGCGTACGTCTCCGAGCGCAGCGTCCCGCGCCGCAATGGCCGCCATCTCCAGGTGAAGGGTGTCGCCGACCTCGGCGCGCTCTTCCGCGAGCTCTTCCGATGACGGCACCCGCGCCCCGCGTCACGCGCGACGTCGGCGTGGTGATCGTCGCCGGCGGCTCGGGCTCGCGCGTCGGCGGCGGCGAGCTCAAGCAGCTCCGCTGGGTCGCCGGCAAGCCGATGCTGCTCCACTCGCTGCAGGCCTTCCAGCGCCGTGCCGACGTCGCGATGGTCGTCTGCGTGCTGCCGCAGCGGTACGCGGGCGATCCGCCGCCCTGGATCTTCCAGAGCGACAGCGACCGGCTCCTCATCTCGGTGGGCGGGAAGACGCGCGCCGAATCGGTGAGCAACGGGCTCGAGGACCTGCCGAGCGAGTGCCGCTACGTGCTGATCCACGACGCCGCGCGCCCGCTCGTGAGCGACGAGATGATCGACCGCGTGGTCGTCGAGGTGCGGAAGGGGCACGGCGCGATCGCCGCGCTGCCGGTGACCGACACGCTCAAGCGCGTCGGCGCCGACGGTCGGATCGAGGCGACGGTGGCCCGCGACGGTCTCTGGCGTGCGCAGACGCCGCAGGGCTTCCCGCGCGACGTCATCGAGCGGGCGCACCGCGAGGCGCGCGCCGCCGGCGCCCACGCCGACGCGACCGACGACGCCGCGCTCTGCGAGCGGCTCGGCCTGCCGGTGCACGTCGTGCGCGGGAGCGAGAAGGCGCTCAAGGTCACCGAGGAAGGCGACTTCGCGCGCGCCGACGCGGTGCAGGGCCTCCCCGAGTAGCGTGCCCGAGACCCGTGGCGTCCCGTTCTGGTCGCCCGAAGAGGTCGGGGCGGCGCTCGCGCAGACCATCACGCACCTGCGCGGTGGCGGGATCCTCGCCTATCCCACCGAGACCGTCTATGGCTTCGGGACGCTGATCGAGAGCGAGGCCGTGGAACGGCTCGTGCAGCTCAAGCGGCGGCCGCCCGCGAAGCCGTTCCTCCTGCTCATCAGCGACACGCCGATGCTCGCGCGGCTCGGCCTGCACCTCACGCGCTCGGCCTCGATGCTCGCCGCACGGCACTGGCCGGGCCCGCTCACGCTCGTGCTGCCCGGCGGCGAGCGGCGCGACCTCGACCGCCTGCGCGGTCCCGAGGGCGGCATCGCCGTGCGATGGACGCCGCACACCGGGCTGCAGCGGCTCATCGCCGCGATCGGCGACCCGATCACGAGCACGTCGGCGAACCTCCCGGGCCAGCCGCCCGCCGTCACTGCGGGCGAGATCGTGAGCCAGTGGGGCGGGGAACTCGCGAAGGGGACCATCCGATTGCTCGACGGCGGACGGCTCCCGCCCTCCCCGGCCTCGACGGTCGTGGATTGCACGGGGCGGACGCCGCGCGTCATCAGGCCGGGAGCGCTGCAAGCGGCTACATTGCGGCAGAGCGTCCCCGACCTCATCGGAGACCAGTGAGGCCATGCGCGTCCTCTTCGTCTGCACCGGGAACACCTGCCGCAGCCCGATGGCCGAGGCCATCGCACGGCAGTTCGCCTCCGAGCGCGCCCTCGACGACGTCACCGTCGCGAGCGCGGGCACGAGCGCGTGGGACGGCGCGCCGGCGAGCGACGGCGCGCTGCTGGTGGCGCTCGAGCACGGCCTCGACCTGAACACGCACCGGGCCCAGGTGCTCACGCGCGAGCTCGTCGGCGGTGCCGACCTGATCCTCGTGATGAGTCCGCACCACCGGGAGCGCGCCCTCGTGCTCGGGGGAGACGGCCGGACACACCTGCTCACCGACTTCGCGGCTCGCTCCACCGCCGGCCGGCCCGTGCAGGATCCCTTCGGCGGCGAGCTCGACGCGTACCGCGCGACCTTCGAGGAGCTCGCGAAGGAGATCGGCCTCGTGATCGACCGCATCGCGGCCGAACGCGGAGCCAGCGGCAAGTGAAGCCGATCCCCGGCCGGCTCGTCCTCCTCGGACATCCGGTGGCGCACTCGCTCTCGCCGGTCTTCCAGAACGCCGCGCTCGACGCCGCAGGGATCTCGCTGCGTTACGAGCTCCTGGACGTGGCGCCGGCGGACCTGAAGACCACCATCGGCCTCCTCGCCGATGCGCACGGCGCCGGCAACGTCACCATCCCGCACAAGGAATCGGTCTACGCCTGGTGCGCCCGGCGCACGCCGCTCGCCGAGCGCGTGGGCGCGGTCAATGCCTTCTGGACGGAGGACGGCCTGATCGTCGGCGACAACACCGACGTCGGCGGCTTCACGTTCGCGGTGCAGCGGCTGCTCGACCGGAAGCCCGAGGGACTGCGCCTCGGCATGCTCGGCGCCGGCGGCGCGGCGGCCGCGGTCTGCGCCGCGGTGGAGCAGTGGCCCGACAGCCGCGTCGCGATCCATGCGCGCACGCGCGACCGCGCCGAGGCGCTCGCGGCGCGCTTTCCCGGCATCGCGCACGTGGTGGACAGCGAGGTGGAAGCGGTGCGCGGGAACGACCTCCTCGTGAACGCCACGCCGCTCGGCCTCGACGGCGCGCTGATGCCGATCGCGCCGGGCGAGATCCCGCCGGAGACGGCGGTGCTCGACCTGACCTACCGCCGCGGACGGACGCCGTTCGTGAAGGCCTGCCGCGCGCGCGGCCTGCGGTCGGACGACGGCCTGCCGATGCTCGTCGAGCAAGGGGCGCTAGCGTTCGAGCGCTGGTTCGGTGTCGCGCCCGACCGCGACGCGATGTGGCGGTCGATCCGCGCGCCGGAGTCCACCTGAGCGGCGGGGCGCGCGGCGCCCCGCTCCCGGACGCGCGCGCCCCCCGGTGGCGCCGCGCCCTCGCCGCACTCGGCCAGTTCGCATTCCCCCGCGCGTGCGCGGCCTGCGACGGCGCGCTCGACGACGCCGACGAAGGGCTCGTGTGCGGGCGCTGCTGGTCGCGCCTGCCGCTGCTCGCGGCGCCGCGCTGCGACCGCTGCGGGCATCCGCGTGCGCGCCGCGGCGGCTGTCCGGGCTGCGCGCTGCTGCCGCCGTTCGTGCGCTCGGCGCGCTCGCTCTGCTGGGTGCCCGACGACGCGAGCAGCGCGATCCTCTCGGCGCTGAAGTACGACGGGTGGCCGGGCGTCGCCGACGCGATGGGGGCGCGGCTGGCGCGGCTCGCGTGGCCGGCGGACGTCGTCGCCGAGCGGGCGGCGCTGGTGCCGGTGCCGCTCGCGCCGGTGAAGGAGCGCGCGCGGGGCTACAACCAGGCGAGTGCGCTCGCCGACGCGGTCGCGCGACGGTGGGGGATCCCTGTGCTGCACCGCGCCCTCGCGCGGACGCGCGCCACGCCGAGCCAGACGCGATTGACTCCCGGGGAACGACTGGCGAACGTTCACGGCGCGTTCCTTGCGAATGAGGCGGACGCGGAGCGCCTGCGCGGGTTGCACGTCGTGCTGGTGGACGACGTCCTCACGACCGGCGCGACCCTCAACGCCTGCGCCCACGCCCTGTTCGCGGCCGGCACGCGCACGCTGAGCTACCTGACCTTCGGACGGGCGCGCACGGCAGCCGACCGCTGACCGGCGACCCGACAACTCGCAGCCACACGGAGCACCACTCGGAATGGCCATTCGCGTCGGCATCAACGGCTTCGGCCGCATCGGTCGCCAGGTCGTCCGCGCCGCCAAGGAGCGGAACGCGGACATCAACTTCATCGCGGTCAACGACCTCACGGACACCAAGACGCTCGCGCACCTCTTCAAGTACGACTCGGTGCACGGGATCTTCGGCGGCACCGTGAGCCGCGACGAGGACTCGATCACGCTCAACGGCGACAAGATGAAGGTCCTGAAGGAGAAGGACCCGGCGCTGCTGCCGTGGAAGGACCTCGGCGTCGACCTCGTGCTCGAGTCCACCGGCCGCTTCACGAAGGCCGAGGACGCCAGGAAGCACCTCGCCGCCGGCGCGAAGAAGGTGATCATCTCGGCCCCGGCGACCGGCGAGGACATCACCGTCGTTCTCGGCGTGAACGGCGACAAGTACGATGCCGCCAAGCACACCATCGTCTCGAACGCGAGCTGCACCACGAACTGCGTGGCGCCGATGGTGAAGGTCATCCGCGACGCCTTCGGCTTCAAGCACGGCGCGATGGTGACGATCCACAGCTACACGAACGACCAGAACATCCTCGACCTGCCGCACAAGGACCTGCGCCGCGCCCGCGCGGCCGCGGTCTCGATGATCCCCACCTCGACCGGCGCGGCGAAGGCGACCAGCCTCGTCATCCCGGAAGTGAAGGGCAAGATCGACGGTACCTCGATCCGCGTCCCGACGCCCGACGTCTCGATCACCGAGCTCACGGTCGAGGTCGAGCGCACGGTCACCATCGCCGAGGTCAACGCCGCGTTCAAGGCGGCGTCCGAGGGCGCCCTGAAGGGCATCGTCGCCTACTCCGAGGAGGAGCTCGTGAGCTGCGACTACA
>CAZIDS010000162.1:0-7260 GCA_964537945.1 uncultured Gemmatimonas sp. | reverse complement strand
CGTAACCTCGGGCACCTCAACCCTCACGAGGACTGCCCACCATGTTCCATCAGTCCCGCGCGAAGGGTGCGCTGGCCGTCGCTGTCGCGCTCCTCGCGGCCGCGGCGCCACTCGCCGCCCAACGCGTCACCCCCAGCACCTACGCGATCACCAACGCGCGCATCGTGCCCGTCGCCGGACCGGCGATCGAGAAGGGGACCATCGTCATCCGCGACGGCATCATCGCCGCCGTCGGCGCCAACGTCGCCGTCCCGGCCGATGCGCGAGTCGTCGACGGCACCGGCCACACGGTCTATCCCGGCCTCATCGACGCCTACGCGTCCGTCGGCTTCCGCGCCCCCGCTGCTGGCGCCGGGGGCGGCGGTGGTTTCGGCGGCGGCGGCTTCGGCGGCGGTGCCGCCGCGGTTCGCCCGGCTGGCGCGCCGAACTCCCGCGCCCCGATCGGCCTCCAGCCGGAGATCCGCGCGGTCGACCAGCTGATCGACGACGCCGACTTCGCGGCGCAGTACGCCGCAGGCGTCACCACCGCGCTGACGGCCCCGACGGGTCGCATCTATGAAGGACAGAGCGCGCTGATCTCGCTGCAGGGCTCGGACTTCGCCGCGATGGCGATCCGCCCCACGGTCACGCTGAACGTCGGCTTCCAGGGCATCGGCGGCGGCAACTATCCGGGCTCGCTGATGGGTGTCTTCGCCGCGCTGCGGCAGTCACTCCTCGACGCCCAGCACTACGGCGCCGAGCTCGCGGCCTATACGAAGAACCCGCGCTCGGCGAAGCGTCCCGACTACGACCCGTCGCTCGAGGCGCTGCAGCCAGTGCTCGCCGGCACGATGCCGGTGGTGTTCCGCGCGAACTCGCAGCGCGAGATCGAGCGTGCGCTCGACCTCGCGAAGGAGTTCAAGCTCAAGGCGATCATCGGCGGCGGACAGGAGGCGAACCTCGTCGCCGACCGCCTCAAGGCCGACAACGTCCCGGTGCTCCTCTCGGTGAACTTCCCGCGCCGCACCGCCGCCCCCGCGGCCGATGCGGAGCCGGAGCCGATCTCGCTGCTCCGCACGCGCGTGAACGCGCCGAAGGTGCCGGGCCAGCTCAAGACCGCAGGCGTCCGCTTCGCGATCCAGGCCGGCGGGAACCACGCGGACTTCGTCGCGAACCTGCGTCGCGCCGTCGCCGCCGGCCTCGCGGCCGATGACGCGCTCCGCGCCGCCACGCTCGGCTCGGCCGAGATCCTCGGCGCTGCCGACCGGCTCGGCTCGATCGAGACGGGCAAGATCGCGAACCTCACGGTGGTCCGCGGGAGCGACCTCTTCGCCGCCGACGCGCGCGTGAGCGACGTCTGGGTGGACGGGCGTCCGCACACCGTGCCGGCTCCAGCCGCACGCGGCGCCGGCGCGGCCGGCGGCCAGCGTCCGCCGGGCCTCGAGGGCACGTGGCAGCTGCAGGTGCTGCTCGAGGGGAAGGAGCACCTCGCGACGCTCGCGCTGCGCGACCAGGACGGCGCGTACGTCGGCAAGCTCGAGGGCGACCTCGGCGCCTACGACATCGTGAATCTCGAGATCGACGCCGAGGGCACGATCGAGTTCTCGACGACCGTGACGACCTCCGCCGGCACCGAGGAAGCGGTCTTCCGCGGCACGCTCGCGCAGGGCGTGTTCTCGGGCACCGTGACGCTCACCGGCGAGGGGACGGGCCGCTTCGCCGGCCTCCGCCGTTCCAACGAGGGAACCACCCAGACCACCGACCGGGCGCGTTCGCGCCAGGAGCGCTGATGACCACCACGAGACTCGCGCGGTTCGCCGCGCTCGCGCTCACAGGGTCCTTCTGTGGCGCGCTCGCGCTGGGCACGGCGTCGCTGCCGCTCGCGGCGCAGGGCTCTTCCGCCGCACCCGCGGCCGCTCCCGCCGCACGGCGCGTCGCCCCGATGCTCATCAAGAACGGCACCGTGATCACGGTGACGAACGGCACGCTGCAGAACACCGACGTGCTGGTCGAGAACGGCCGCATCTCGCGGATCGGCCGCAACCTCACGGCGCCGGCCGGCGCCGAGGTCTATGACGCGACGGGCAAGTTCGTGATGCCCGGCATCATCGACCCGCACTCGCACATGATGGCCGACGGCTCGATCAACGAGGGCACGCTCTCGGTCACCTCGATGGTGCGAATCTCCGACATCCTGAATCCGACGGCGGTCGGCGGCTACCGCGCCCTCGCCGGCGGCGTCACGATGATCAACATCCTCCACGGCTCGGCCAACACGATCGGCGGCCAGTCGGTGACGATGAAGCTGAAGGTCGGGCGCCCGATCACGGAGATGCTGCCGCCGACGGCGAAGCCCGGCATCAAGTTCGCGCTCGGCGAGAACGTCACGCGCAAGAGCTCGAACCTCCAGCCCGGCCAGGTGCGCCGCTATCCGTTCACGCGGATGGGGCAGGAGGAGATCATCCGCGACGCCTTCGTGCGGGCGCGGGCGTACAAGCAGGAGTGGGACGACTATCGCGCCGCGATGGCGCGCCGCCCCGCGCCGACGAACCTCGTCGCCCCGCGCCGCGACCTCGAGCTCGAGCCGCTGGTCGAGGTGCTCGAGGGCAAGCGCTTCGTGCACGCGCACGGCTACCGCGCGGACGAGCACAACATGCTGCTCGAGCTGGCGAAGGAGTTCGGCTTCACGGTGCGCACGCTGCAGCACGCGCTCGAGGCGTACAAGATCGGCCCCGAGATCAAGGCGAGCGGCGCGAGCGTCTCGATCTTCGCCGACAGCTGGTCGTACAAGATCGAGGCGTATGACGCGATCCCGTACAACGGCGTGATCACCGTGCGCAACGGCGTCACGACGACGATCAACTCCGACTCCGATGAGCGCATCCGCCGGCTGAACGTCGACGCGGCGAAGCTCGTCCGCTACGGCCTCACCGAGGACGAGGCGATGCGCACCATCACGATCAATGGCGCGTGGCAGCTGGGCATGGAGGACCGCACCGGGTCGCTCGAGGTCGGCAAGGATGCCGACATCGGCATCTGGAACGCCCATCCGTTCTCGGTCTACGCCCGCGTGGAGCGCACGATCGTCGATGGCGAGACGATGTTCGACCGCCAGCAGGACCTCGCGATGCGCGCCGCGCGCGCCGCGGAGCGGGCCGAGCTCGAGAAGGCTGAACCGAACACCGTGCCCGCCGCGCGCGGCCAGGGTGGACCCGGCGCCGGCGGTCCGCCGCGCGCCCCGAATCCCGGCAATCCGAATGGAGGGGCCCGCTGATGCAGCGCTTCATCAAGAGAGCGGCCACCCTCGCGGCGGCCGCGATGCTCCCGAGCCTCGCGCAGGCGCAGCTCGGCTCGCCGAACCCGAACTGGGGCCCGCAGGGGACCTTCGCGATCACCAACGCGCGGATCGTCCCCGTGAGCGGTCCCGCGATCGAACGCGGCACGCTCGTCATCAGCGGCGGGAGGATCGCCGCCGTGGGCGCGAACGTGACCGTGCCGCAGGGCGCGCAGGTGATCGACGGCAACGGGCTCTCGGTCTACCCCGGGATGATGGACGCCGGGACGTCGATGGGCCTCAATGAGATCCCGCAGGGCGCGGTCCCGACGGTGGACAACGCCGAGGTGGGGAGCTTCAACCCGAACGCGATCGCGTACTACGCGATCAACCCGCACTCGGCGCACATCGGCGTCACCCGCGTGCTCGGCGTCACGCACGCGGTGTCGAGCCCGAGCGGCGGGATCGTGTCCGGACAGGCGACGCTGATCGAGCTCGGCGGCTGGACGACGTCGGCGATGACCGTGCAGAAGACCGCCGGCCTCGTGATCACGCTGCCGCGCGCCGGTGGCGGCGGCTTCGGGTTCGGCGGGGGCGGTGGCTTCGGCGGCGGCGGCGGGAACAACGCCGACGCGGCGCGCACGCGCGAGAAGCAGCTCGACTCGCTGAAGGCGCTGATCGCGGATGCGCGGGCGTACGCCAAGGCGATGGAGGCCTTCTCGCGCGACGCCTCGCTGCCGCGGCCCGAGCCGGACGTGAAGCTCGCGGCGATGGTGCCGTACGTGAACGGCGCGCTGCCGGTGCTCTTCCAGGCCGACCGCGCGGTGGACATCCGCTCGTCGCTCGACTTCGCGAAGGAGCAGGGGTTGAAGGCGATCATCGTCGGCGGCCGCGAGGCGCTGGCGGTGGCCGACCGGCTCAAGGCGGAGAACGTGCCGGTGCTCTTCTCGCACGTGCGCACGCTGCCCTCGCGCGAGGACGATCCGTTCGACATCAACTACTCGGCGCCGGGGCAGCTCGCGGCGGCGGGGGTGCGGTTCGCCATCACCGCGGGCGACGGCGGCGCGGAAGTGCGCGACCTGCCGCACATCGCGGGGATGGCGGCGGCGTACGGGCTCTCGCCGGAGGATGCGCTGCGCAGCGTGACGCTCTGGCCGGCGCAGATCTTCAACGTCGCGGACCGGTTCGGCTCGCTCGAGGTGGGGAAGATCGCCAACGTCGTGGTGACGACCGGCGACCTGCTCGAGGCGCGGACGGACACGAAGTACCTGTTCATCGATGGGAGGATGGTGCCGCTCGATACGAGGCACACCGTTCTCTACAACACGCACAAGGATCGGCGGTGAACACGGCGATGAACGATGAAGGCTGAAAGATGAAAGTGAGCGGCCCGGTCCCCGAGTGGGGGCCGGGCCGCTTCGCTCTCCGCGATGCGGCGGGTGGGGGGGGACGCGACGGGTGAGGCAACCCGCTGCGGGGCCGGCGTGACCAAATTCCTGTCCGTCCCGCCGCCCATTCACCCCGGATCCCATGCGACCCAGCTTCCGCCCACTCATCGCGCTCGCTGCCCTACCGGCCGCGCTCACGGCGCAGGCCGCCCAGCCCCGCGCCCTCCCGGCCCCCAACGCCACCTTCGAGGAGCCGTTCTCGCAGGTCGCCGGCCTCCGCGAACTCTCGAACGGCAAGGTCATCGTCGCCGACGGGCGCGACAAGATCATCGCCTTCGTGGACTTCGCCGCGGGCAGCTCGACGAAGATCGGCCGCGAAGGCAGCGGCCCGGGCGAGTACGGGATGCCGGCGCGCGTCTTCCTCGCGCCGAATGACGAGACCTTCGTCTTCGACCCGCTCAACACGCGCTACCTCGTGATCGGCGCCGACGGCAAGCCGAAGACGACGTTCATGGTCGAGACCGCCGCGCCGGCATCCGGCCCCGGGGGTGGCCCCGGCTTCCGCATGGGCGGGATGAGCATGGGCACCGTCTCCGACGCGCGCGGCCGCATCTACGCCGAGGGCGCGCCGATCACGATGGGCCCGAACGGCCCCGTCACCGCAGACTCGGCCGCGATCACGCGTTACGACCGCGGCACGAAGAAGATGGACACCGTCGCCTTCGTGCGGCTGCCGAAGAACAACTCGCAGGTGTCGGGCAGCCAGGGGAACATGAGCATCCGCATCGGCGGGTCGAATCCGCTCGCCGTGCGCGACATCTGGACCGCGTTCCCGGACGGCCGCGTCGCGATCGTGCGCGGGAGCGACTACCACGTGGACTGGGTCCTCCCGAACGGGCAGAAGCAGTCGAGCCCGGCGATCCGCTACACGCCGATCCGCATGACCGAGGCCGACAAGCGAGAGGAGGAGGCGCTGCGCAACCGGAATCGTGCGAACCAGATGTCGATGACGGTCTCGAACGGCCCGAACGGCGTGCAGCGCTCGGCGCAGATGGGCCCGGGCCCGAACGCGCCGCCGCTCGAGCCGCTGACCGACTGGCCCGACGTGAAGCCGGCCTTCCGCCCGAACAACACCAGCGTCTGGGCGCGTCCGAACGGCGACCTGTGGGTGCGCCGCACGGAAGCCGCGGGCGCGAAGGGGACGCTCTACGACGTGATCGGCGCCAATGGCCAGGTCTCGTATCAGGTGCGGCTGCCGGAGAAGGTCACGCTGGTCGGGTTCGGCAACGGGACGATCTACACGACCAAGGCCGACGAGGATGATCTGCTGTACCTGCAGCGGCATCCGGCGGTCGAGGGGCGGGTGGTGGGGCAGGCCTCGCTTCCGCGCTGAACGGCAGATGTGAGAGGTGAGATGTGAGATGAGAGAGGGGGCGGCCTGTCGGCCGCCCCTTCTTGCGTCTCGCGGCCGATCGGGCGCAGGTCGCACCTTGAACGCTTCGACGTTCCGACGCATCTAACGGGCATGCGAATCCCTCCCCGTCTGGCCACGACGCTGCTCGCGGGCGCCTTGCTCGCGGCCTCTGGACTCACCGCGTGCGACCGCGGCGCGGGCGCGAGCACCGACATCGTGCGCGCCGACTCCGCCGGTGTGCAGGTGATCACCTCCGGCACGCGCGACACGGTGCTGCCGTGGACGTTCGAGGAGGTCGGCGTCTTCAAGGACTCGGTCGGCGAGCCGTACCTCTTCACGTCGCTCACGCGGCATCGCGTCGTGGCTGACCGTGCGGGCCGCACCTACGTCCTCACGCGCGACCCGGCGATCGTGCGCTTCACGCGCGAGGGCGCGCAGGACGAGAGCTACGGCCGCCGCGGGGGCGGCCCCGGCGAGTTCCAGATGCCGGTCGCGCTCGGCGCGAAGGGCGACACGCTCTGGGTGATGGACTGGGGGAAGCAGGCGCTGGTGCAGTTCGGTCCGGACCTGAAGCCGGCCCCCGACCATCGGCTCGAGGGGATGCTGTCGCGTGGTGATGTCCTGTACTTCCGCACGGGGGGCCTCTGGTTCCGCCGCCCTGCGTTCAGCGACTCGGGCATGGCGATCGAGGCCTACGCCGACACCGTCTCGCCGCCGCTCGCGCGGGTGCAGTCGTTGCCCGGCAAGGCGGTGGACTACGGCTGCGTGCAGATCCAGAGCATGTCGCCGGTCTTCTCGCCGAACCTCACCATGCACGCGACCGGTGCGCGGATGCTGCTGAACGCGCAGCCGTCATACGAGCTGCGGCTCTACGAAGGGCCGCGGCTGGTCGGCCTGATCCGCCGCCCCGTCACGCCGCGCGCCCCGACCCCTGACGACGTGCGCCTGGAGTATCCGGACGGGATGGTCGTGAACTTCGGCGGGGGCCGGCGACCGTGCGTGGTACCCGTCGAGCGCGTGATGGAGGTGCAGGGCGTCGCGGCGGTGATGCCGCAGGTCTTCGACGTCACGCTGCTCTCCGATGGGTCGATGTGGGCGCTGCGCACGCCGCACTCGGCGCCGGCTGTCGTGGACGTGTTCGGGCCGGACGGGGTCTACCGCGGGACGATGAGAGGGCGCGGGCTGCCGCTGGCGCGGCTGCCGAA
>CAZIDS010000161.1:0-7300 GCA_964537945.1 uncultured Gemmatimonas sp. | reverse complement strand
CAGCAGGTGGACGACGAGGTCGCGCGCGTCATCAACGAGGCGTACAACCGCGCGATGGACCTGCTCACCTCGCACCGGCCGCTGCTCGACACGATCGCGGCCGCGCTCCTGGAGCGCGAGACGCTGACGCGCGAGGACATCGGCATCCTGGAGAAGGGCGGCACGCTGCCGCCGCGCTCGGCGCCGGCGGCGGGCGCCGCGCCCGCGCCGGCCGCGGTCAGCGAGCCGCGCCGCGTGGCGCCGCCGATCATCGGCGGGGCGGAGCCGTCGCCGGCGTAACGCGGCGCGGGTCCATCGGGTAAGTTCTCGACGCGCCGGGCGGCAACGCCCGGCGCGTTCGCATTGTCGAACCGCCGGCCTTCCACCGGACTCCGTCATGAGCGTCGCGCGCCACCGCCTGCTTCTGGTCCCGTTCCTCGCCCTCGCCGCGTGCGGCGGCGAATCGACCGCGCGCGCGGCGGATGCGTCGGGACTCGCGACCGCTTTCGACAGCAGCGCGGCCGACACCGTCGTCGCACGCGTGGCCGGCGAGGTCCCGGCCGAGAAGGTGCGCGCGCTCCGCGAGGAACTGCGCATCCAGCCCGGCGCCGAGGACACATCGCTCTTCTCCGACATCTACATGGCGACGGTGGACGCGGGGGGCCGCATGTACGTCGCCGACGAGAACGCGAAGCGCATCCACGTGTTCGACACGGCGGGCACGGTGGTGCGCGTGATCGGCCGGCAGGGTGGAGGGCCAGGCGAGTTCGATGGATTCAACGGGATCGCCATCCTGCCCGATGGCCGCCTCGTCGTGCTCGACGTCGGCAACGCTCGCGTCTCGTTCTTCCGCGCGGACGGCAGCTTCGAGACGAGCTGGCGCGTGCCCGGCGGCTTCTTCTCCAACGAGCAGCTCCGGACGGACAGCTCCGGCGCGATCTACATGGTGCAGCCGCTCGGCCAGGCGGGCCCATCGGCGGTGATCGGCATGCTGGGGCTGGTGCGCCTCGGGCCCGACGGCGAGACAGGCGATTCGCTCCTGCCGCCGGACCTCGGCGCGAAGCCGATCTCGTTCATCGCCGAGCAGAAGGGCGGGCGCTCGCAGATGTTCGCGACCTACTCGCCGCGCAACTTCTGGGCGTGGCACCGCGACGGCTACTTCGTGAACGCGAACGGCGGTCTCCCGCAGTTCGTGCTCGGACGGCCGGCGCGGCCCGTTCGCGTCGTGCGCGACGCGCCGGTGGTGCCGGTCGGCGACGACGAGAACGCCGCGGAACGGGAGCGGATCACCTTCTCGATGCGTCGCATCGACCCGTCGTGGAGCTTCAGCGGCGACCTCCCCACGACGAAGGCGCCGATCGTGGAACTGCGGACCACGCGCGACGGCCGCGTCTGGGTCGGCGTCGCGACGCCGACGGAGCCGATCCCCGAGGCGGAGCGCGAGGAGCAGCGGCCGAACGCGGCGCCCGTGCGGCGGTTCCGCTCGCCGGCCGTGTTCGAGGTCTACGACGCGAGCGGCCGGTTCGCCGGCCGTGTAGCATTCCCACCGCGGAGCCGGCTGGTGGATGCCGACGGCGACCGCGTCTGGCTCATCGTGCGCGACGGCGATGGGCTTCCGGGGATCGCCCGCTTCCGGGTGACGCCGGGGTTCTGACCGGGGCAGGTTGCCAAGCCCCACTTTCGCCTTATATTCGGGGCCCGTGACCTCCCCCCACGATCTCTCCAAACTGAAGATCGACCGCAGCGCTCCGCCGCCGCGCTCCGGTCGCCGCTGGTGGCTGTGGCTCGGCGCCGTCGTCCTGATCGGTGGCGCCGCCTTCCTATGGACGAAGGGTTCGGCGCCGGTACCGGTCCAGGTCGTGGTCGCGGCGGCCGTGAACGCGCCTGGCGGCGACGCGCAGGTCGGCGCGACGGCGGTCACCGCGAACGGCTACGTGGTCGCGCGCACGCGCGCGGCCGTGGCCGCGAAGGTGCCGGGCCGGCTCGCCTCGCTCCAGGTGAGCGAGGGCTCGTTCGTGCGCGCCGGCGCCGTGATCGCGACGCTCGAGAACGCCGACTACGCCGCGGCGGTCGATCGCGCGCGTGCCGACCTGGCCGAGGCGGAGGCGCGGCTGATCGAGGCCGAATCGGACCGCGACCAGGCGAAGCGCGAAGCCGATCGCATCGAGCGGATCTCTCGCGAGAAGTCGGGGCTCACCGCGCCGCAGGAGCTCGAGGCGGCGCAGAGCCGCGCGACGCAGGCGCAGGCGCGCGCGGCGGCGGCCGCCGCGCGCGTGCAGTCGGCGCGGGCGTCGCTCAAGTACGCCGAGGCGACGCTCGAGAGCACGCTCATCCGCGCACCGTTCACGGGCACCGTGCTGCGCAAGGAAGCGGAACTCGGCGAGGTCGTCGCGCCGTCGGTGGGCGGCGGGCTCACGCGCGGCGCGGTCGTGACGATGGCCGACCTCACGACGCTCGAGGTCGAGGTGGACGTGAACGAGGCGTACATCGGGCGGGTGCGGCATGGCCAGCAGGCGCGCATCACGCTCGACGCGTATCCTGACACGAGCTTCCGCGGCAGCGTGCGGCAGGTGGTGCCGACGGCGGACCGCCAGCGGGCGACGGTGCAGGTGAAGGTCGCGATCATCGACCGCGACCGGCGCATCCTGCCGGAGATGGGCTCGCGGGTGGACTTCGTCGAGGACGCGCCGCGGCCGTCCGCGCGCACGGCGGCGAGCGCGCCGCAGGCCCCCCGCATCCGCCTGCCGGCCGAGGCGGTGCGCACGAGCGGCGGCACGACCCTCGTCTGGCTCGTGCGCGACGGCAAGCTCGAGTCGCGCGAGGTCGACGCGGGTCCGGTGAGCGCCGGCTTCCGCGAGATCCGCCGTGGGCTCTCCGGCGGGGAACAGATCCTCCTCAGCGGCGTGGCCGAGCCCGTCGCGGGCATGAAGGTGACGGTGCAGTCCGGCGATCCGCGTTAGTCAGACCACTCTCAGCAGCGAGCGACCGATGGCCCTGGTGGAGATCCGCAACGTCGTGAAGACCTTCCAGCGCGAGACCGAGCGCCTCGAGGTGTTCAGCGGCCTGACGATGGACATCGAGAAGGGGAGCTTCACCGCGCTGATGGGCCCGTCGGGCTCCGGCAAGTCGACGCTGCTGAACCTGGTCGCGGGGCTCGACAAGCCGACGTCGGGCAGCATCGCGGTCGCGGGGGCCGAGGTGAGCGCGATGTCGGCCGGCGAGCTCGCCGACTGGCGCGCGGAGAACGTCGGCTTCGTCTTCCAGTCGTTCAACCTGCTGCCCGTGCTGACGGCGTACCAGAACGTGGAGCTGCCGCTGCTGCTGACGCGCCTCACGAAGGCGCAGCGCGACGAGCGCGTGAAGGTGGCGCTCGGCGTGGTGGGGCTGGAGGACCGGATGAAGCACTTCCCGCGGCAGCTCTCGGGCGGACAGGAGCAGCGCGTCTCGATCGCGCGCGCGATCGTCGCTGACCCGACGCTCGTGATGCTCGACGAGCCGACGGGCCAGCTCGACGCGAAGAGCTCGCAGGAGGTGCTGACGCTCCTCGGCCGGCTCAACTCGGAGTTCGGCAAGACGATCCTGATGGTGACCCACGACGCGCAGGCGGCGCAGCGGGCCGGCAGCGTGCTGCATCTCGAGAAGGGCGTCTTCGTCGAGCAGGCGGCGGGAGCGGCCCGGTGAGGTTCCTCGGCCTGCTCACCGCGAACCTGATGCGGCAGAAGTGGCGGACGACGCTGACCATCGCGAGCGTCGCGCTCGCGCTCTTCCTCTTCGCGTCGCTCCGCTCGGTGCTCACGACGCTCGACAAGACCTCGCAGTTCGGGTCGGCGCGCCGGCTCATCACGACCAACTCGACGGGCTTCACGTTCCCGATGCCGATCGCCTACGCGAACCGGCTCCAGGCGGTCGAGGGCGTGAAGCGCGTGACCTGGATGAACTGGTTCGGCGGCCAGTACGGCGACGGCAAGCGGTTCTTCGCGAACTTCGCGGTCGACGCGGAGAGCTACCTCGCGATGTACCCGGAGATGTCGATCCCCGACGACCAGCGGGCGGCCTTCCTCGCCGACAAGGGCGGCGCGGTGATCGGCGCGCGGCTCACCGAGCTCTTCGGCTGGAAGGTCGGCCAGACGGTGACGCTGCGCGGGACGATCTTCCCCGGCGACTGGACCTTCACGATCCGCGGGATCTACACGCCGCTGAACGACGCGATCAACGACGACGCCATGATGTTCCACTGGTCCTACTTCGACGAGCAGACCGGGCGGTCGGGACAGGCGGGGTGGTACACGATCGAGATCGACGACTCCGACCACGCGGCCGACATCGCGACGACGATCGACGCGATGTTCAAGAACTCGCCGGCCCCGACGAAGACGGGTACCGAGCAGGCGTTCAACGCCAGCTTCGCGACGATGTTCGGCAACATCTCGTTGCTGCTCAACGCGATCGGCACGGCGGTCGTCTTCGCGATCCTGCTCGTCACGGCGAACGCGATGATGATGAGCACCCGCGAGCGGGGGCGTGAGTACGCGGTGCTGAAGACGATCGGCTTCACCGACGGGCGGCTCTTCCGGCTGGTGCTGGCCGAGGCGGGCCTCATCACGCTGCTCGGCGCGGCGATCGGCCTCGGCGGCGCGACGCTGCTCTACAAGTTCTCGAAGTTCAACGCCGGCGGCTTCCTGCCCGGCTTCTCGGTCGCGCCCGAGACGATCGTGCTCGGGACGCTGATCGCGCTGCTGCTGATGCTCTCGAGCGGCATCGTGCCCGCGCTGCGGGCCGCGCGGCTCTCGGTGGTCAGCGCGCTGAGGAACGTCGAATGAGGATCCCGATCGTCTACAACCTCCGCTCGCTCAAGGGGCGCCCGGTCTCGACGGCGTTCACGGCGCTCGGCATCGGCATGGTCGTCGCGGTG
This sequence comes from uncultured Gemmatimonas sp., assembly GCA_964537945.1. Taxonomy (GTDB): domain Bacteria; phylum Gemmatimonadota; class Gemmatimonadetes; order Gemmatimonadales; family Gemmatimonadaceae; genus Pseudogemmatithrix. Next base: position 2,409 of record CAZIDS010000161.1, on the reverse strand, counting down.
TTCGTCGCGATGCTCGCGCTGGCGAACGGGTTCGCGGTGGCGCTCACCTCGACCGGGTCCGACCGGAACGTGCTGATCCTCCGCAAGGGCGCCGACGCCGAGATGAACAGCGGCATCTCGCGCGCCGACGCGAGCACGATCGCGTCCACGCCGCACGTCGCGCGCGACGCGAACGGGGCCGCGCTCGCGAGCCCCGAGGTCTACGTCGTGATCCCGCTCGGGCGCGCGGTGGATACGACGAAGATGGCGAACGTGATCATCCGCGGCGTCAGCGAGCGCATCTGGGACGTCCGCGTGAACCTGAAGCGCATCGCCGGGCGGCTGCCGGAGCCGGCGAAGAACGAGGTCTGCGTCGGCAACAAGCTCGTCGGCCGCTTCCCGCACACCGGCATCGGCGAGTCGATCCGCATCGCCGGCGCGTCGTGGGAGGTCGTCTGCCACTTCACGGCCGCCGGCTCGTCGTTCGAGTCGGAGATCTGGGCGCTGAACGAGCAGCTGATGCCGGTCATGCGCGGTCAGGTCTACCAGTCAGTCACCTTCCGGCTCGCCGACCCGGGCGCGTTCGAGGACGTCAAGCGCGCGCTCGAGGCCGACCGCCGCATCACCGTGGACGTCCACCGCGAGTCCGAGTTCTACGCCAAGCAGTCGGCGATGCTCGGCACGATCCTGCGGATCCTCGCCGTCTTCATCACGCTGATAATGGCGGTCGGCGCGATCTTCGGTGCGATCAACACGATGTACGCCGCCGTCGCGGCGCGGAGCTCGGAGGTCGCGGTGCTGCTCACGCTCGGGTTCCGGCCGCTCAGCATCATGCTGAGCTTCCTCGTCGAGAGCACCATGATCGCGCTCGCCGGCGGGGTGATCGGCTGCCTCATCGCGCTGCCGGTGAACGGCGTGGTGGCCAATACGACGAACTGGGCGAGCTTCAGCGAGATCGCGTTCGCGTTCCGGATCACGCCGGGACTGCTGCTCGCGGGGCTCATCTTCGCGGCCGTGATGGGGATGCTCGGCGGGTTCTTCCCGGCGCTGCGGGCCGCCCGCCTGCAGGTGGTGGAGGCGATCCGGCGCTGAGTCGCGCGCCGGGCGCCGCCCGTCACTTTCGCTGAGGCGTAAGCCCCGATAATTTCAAATGTTATGGGTTTTCAGGACCTCCCCGATCGGGTGGCCGAGGTGCGTACGCGCATCGCGGACGCGGTCCGGCGGGGCGGGCACGGGAACGCCGTGCGGCTGGTCGCGGTGACGAAGACCCACGGGCCCGACGCCGTCGAGGCCGCGTGGGAGGCCGGGATCGCCGACGTCGGCGAGAACAAGGTGCAGGAAGCGGTGACCAAACAGGACGCGCTGGTGGATGCGCCGTGCACGCGCGGCGGGCTCCGCTGGCACCTGATCGGCCACCTGCAGTCGAACAAGGCGAAGGCGCTGCCGCGGTTCGCCCTGTTCCATGCGCTCGACCGCGACTCGCTCGTCACCGCGGCGGGCGAGGCGGCGGCGAAGGCGGGGCGCCGGCTCGAGGTGCTGGTGCAGGTGAACGTGTCGGGCGAGGAGAGCAAGGGCGGCTTCGCGCCGGCCGCGCTCCCGTCGCTGGCGGACCGGCTCGCCGCGATGCCGGAGCTCGTGGTGCGGGGCGTGATGACGATGGCGCCGCTGGAGGCGGGGGAGCGCGAACTGCGCGCGGTCTTCGCCGGCGCGCGCGAGGGAGCGGCGGTGCTGCGCCGGGCGGGGCTGCCGGCGGTGGAGCTCTCGATGGGGATGTCGGGCGATTACGAGGTGGCGGTCGAGGAAGGCGCGACACTGGTGCGGCTGGGGACGGTCCTCTTCGGCGCGAGGAGCTGATGGATATCCAACAGGACGACGCATTCCACCTGACGGCGGTCGATGTCCGCCGCTACGAGTTCCAGTCCGTCATGCGCGGCTACGACCGCGCGCGCGTGGACCAGTTCAAGGAACAGGTCGCGGACGAGATGGAGCGGCTCATGCGCTCCAACCAGGACCTCGAGGAGAAGGCGCGGAACTTCCACGAACAGCTCCGGGCGTTCCGCGAGCGCGATCGCGCGCTGAACGAGGCGCTCGTCTCGGCGCAGCAGTTGCGCGCCGACATGAAGGAGCAGGCCGGGCGCGAAGCCGACCTGATCCTGGCCGAGGCGCAGGCGGAGGCACGCCGGACGGTCGAGGCCGCGGAGGACGAGGCGCGGCGGATCGCCGAGCAGGGACGTCAGGGGGCGCAGACGCTGCGCGGCGAGCTCGAGCAGCTCGAGCGCGCGCGCCGCGCCTACCTCGCGCAGCTGCGGGCGCTCGCCGAGCGTCACCTCGCCGAGGCGGCCGCGTTCGAGGAGCAGCGCAGCCTGTTCGAGGGCGGCCGCTGACGATGTCGGTCGCGACAGCGGGGACCGAGCTGCACGTGCCGGCGGC
>CAZIDS010000160.1:0-7343 GCA_964537945.1 uncultured Gemmatimonas sp. | reverse complement strand
CGACCGGCTCGACGATCACCGCGGCGATCGTATCCGCCCCGTGCGCCGCGACTACCTGTTCCAGCGCGTCGGCGATCGACGCGCCGTGCGCCGGCATCCCGCGCGAGAACGCGTTCTTCGCGAGGTCGTGCGTGTGCGGCAGGTGGTCCACCCGCGGCAGCAGCTGCGACTGGAACGCCGCCTTGTTCGGCGCGATGCCGCCGACGGAGATCCCGCCGAACCCGACACCGTGATAGCCGCGCTCCCGCCCCACGAAGCGCGTGCGCTGCGGCTGCCCGTTCGCGATGTGGTACGCGAGCGCGATCTTCAGCGCGCTGTCCACCGCTTCGGAACCGGAGTTCGAGAAGAAGACGTGGTCGATCCCCTTCGGCAGGATCCCCTTCAGCGCATTCGCGAGCGCGAAGCTCCCGGGATGACCCATCTGGAAGCTCGGCGCGAAGTCGAGCGACCCCGCCGCCTTCGCCACCGCCTCGACGATCGGCGCGCGGCAGTGGCCGGCGTTCACGCACCAGAGCCCGGCCGTCCCGTCGAGGATCCGCCGCCCGTCGTCGGACACGTAGTGCATGTCCTTCGCTGAGACGAGCATCCGCGGCCGCGCCTTGAACGCCTTGTTGGCCGTGAACGGCATCCAGAGCGCTTCGAGCGCTTGGTTGGGAGGAGCGGCAGCGATGGTCATCGGGGGCGAGTCGCGAGGTAGGAAGGGAGAGCAGACGAAGATGCCTCCGCATCGCCCATCGCGCACCCCGCGTCCCTCACCAATCCCGTACTCCGTACCGACTGTGCCGACCCGCATCCCGCATCCACAATGCAGAAGCGGGAGGCCCCCCAAAGGGAGCCCCCCGCATCCGTCATCGCAGTGGCCAGGGGCGGAATCGAACCGCCGACACGCGGATTTTCAGTCCGCTGCTCTACCATCTGAGCTACCTGGCCGCAGACCCCAAACCTAGCGACCCCCCCACCTGCACTCAAGGCATCCGAATTCCCGCCGCCGGCTGTCTAACCCCCTGCCCCGGGCGGATTTCCGCTCCCTGACCTTCCGTCTTACCTTCCCCGAGACCCGTTCCGACGGGCCTCATCACCCCAGCCGGTGCAATCCGTGTTCCAGACTAGGTCCCGCATCGCCCTGACGGCCCTCGCCCTGCTCACCTTGGCAGGACGAACGACCGCCCAGTCCGGCACGCCCCGCGCGGCACAGCCGGGCGCCCTCCGCGTCCCCGCCCTCGTCGACACCCTCCCCAACGGCCTCACGCTGATCGTCCACGAGGACCGTTCCGTCCCCGTCGTCACGACGAACGTCTGGTTCCACGTCGGATCCGGCGACGAGCGCCTCGGCCGCACCGGCTTCGCGCACCTCTTCGAGCACCTGATGTTCATGGGGTCGCAGAACGCGCCCTACCCGCAGTTCGATCGCCTCCTCGAGGCCGCCGGCGCGAACAACAACGGCTCCACCAACACCGACCGCACCAACTACTACGAGTCGGGCCCGGCCAGCGCCCTCCCGCTGATGCTCTGGCTCGAGGCCGACCGCATGGGCTGGCTCCTGCAGACGATGGACGTCCCGAAGGTCGACCTGCAGCGCGACGTCGTGAAGAACGAGCGCCGCCAGAGCTACGAGAACCAGCCCTACGGTCTCGCCTTCGAGAATCTCTCCGCCGCGATCTATCCCGCCGGGCATCCGTACTCGTGGACGACCATCGGCTCGATGGCCGACCTCAGCGCCGCGTCGCTCGATGACGTGAAGGACTTCTTCCGCACCTGGTACGCGCCGAACAACGCGACCATCGTCGTCGCCGGCGCCGTGAATCCTGACTCGGTGCGCCAGATGGTACGCACGATGTTCGCCGAGATCCCGCGCGGGCCCGCGCTCACGCGCAACGCGCCGGCGCCCTTCACCATCCGCGACACCGTGATGGTGCTCGAGGACCGCGTGCAGTTGCCGCGCCTCTACCTCGCCTGGCACTCCGTGAAGGAGTTCTCCGCCGACGACGCCGCGCTCGACATCGCCAGCTACGTCCTCAGCGGCGCGCGCAACTCGCGCCTCACCCAGGCCCTCGTCTACGACCGCGAGCTCGCGACGAACGCGAGCGCGTTCAACTCGTCCAAGCGCCTCGACGGCGACTTCCAGGTCGTCGCCACCGCGCGCCCCGGCGTCGGTCTCGACACCCTCAAGGCCGTCATCGACGTCGAGCTGCGCCGGCTCGCTGCCGGCGGCCCCACCGCGCGCGAGCTCGAGCAGGCGAAGAACGCGATCGAGGCGAGCTTCCTCAACCGTCTCGAGTTCTCGTCGGCGAAGGCCGACCAGCTGAACGCCTACTACTATGCCACGGGGAATCCCGACGGCTTCCAGGCCGACCTCGACCGCTATCGCCGCGTGACCGCCGCCGACGTCCAGCGCGTCGTGCGGCAGTACCTTCTCACCAATCGCGTGATGCTCAGCATCGTCCCGCAGGGGAAGAAGGAGCTCGCCGCCACCCGGGGGATCGTCCCGTGACCCGCCGACTCCTCGCCATCGCGGCCCTCGCCGCCGCCTTCCCGCTCCAGGCGCAGCAGACGCCGCAGGCGTTCGATCGCACCAAGGTCCCCGCGATCGGCGCCGTCCCGCCGCTCACCGTCCCCGCCGTCCGCACGAGCCGCCTCGCGAACGGTCCCGCCGTCCACGTCGTCGAGCAGCGCGAGCTGCCGCTCGTGCAGGTGACGCTCACCATCGCCGGTGGCGGCCGCCTCGACGGCGCGCAGCCCGGCCTCGCCAGCTTCACCGCGAACCTGCTCGACGAGGGCGCCGGCACGCGCGACGCGAACGCACTCCAGTCCGAGCTCGCCTTCCTCGGCGCCTCCCTCTCGACCAGCGCGAGCTGGGACGTCACCACCATCTCGCTGAAGGTCGCGAAGCGGAACCTCGACGCCGCGCTCGATCTGATGGCCGACGTCGTCCTCCGTCCGCGGTTCGCCGCGGCCGAGGTGAAGCGCCAGCGCGACTTGCGGCTCGCCGCGCTGCTGCAGAACAAGGACCAGCCCGGCGCGCTCGCCGGCCTCGCGTTCGCACAGGCGCTCTTCCCCGCCGGCCACCCGTACCACAACGCGCTCGGCGGCGACTCCGCCTCCACCGCGCCACTCGACTCGGCCACCGTGCGCGCGTTCTACGACGGCGCGATGCGTCCCGCGCGCGCGACCTTCTACGTCGTCGGCGACCTCTCCGCCGCCGAAGCCCAGACGGCGCTGGCGAAGCGCTTCGCCAGCTGGCGCGCGAGCGGCGACGAACGGCGCCCGGCGCCGGTCCTCGTGAACCCCGCGCGGCCGCAGGGCCTCCGCGTGATCCTCGTCGACAAGCCGGGCGCCGCGCAGTCGATCATCACCATCGGCACCGTGGGCGTCGAGCGCACGAGCGCTGACCTCGCGGCGATCGACGTGATGAACACCATCCTCGGCGGCTCCTTCTCGTCGCGGCTCAATACGCTGCTCCGCGAGACGAAGGGCTACACGTACGGCGCGAGCTCGGGCTTCGCCTTCCGCCCGCTCCCCGGGCCGTACACCGCGAGCGCCGCCGTGCGCACGAACGTCACCGACAGCTCGCTCGTCGACTTCTTCAAGGAGCTCCGCGCGATCCGTGACACGCCGGTCACCGAGGAGGAGCTCGCGCGCGCGAAGGCCTACATCGCGCTCGGCATCCCGGGCGACCTCGAGACCACGTCGCAGGTAGCGGGCGAGATGGCGTCGCTCGCGAACTGGAACCTCCCGCTCACCTGGCTGCAGGAGTACGTGCAGAAGCTGAACGCCGTCACTGTCGCCGACGTGCAGCGCGTCGCTCGCACGTTCGTGCCGGCGGAGAACGCGTACGTCGTCGTGGTCGGCGACCTCGCGAAGGTGCGCGCCGGCATCGAGGCGCTGAACCTCGGCCCGGTCACCGTGCGCACGGTGGGTGAGATCGCGCACGAATGACGCAGCACGTCGCGCTCCGCATCGCGCTCCAGGGCGAACTGGGTTCCTTCAGCGACGAGGGGATCCACCAGCTCTGGGGCGCCGACGCGGAGCGCGTCCCGCTGCGCGACTTCGCCGACGTCACCGCCGCGGTCGTCTCGGGGGACGCCGATGTCGGCATCCTCCCGATCGAGAATTCGATCGTCGGGTCGATCAACGGCAGTCACGATGCGCTCGCCGCCGCGCCGTCGCTCATCGCGGTCCGCGAGACGGTGGTCGCGGTGCACCACTGCGTGCTCGCGGCTCCCGGCATGCGCTTCGAAGCGATCCGGTCGGTGCTGAGCCATCCCGTCGCGCTCGCGCAATGCGGGAAGTTCTTCGCCGCGAACCCGCAGCTCGAGGTGCACGCGGTCTACGACACCGCCGGCGCGGCGATGGACGTCTCACGCATCGCCGACCCGCAGGTGGCGGCCGTCGCGAGCCGGCGCGCGGCGCACCACTACGGCCTCGACATCGTCCGCGCCGACATCGAGGACCGCCCCGACAACCAGACGCGCTTCATCGCCGTCGCGCGCGAGGCGGCGCCGCTCGAACCGGGCATGCCCGTGCGCACGATGCTCGCGATCCGCACCAACGACCGGCCCGGCGACCTGCTGCGCGCACTCGCGCCGCTTGCGGCGCACGGCGTGAGCATCCGGCGGCTCGAGTCGCGCCCGACCGGCGAGCCCTGGACTTACCGCTTCTTCATCGAGTTCGACCACGCCGCGGGCGATCCCGTCGCCGCGATGGTCATCGCCGAGATCGGCGCCGCGGCCTCCGAGACGCGGCACGTCGGCACCTTCCCGCGCTGGGCGCCCAACCGGCGCGGCAGCGTCGGCTGGACCGCGATCACCGACGCCTGAGCACGCGGCGCCGCGCCCGCCTCACTTCTCGGCGGAGATGATCGACTTGAGCCCGCCCCGCACGTTGAAGTCGCCCACCACCTTGATCCGCTTCGGCTTCACCTTCGCGTGCAGGTCGTCGAGGATCCGGTTCACGACGCGCTCGTAGAAGATCCCGTCGTTGCGGAAGCTCCAGAGGTAGAGCTTCAGGCTCTTCAGCTCGATGCACTCCTGCGCCGGCACGTACGTGATGTTGATCGTCGCGAAATCCGGCGCCCCGCCCTTGAGCAGCGCGAGCTCCGCCGCGTCCGACTCCACGCCGCCCAATGGGCAGAGCGACGTGAACTCCGGCGTCGTCATGAAGATCTCGTAGTCCCGGTCAGGATACGGGTTCGGGAAGGTCTCGAGCAGTTCGGGCTGCGGCATGGTCGGGTATGGGAGGACGCGCGCGGGGCCGCGCGCGCGTGAGTTCGTCGTTGGCGTGCGCGACCGCGGGCGAACCGGCTCAGCCGTCGCGGAGGCGCTTGGAATGGTCGGCGAGCAGGCGGCGCTCCTCGTCCGTGAGCTGGTCCATCCCCTCGGCGAGGATCTTGTCGAGGATCGCGTCGATCGTCGACGCGCTCGGCGGCGGCTCCGTCTTCGCGCGCCGGCGCGGCGCCGCGCGCCGCGCGGCCTGCGCGTTCGTGCGCGCGACCATGTCGTCGATCGTCTCACGGTCGCGCCGCGCGCGCGGCAGCGTCTTCGGCACCGCGCGCGGGGGCTGGTCCTCCGGCGGGTCGTCCGGCATCGACGAGACGCCCTCGCGCAGCTGCTCCACCAGCTGCGTCGGCGTCCCGCGCACGAATGCCCACGCGGTCACGAGGCCGCCGAGGTGCACGAGCGAGCCTGCGCCGCCGCCGTCACCTGAGCGCAGGCCGACGAGCAGGATCATCGCGCCGACCATCAGGGTGAGCCATCGGCCCGGCACCGCGAGCCCGCCCGCCACGCCGTGCACGTCGCCGCCCCAGCGCATGGCGTACGCGGCGAGCGTCGCGTACGCCGCCGCCGACGCGCCGAGCAGCAGACCGTCGCTGCCCGAGACCAGCTGCAGCATCCACGCGCCGAGTCCGGCGAGCGTGAGCAGCGCGGAGTAGCGCGCGCCGCCGAGCGCCCCTTCCACGCGCGAACCGAAGAGCAGCAGCGCGTACGCGTTGATCAGCATCAGCGTGAGGTCGGGACTCACCAGCGGGAACGTCAGCGTCGTCCACCAGCGCCCGAGCTCGAGGTCGTTGTGGCGGAAGCCGAGCAGCGCTTGCACGTCCGATGGCTGCACGACCGTCCATTGCAGGAACTCCACCAGCACGAGCAGCGCCACGACCCACGCGGTCACCCGCGGCAGCCGCGGCAGGCGCGGCTCCGGCTGGGCAGGCGTGGTCGGGAGCTTCTTCGCCATCGGCTAGCGCAGCCCCGTCGGCGGCGGGAGGCGCAGACCGAGCCGCGTCTCGTGATGCACCGCCATCGCGTGCTCGAGCACCGTCGCCCAGCGCCGGTCCAGCACGTTGTACGCCTCGGGCGACTGGTACGGATGGATCACCACCTGCGTCGCGTCGCTCACCGCGTGCGCTTCCTGCACCAGGCGCAGCAGCAGCGAGTCGGGCGTGTCCTCGCGCGCGCAGAGCACGAGCGCGTGGCCGCACTTCGCCGCCGCCGCGACCTTGAGCGTCTCGATCGCGCGATCGTACGATGCCTCGCTGCCGGTGAACTCCACCGTCACCTGCACGAGCGTGAGGAAGGGCAGTAGCTCGCCGAGCGCCTCGGGCCGCTGGCCGTCCGTGTCGAGCATCACCGGGAGCTTCGGCTTCGCGGCGTTCAGCGCCGCGAGCAGGAAGGGCACGCTCCCGAGCGGGTCGCGACCGCCGATCACGAGCGAGTGGTAGGTCGAGCGCCCCTGCTGCCGCTCGAGCTCGCGCGCGAGCGCCGGCGCGACGTACATCGTCGCCGTCTCGGCTTCGCCCGCGAAGCGGATGAACAGCTGCCGCCGCCCCGCCCACGGTCCGAGCGACTGCACCCCCGAAGGGACCCCCGCGAGTGCCGCCGCCACCACCGCTGCCACATCCGTCATCCGTCCGTTCCTCGTGCCTCGAGTGCGTCGAGCGCGATGCGCTCGCACAGTTCCGGGAAGCCCACGCCATCCGCCTGCGCCGCCTGCGGCACCAGGCTCGTGCCCGTCATCCCCGGAAGCGTGTTGACCTCCAGGCAGAACAGGCGGCCGTCCGGATGCAGGCGGAAATCCACCCGCGCGCATCCCCGCAGCTTGAGCGTGTAGTACACGAGCCGCGCGAGGCGTTGCGCCTCGTCACGGATCGCATCGGGCAGCGGTGCCGGGAACAGCTCCTCCGCCATGCCCGCCGTGTACTTGCACTCGTAGTCGTAAATCTCGTGCTTGGGGATGATTTCGCCAACCGGCATCACCCAGTCGCCGAGGATCCCCACGGTCAGTTCGCGGCCGGGAACGTAGCTCTCGAGCATCACCTCGTCGTCGTGCTTGAACGCCTCGACGATCGCCGG
>CAZIDS010000159.1:3610-7350 GCA_964537945.1 uncultured Gemmatimonas sp. | reverse complement strand
AGAAGAACGACGCCCTCGTCCGCAAGGTGAAGGGCGCGATGATCTACCCCGGCGTGATCATGGGCGTCGCCGCGACCGCGATCATCGTCCTCCTCATCTTCGTCATCCCGACCTTCGAGTCGATGTTCGCGTCGGTGGGTCTCGCGCTCCCGCTCCCGACCCGCATCGTCATCATGATGTCGAAGTTCCTGCAGGGCTACTGGTGGGCGCTGATCGCGGTGGCCTTCTTCGGCTTCCGCGGCTTCAAGTCGTACTACGCGACCAACGATGGCCAGCTCAAGATCGACTCGCTGATGCTGAAGGCGCCCGTGCTCGGCGACGTGCTCCGCAAGTCGGCCGTGTCGCGCTTCACCCGCACCCTCGGCACGCTCATCTCGTCCGGCGTCAGCATCCTCGACGGCCTCGAGATCACCGCGAAGACCGCCGGCAACCGCGTCGTCTCCGACGCGATCCTCGCCTCGCGCTCCTCGATCGCGGGCGGCGACACCATCTCCGCCCCGCTCGCCAAGTCCGGCGTCTTCCCGCCGATGGTCATCTCGATGATCGCCGTCGGCGAGCAGACCGGCGGCCTCGACGAGATGCTCTCGAAGATCGCCGACTTCTACGACGAGGAAGTGGACGCCGCGGTCTCCGGCCTCCTCTCGCTGCTCGAGCCGATGATGATCGTGTTCCTCGGCGTCGTCGTCGGCGGCATGGTCGTCGCCATGTACCTGCCGATCTTCGACATGATCAACGCGGTGCAGTAGACCGGGACGTGAGATGTGAGATGTGAGATGTGAGATGTGAGATGTGAGATGTGAGCGGGGGCGGGGCCGCGAGGCTCCGCCCCTTCGCTCTCCCGTCAGGACATCCCGCACCGCCGCCACGGCAGCTTCCGGCTTTCGGAGCGGGGCACCGGTCTCCACCTTCCCTCGCCGTGACCGTCGCCGCCCGCCTCCTCGCCGCCGCCCTCGCGCTCCTGCCCTGGGGCGCGCGCGCGCAGGCGCACCTCCCGTTCGAGGTGGGCGAAGTGCTCCGCTACCAGGTGCGCGTCTCGCGGGTCGGCGACGTCGGCACCGGGAGGATGTGGATCGAGGGGCCGGTCACCGAGCAGGGGATCGTCACGTGGCGACTGCGCTCGGAGATCGACGCGGGGAAGGGGCCCATCCGCGCGACCGACCGCACGAGTTCCTGGATCGACCCCGCACGCCTCGCGATCGTGCGCTTCACGAAGGAGGAGCGCCACCTGCTCTCGCGCAGCGACGAGGACGTGCGCGTGGACGCCGCGGCGCGGCGCTGGAAGGACGCGTTCGGTCCCGAGGGCGCGCTCGCCGCCGAGCGGCCCCTCGACGAGCTCTCGTTCCTCTATTTCCTCCGCACGCTCCCGCTCGACCGCGACACCGTGCTGCGCTTCGACCGGCACTTCGACGGCGCGCGGAACCCGACGACGGTGCGCATCAGCGGGCGCGAGACGCTGACCACGCCGGCGGGCATCTTCCGCACGCGGATCATCGAGATGGAGGTGCGCGACCCCAAGCGGTACCGCGGCACGGGGGTGATCCGCATCCATATCGACGAATCGGGCTGCCACGTCCCCGTGCGGATCGAGAGCCGGATGCCCGTGCTGGGCACGACCACGCTCACCTTGAGCGGGTGGTCGACGCCGCCCCAGTACCCAGCCGCCCCTCCCTGCGGCTGACGTAGGGAATCCCCCTACTCCGAAGCCCGACGAGCCCCGTACCAAACTTCCGGCTCGGCCCTACTGATAAGGGTTCTTCCGACACCGATGTTCAGGCCACGAGAGGCGCACAGGGCGCCGCTCGAGCCCGAACACCGAGGAGTCCCATGACCGGACGCATCCGTGGAGCCGCCGCCGCGATCCTGATCGCGGCCATCGCCGGCGCCTGGCGCCCGTCGAGCGAGCCGCCGCTGACGCTGCGGACCGAGAGCAAGGTCTGGTTCGACGGCAAGTCGACCGTGCGCGATTGGTCCTGCAAGGCGACGCAGATCGATGCCCGCATCGACGCCGAGGCCGGCGCCGTCGCCAACGTGCTCCGTGCGCAGAAGGCGGTGAAGAGCGTCACGCTGACGTTCCCGACGGCGAAGCTCGACTGCGCGAACGGGACCATGAACGGCCACATGATGCGGGCACTGCACGGCACCGAGCACCCCGCGATCACCTTCACGCTGACCGGCTACGAGCTCGCGGCCGGCGCGGCGGTGCAGGGGACGATGAACGGCACCCTCACCATCAACGGCGTCACGAAGCCGGTGAGCTTCTCGGCGCAGTACGCGGCCGGCACGGCTGGCGCGCTGCGCGTCACCGGCACCTACGCCCTGCGGATGACCGAATGGGGAGTCGAGCCGCCCAAGCTCATGATGGGCGCGCTCAAGGTGGATCCCATGGTCACCGTCAGCTTCGACTTGCAGCTCCAACCCTGACCGGAGTCCCCGGTCACCATCCCAGAGGTCCCTATGCGTACCCTCCGTACCCTTCTCACCCTCGCCACCGTCGCGGCCGTGGCCGCGCCGGCGGGCGCGCAGGTGATCGACTCCTCGCAAGCGAAGTGGCCGCAGCCGCTGGTCATCCAGTACACCCGTCCCATCGACCAGCGCGGCCTGAACATGTTCGAGACGCCCAAGAAGGCCGGGGCCCCGTACGAGGGCTTCAAGATGACGATCGGCGCCGCGTTCACCCAGCAGTTCCAGGGGCTCTCGCACTCCAACGACGCCGACTCGGTCGCCGTGGCGGCCGTGAATCCGTCCCCCGGCAGCGCGGGCTCGGCCGCCGTGGCGAACCGCAACCGCCTCATCACGATCGGCAAGGGGTTCAACAACGCGACGGCGAACATGTACCTGAACGCCCAGCTCGCCCCCGGGATCCGCGTGCAGATGACCAGCTACCTGTCGTCCCGGCACCACAATGAGACGTGGGTCAAGGACGGCTTCATCCAGATCGACGAATCGCCGTTCGACCTGCCGCTCTTCCACAACATCATGAAGGTCACCACGGTCAAGATCGGCCACTTCGAGGTCAACTACGGCGACTTCCACTTCCGCCGCAGCGACAACGGCAACGCGATCTACAACCCGTTCGTCGGCAACGCCATCATGGATGCCTTCACGACCGAGGTGGGCGCCGAGGCGATCGTGCAGTATCGCGGCTTCCTGGCCGTCGGCGCGGTGACGAACGGCGAGATCCGCGGTCAGCTGGCCCGTCCGGCCGATCGTGATCCGGCGAACATGCTGAAGCTCGGCTACGACAGCCAGATCAACGAGGACCTGCGCGTCCGTCTCACCGGGTCGTGGCGCAGCCAGAAGAGCGCGATCAGCAACACGCTGTGGTCGGGTGACCGCGCCGGATCGCGCTACTACTTCGTGCTCGAGAACTACGTCGCGACCGAGGCCGCCCAGAAGAGTTCCGGCATGATCGAGCCGGGGTTCAGCGACGAGGCGACGAGCGTCATGTTCAACCCGTTCATCAAGTACCGCGGGCTCGAGTTCTTCGGGATGTACGAGACCGCCTCGGGCCGCCGCGCGAACGAGACCGTGACGCGCGACGTCAAGCAGACGATGGCGGAGCTGGTCTACCGCTTCGGCCCGGGCGAGCGCGGATACGTGGGTGGGCGCTGGAACGCCTTCTCGGGCGACCTCGGCGTCAGCGGCGCCGGCCCGACCCTGCAGGACAACTCGGACGTGACGGTCACGCGCACCAACCTCGGCGGCGGGTTCTTCGTCTCGCCGAACCTCCTGCTCAAGGC
>CAZIDS010000159.1:0-3510 GCA_964537945.1 uncultured Gemmatimonas sp. | reverse complement strand
GAGGGCAGCGCGAAGCGAGAGCCGGCGGACGCGGTCGGGGTGGCTGCCGGGGCGGACCTGTCGATCGCGGTGCCGCGCTACGAGGTGAAGGTCGGCGCCCAGGAGCCCACGGCGGCCGGAGCCTGGATCGTCCAAGTGGTCGCCCTCGACCAGCAGCAGAACCCATCGGCGAGCCGCCCACGCTACGCGCGCATCGTCGTCAGCCGCGCCGCGTCGCTGGACTGAGCGCACGAACCGGGCGCCGGATTGAGTCGCCGCGCCCGTCCGTCCAGATTGCGGGCATGACCATCTCTCGCCTTCGCGCGGCCGCGCGCCCCGTCGTCGTTGCGGCCGTCCTCGCCATCGCCGTCGCCTGCGCGCGCGGCACCGCCTCCGCGGCGCAGTCGCCGGCGGGTGGCGCTCTCCCCGCCCTGGACTCTGCGCGCCTGATCGGCGACCTGTTCCGCCTCGCGCACGACTCGATGGCCGGCCGCGGCGCGATGACTCCGGAGAACGCGAAGGCCCGCGCCTGGCTCGTCTCGGAGTTCCGTCGCATCGGCCTCGAGCCGGTCGGCGGGTCGTACGAGCAGCCGTGGGTGCGCCCGCGCCGCAACAGCGCCGACTCGCTGCGCGGTGCGAACGTGCTCGGCCAGCTGCGCGGCCGCACCGACGCCGCGAAGGTGCTGGTCGTGAGCGCGCACTTCGACCACGTCGGCACGCGGAACGGCCAGGTCTACAACGGTGCCGACGACAACGCGTCCGGCACCGCGGCGGTGCTCGCGATGGCCGCGTGGTTCAAGGCACACCCGCCGGCCCACACCATCATCTTCGCGCTGTGGGACGCGGAGGAGAGCGGGCTGCAGGGCGCGCGCGCCTTCGTCGCCGCGCCGCCGGTGCCCCTCGCGGCGATCGCGGCGAACGTGAACCTCGACATGGTCTCGCGGAACGAGAAGGGCGAGCTCTACGCCGCGGGCGCGACGCCGTGGGCGCAGATGCGTCCGCTGCTCGACGCGCTCGTGCCGCGTGCCGCCGTGAAGCTGATGCTCGGGCATGACTCCGGCGGCGGACAGGAGGACTGGACCAACCAGTCCGACCAGGGCGCGTTCAACCAGGCCGGCGTGCCATTCGCGTATTTCGGCGTCGAGGACCATCCCGACTACCACAAGCCGACCGACGACCCCGAGAAGGTCGAGCCGGGCTTCTTCTACCGGTCGGCGCGGACGATCGCCGGCTTCGTGGTCGCGCTCGATGCGGCCGTGGCATCGTGGCCGGCGCGGGCACCGCGCTGAGCGCGACGCCCGGCTAGACCGGCGAGCGTCGCTCGCGCAGCATCGACTCGACCGCGCTCACGGCGCGGTCGAGGCGGAGCGGCCCTTCGCCGCGAATGATGGCGATACGCGCGCCGATCCCCAGCAGTGCGGTCTCGAAGTCGGCGAAGAGCGCCTCGCGCCCGGCCGGGCGGTCGCGCACGCCGTCGGCGACCCAGGGGAGGTCGGGATAGCAGAGCAGGTAGAGGTCGGCGCGGCGCGCGGCCGCCTCGCGCTCGATCCACTCGGCGCAGGTGCCGTAGTAGTGCTTCGAGTAGACGACGGTGCTGACGAGGTCGGTGTCGAAGACGAGCACCGACTGCTGCGCGGCGGCGCGGGCCGCCGTCCCGGCGCGTTCCGCCTGCTCGAGCCAGAGTCGCGCGATCGGTTCCACCGTGGCGAGGCTGAGCACCGGGCTGACGCGCTCCACGTAGCGGCGCGCGGCCTCGGGGACCTCGGTGCCGCCGAAGCGCGCGGCGAGCTGCGACGCGAGCGTCGTCTTCCCCGTGCACTCCGGGCCGGTCAGGACGACGCGCGCAGGCGCCATGAGCGATGCCAGTCGACGAGCCCCTTCACCGCGAGCGCGAGGAAGACGGCGTACAGGAAGGCCGTCACGTAGAGGCCCTTCCCGATGAACATCCCGACGTAGATCACGTCGAGGACGATCCACACGGCCCAGCTCTCGACGTGCTTGCGCGTCATCATCCACTGCGCGATGAGGCTCGTGACCGAGAGCGCGGAGTCGAGCCACGGGAGGGCGGCGTCGGTGTGGCGCTCGAAATAGAGGGCGAGCGCGGTGGAGCCGGCGACGCCGATCGGGACGAGGATCGCGGCGTGCCGGCGCGTCGCGCGCGAGACGGGGAGTTCGGTGCGGTCCTGGCCGCCGAACTTCCATTCGTACCAGCCGTAGATCGAGAGGGCGAGATAGATCGCCTGCAACCACATGTCGGCGTAGAGCGCCGCGCGGCGGAAGACGATGAAGTAGAGCCCGACGTTGACGATCGCCGTCGGCCAGCTCGCGATGTGCTCGCGCGTGCTCAGCCAGACGCTCACGATCCCGAAGAGCGCCGCCACCATCTCGAGTCGGTTCTGCGCGAGGTACGCCAGTACGGCGTCGGCGGCGGCCATGCGGGAGGTTAACCGGGCCGGGCGGCGGTGGACAGGGCGCGCCGGCCGTGCCCATCTTCCAGCCATCGCACGTTCCCCCGCCACGAGGTGATCAGTGCTCGTCCCGCTCGCCCTCGCGCTGGCCTCGGCCGGCGCGCCACTCCCGCCCTGCGATCCCGCGCCCGTCGCCGGCGCGCCGCCTGCCATGTCCGTGACCGCCGATTCCTCGCTCGCCGGCCTCTATGCGAGCGGCAAGGACTTCAAGACCTTCCTCGCCGAGGCGACGCAGCGGCGCGAGATGTGGGTGCGGAACTCGGAGGCGGCGGTGGTCGCGCCCGACGTGCTCGCGGTCGCGCGCTCGCTGAAGGGGCACTGGCGCATCCTCGTCGTCGCGGTCGACAGCTGCAGCGACTCGGTGAACACGGTGCCGTACATCGCGCGGCTGGTCGAGCTCGTGCCGTCGCTCGAGATGCGGGTCGTGCTGCCCGGCCCGGGCCGGCCGGTGATGGAGTCGCACCGGACGCCCGACGGCCGCGCCGCGACGCCGACCTTCGTGATCCTCGATGCCGACGGACACGACATGGGCTGCCTCATCGAGCGCCCCTCGAACCTGCAGCAGAAGGCGATCGACGCCCGCGCCGCCGGGACGATCGAGGCCTTCGGCCGCGAGAAGCAGGGGTGGTACGACGCCGACGCCGGGGCCTCGACCATCCGCGAGATGGTGGCGGTCCTCCAGGCCGCCGACGCCGGCTCCCCCGTCTGCGGTCACCGGCCCTGACCCCTGCCATTGCCCCGCGGCCGCGGGTAAGTTCCTACGTTCTCCTCCAACCGGACCGTATGGCGAAAGAAGAAGCGATCGAACTCGAAGGGACCGTCACCGAGGTGCTGCCCAGCGCGACCTTCCGGGTGCACCTCTCCAATGGGCACGACGTCCTGGCGACGATGGCCGGGAAGATGCGCCGCTTCCGCATCCGCGTGCTGCAGGGCGACCGGGTCTCCGTCGAGGTGTCGCCGTACGACCTGTCCCGCGGCCGGATCACGTTCCGCCACAAGAACTGATCCGCACGGCTGGATGAAGCGAAGCGGGGGACCGGCGATCGCCAGTCCCCCGCTCTCG
>CAZIDS010000158.1:5629-7472 GCA_964537945.1 uncultured Gemmatimonas sp. | reverse complement strand
CGGGCGCGATCCCCTTCAGGTACTCGGCGATCTCGTTATAGACCTGCTTCGAGTCCACCGTGAGGCGGTCCACCTTCGTCGAGAACAGGTCGCGGATGATCCCGCGCGTCAGCGACGTCTCGCGGTGCAGCAGCTTGGGCGGATTGCCGACGAACTTCTGCTTCTTGTTGACCTTCTGCCAGGCGCTGATGAGCGTGTTCAGCTCGCGCGAGAAGGTCTCCTGGGTGACGTCCTCGCCGACGGTGCGCACGATGACGCCGCCCGAGTCCTTCGGCAGGACCTTCTGCACCTGCTCGCGCAGGCGCTGGCGCTCGGCGCGCTCGCCGATCTTGCGGCTCACGCCGACGCGCGAGGCGAAGGGCATGTAGACGAGGAACCGGCCCGCGAGCGAGACCTGCGCCGTGACGCGCGGCCCCTTCGTCCCGAGCGGTTCCTTGGAGACCTGGACGATGATCGACTGGCCGCGCTTGAGCACATCCTCGACCTTCGGCGGGTCCTTCCGGCGCCGGCGGCCGCCGCGCTTCGGCTTCTTCGGCGGCGCATCGGCGGGCGCGTCGCCCGACGCGGCGGCCTCGGCCTCGTCGGCCTCCGAGCCGTCCTCGTCGTCGTCGCCGTCCTCGTCGTCGTCATCCCCGTCCTCGTCGTAGACGAGGTCCGAGTTGTGGAGGAAGGCGCTCTTCTCGGTGCCGATGTTCACGAATGCCGCCTGGAGACCCGGCAGCACCGCCTCGACCTTCCCGAGATAGATGTCCCCGACCATCCGCTTGTTCTCCGGACGGTCGACCTGCAGTTCAACGAGCTGTTCGTCCTCGATGATCGCGACGCGCACTTCGCGCTGCGTCGCGGAGATCAGGATCTCGCGCTTCATGGATGGAGCTGGCTGGTGAGCCCCCGCGCCCGTCCCGGATCGTCCACGCGGCTGCCGCCCGGACGTCGTTCGCCGCCAGCCCGAGCAGGGCGGACGGCGCGTCCGGGAAGGTGCGGAGCCAGGTGCGATCCATCAGTCGATGGGATTGGCGTCGAGAGGTGCCGGGGCTCGAGGAAAACTGTCCCGGCAGACAATGCGCCCCGTGGACAACCGGGGCGCTAACCGATTCGTGCCTAAAGGGATACCACCCGGCGACGGGGTTCGCAACCACCGCCGCTGCCGGTCAGGGCACCCAGCCCCACTCCTTGAGGGCGGTCGCGACCGCGCGGCGGGCGTCGGCCTGGCCCGGCCGGTCGAAGAACGGGAAGAAGTGCACCGCGCCACTCACCGGCGCGAGGGTCCCCGCGTTGCCCGCTGCCTTGTAGCGGTCCACGAAGGTCCGCGCGGCGGCGAAGGGACAGAAGTCGTCCTCGGTGCCGTGGATCTCGAGGAGCGGTGGCTGCCCGGCGGCGACGAGCGCGGTCGGGTCGTAGCTCGCGACCGCACCCCATCGCGCGACCGTGCGGCGGAAGTAGCCGTCCTCGTCCGGCGCGGCCGGCGCGGCGCACGCTCCCATCGCGATCACGGCCGCCGGATAGCGCCGCGCGAAACGATCGGCCGGGAGCGGCGCGAACGGGTCGCCGAGCCCGCGCGTGCCGACCATCAGCGCGAGCGTCGCGCCGGAGGAGAAGCCCGCGACGCCGATGCGCTCCGGATCGACGCCGAGGTCGCCGGCGTTCGCGCGGACCCAGCGCCAGGCCTGGATCGCATCGTCGAGCTGCTCGACCGGTCCCGCGTCGAAGCGCGTGCCCGTGCGGATCTCGACGCCGATGACGGTGACGCCCGCGGCGCGCAGCGCACCGGAGATCACCGGGGCCTGCCACCAGGTGCCAGTCGTCCACGAGCCGCCGTGGAACCAGAGGAAGGCGGGCGCCG
>CAZIDS010000158.1:0-5529 GCA_964537945.1 uncultured Gemmatimonas sp. | reverse complement strand
GCGGCCCGCAGCGCGAGGCGCGTCGGGATCGCCCGGCTGCACGTGCAGTTCGAGGTCGACGCCGTCCACGCTGCGGTAGGTCGCGATGCGATGGCCCGCGCGGCGCGCCCGGTCGATGCCCGCGAGCGAATCCGCGGCGGCGACGGCTTCGGGATCGGGCTGCGTCTCGCGCCACGCCGCGAGCACCGCGTCGGTGCCTCGGCTGCCGTTGTCGTCGAGGTGCGTGACGACGAGCGCGTCGCGCGTGCGGCGGATCAGCGCGTCATCGGCGAGCACGGCGACCATCGCGAGCTGTGCGCGCAGCCAGCGCACGTCGCCGCGGCGCAGCATCGAGTCGGAACGGATCGCGTTGCGGCCGAGCTCGTGCACGATCGCGTCGACCAGGTCGCGGTGCTCGGGCAGCGACCAGTAGGTCGTATCGGAGAGCGGGAGCGACAGCGCGGCGGTCACCGCACCGCGGTCGAGCCGCACTGAATCGGCCGCACCCTCGCGCCAGGCGAAGTACGGGTAGGTCACGCGCCCCATCGCGTGGCGGAGGCGTAGCCGCATCCGCTCAAGCCGCTGTGCTTCGGGGTCGGCGATGGCCGCGGCCGCCGCGTCGAGCTTCGCGAGGTCGCCCGCGAGCGCCGCGTCCCAGCGCCGCGCGAACTCCCCCGGAGGCAGCTTCCACAGCAGCGGGAAGCGCGCGGTCTCCTTGGGCGCCGCGCGGTAGCGCGCGAGCGCCGCCTCCCCACCCTGCGCGCCGAGCGCCGCCGGGCCCGCGAGCAGCAGCCCGAGCAGCAGCGCGGCGCGCGCACTCACAGGTGCAGCCCCTTCAGCAGGTGCCGCGCGATCACCATCCGCTGCACCTCCGACGTCCCCTCGCCGATCTCGCCGATCTTGGCGTCGCGCATCATCCGCTCCACCGGGTAGTCCTTGGTGTAGCCGTAGCCGCCGTGCAGCTGGATCGCCTTGATCGTGTTGCGCATCGCGAGCTCGGAGCAGAAGAGCTTCGCCATCGCGGCCTCCTTGCCGTACGGATGGCCGTGCTGCGCGAGCCAGGCGGCGTGGTACACCAGGTGGCGCCCCGCCTCGAGCTCGGTCGCCATGTCGGAGAGCTGGAAGTGCACGCCCTGGAACTCGGCGATGCGCTTGCCGAACTGCTTCCGCTCGCCCGTGTACGCGAGCGCCTGCTCGAACGCGCCCTGCGCGACGCCGAGCGAGAGCGACGCGATGCCGATGCGGCCCGCGTCGAGGGTCTTCATGAAGTTGATGAAGCCCTGCCCCTCCTCGCCGATCCGGTTCTCGGCCGGCACCTCGACGTCCTCGAAGATCAGCTCGCGGGTGTCGGAGGCGCGCCAGCCGAGCTTGTCCTCCTTCTTCCCCGACCGGAATCCCTTCATCGGGCCGATCGACGGGTCGTGGCCGACGCCGAGCGGCTTCACGCGCTCGAGGTCGCAAGTCTCCTTCGTGAGGACGAAGCTGGAGATGCCCTTCGTGCCCTTGGTCGGGTCGGTCACGGCGGTGATGACGAAGCTCTCGCCGACACCGGCGTGCGTGATGAAGCGCTTGGTGCCGTTGATGACGTAGTGGCCGTTCTTCCGGACCGCGGTCGTCTTGGTGCCGCCGGCGTCCGAGCCCGCGCTCGGCTCGGTCAGGCCGAAGCCGCCGAGCACCTGGCCGCTCGCGAGTCGCGGCACGAAGCGCCGCCGCTGCTCGTCGGTGCCGAAGTTCACGATCGGCGACGTGCCGAGCGTCGTGTGGGCCGAGATCGTGATCGAATGCGATGCGCAGACGCGCGCGAGCTCCTCGATCGCGATGATGAAGCTGATGGTGTCGAGCCCCGCGCCCCCGAGCTCCTCCGGCCACGGGATCCCGAGGAGGCCGAGCTCCCCCATCTTCTTGACGTTCTCCCAGGGGAACTCCTGGGACTCGTCGAACTGCCGCGCGACGGGCGCGACCTCCTGCTGGGCGAACGCACGCACCATCTCGCGGGTCGCGAGGTGGTGCTCCTGGAAGTAGATGGAGTCGTGCACGGGCTCCGGCCTGCCGGCTTGGACGAGGGGCGGGACGCGACGCGCGTCCCGCGATGCGCGGAATCTAGTGGGAGGCGCGCAGGACCTGTGCCAGCGGGTGGCCGTCGAGCTTCTCCAGCGGCCGGACCCCGAGCAGCGCGGCGAGCGTCGGCGCCATGTCCACGACGCGGGCGCCGGTCACGCGGCCGGGCTTGATGCCCGCGCCCCAGAAGATCACCGGCACGCGCGCGTCGTAGTCGTGCGGCGAGCCGTGGGTCGCCGTGTTCCCGCGTCCGAAGTAGTTGTACGGCTTGAGGGTGATCGCGACGCCCACCTCGCCGCCGGGCCGGAACATGTGCAGCCAGCGCCGGGCGATGGTGTCCTTCACCGTGTCGGCGCGCGCGAGGTCGTCGATGACGTCGGCGCGGAGGACGCCAGGCACCTTCGCCGCCTCGCGTGCGAAGGTGCGGAGGATCTGCTCGAGCTGCCGCTCCTTCCCCTTCGCCTTCTCGCGGTCGACGTCGAGCGTCATCCCGTCGAACGTGAACGCGTTCGCGTCGATGCCGGAACGCTGCACGAGCGGCGCGACGGCGGTGAGCGCCGGGCCGAAGTCGTCGCGGAAGACGCGGGTCGCGCCGGTGTTGTTCCCCCACGCCGACTTGGTCTCCGGCGCGGGCGCGACGCCGTGGTCCGCCGTCAGTGCGATCACCACGTTCTCCTTCCCGCGCAGCGCGAAGAGCGAGTCGAGGAAGACGCCGAGCGAGCGGTCGAGGCGGAGCACCTGGTCGTGCAGCTCACGCGAGTCGGGCCCCCACCGGTGGCCGACGGCGTCGGTGGTGGACAGCGAGATCGCGAGAAGGTCGGTCTCGGGTCCGGCGCCGAGGTCGAGTGCCCGCAGGCCGCGCCAGGCGAAGTCGAGCGTGAGTTCGTCCATCCAGGGCGTGCCGATGATGCCGGCGCGCGCCCGTGCGGCGTCCTCGGGGATGTCGTGCGGGAAGTCCAGTTCGCCGCTCGGGATCTCGCCCGGCGTAGAGTCCGCCTCGGGATAGGACGCCTCGGGCAGCAGCAGCGTCCAGACGAGTCCCGCGTAGCGCGTGACCACGCGATCCTCGGCATTGAACGCCGCGACCCAGGTGGGCAGGGTGTCGGCGTACCAGCGGCTCGTCACGAAGCGGCCGGTGGACGGCGCGTACCAGAAGACCGGGAACTTGCCGCGGCCGATCGGCAGGATCGCGCCGCGGTCCTTCCGCGAGACCGAGAGGACCTTCGTCCGCGGATCGGCGGCCTTCATCCAGTCGGCGAGCGTGGTGCCGTGGAAGCGGAACGGCGACGCCCCCGTGCCGTCGGAGCCGACGAGCGGCGCGTCGTCCGTGTTCACGCCGGCGAGGTTGCTCGCGATGCCCGTCGAGTACGGGAAGCGGCCCGACATCGTGGAGGCGTGGCCCGGCGCCGTCTCGGTGATCGCGTGGTCGTGCACGCCCTCGGGCGCGAACGCGCCCTCGTCCACGAGACGCCGGAGCCCGCCGTTGAGCTGGTCATGCCAGCGCACGAGGTAGTCAGGGCGGAGCTGGTCCACCGTGATGAACACCACGAGACGCGGCTTGGCGACGGGGGCCTGAGCGGCAGCGGCGGACCCGAGCAGCGACGTGGCGGCGAGCACGAGGGCGGCGCGGAAGAGCGAGGCGGTCGTCGGGCGGAGCGAAGGGCGCACGGGAACCGGGTTGGGGTTCGCTCAATGTACCCCGGGCCGCTCGGCGCGATACCGCATCGGGGACGCGGCGTGCGGTGCGTCACAGTTGCCCCGAGGGTCGCGAACCGGCACTTTCCCGCCGTCACCCCCACCAAGGACCGATGCGAATCTCCGAGATCCCCGTCTGGCGCAACATCGTCGCGCGCACCGTGGTCTTCTACGCGGTGATGGGGACGCTCTTCTGGTGGCTGCGCGACTCGATGCCGATGACCGCCGGCGTCGCGGCCGCGGAGGAGGCGGCACGCATCATCCAGACCGGCGGCGCGGGCGCCGCTGACGCGGCCGCCGTCCCGACCGCGGTCGCGACGCTGATCGCGATGGCCACCGCGCTCGTCACGGCGCTGCCGGTCGCGTGGGTGTACACGCTCACGCGGCGCAAGAAGGGCTTCCAGCAGTCGGTCGTGCAGACCTACCTGATCCTGCCGGTGGTCGCGGCGGCGATCGTCGTGATGGTGAAGACATCGCTCGCGCTGGCCTTCTCGCTCGGCGGCATCGTCGCCGCGGTGCGCTTCCGGACCTCGCTCGACGACAGCAAGGACGCCGCAGGCATCTTCGTCGTGATCGGCATCGGCATGGCGGCCGGCGTCGCCCCCGAGATCGCGTGGGTGATCTCGATCGGCTTCAACGCGCTGATGGTCGGCCTCTGGCTGAGCGACTTCGGCCGGCCGGCGGCGCTCGAGGGGAAGCTCGCGCAGAGGAAGCTCGAGTCGGCGCTCGCGACCGCGAACCGCACCGGGATGTTCCTCGCGAAGATCGACGACGAGGTGCTCAAGTCGATGTCGCCCGAGCAGCTCGAGGCGCTCGCCGACCGCGCCTGGCGCCGCCGCAAGCGCAACGACCCCGACCTCGCCGACGACGACGCGACCACCGAGGAAGCACCGAGCTATGGGCGCATGCTCCGCATCCGGACGGTGGACGTGGACCGCGCGCGCGAGCTGTGCGAGAAGCGCTTCGACGGCCTCTTCCGCCAGTGGAAGTTCCTCGGCAGCGTGAAGGAGAACGACCTGCGGGTGCTCGAGTACGGCGTGACGATGGCCGACACCGTGACGCCCGGTGTCGTGACCGACGACCTCGGCAACTTCCCCGACTCGCCGCTGCGCGGCGTGGAACTGCGATGACCCCCACCCCCCGCCGTCCACTCCTGGCCGCGCTGCTGCTCGCCGCGGCGCTGGCCGCGGCATCCGCTGCCGCGGCTCCCGCCGCGCGTGCGCAGGCGCTCTTCCGCGACGAGGCGCCGCTCACGGTGTCGCTCACGACGAACCTGCGCGACCTGATGCGCGAACGTGACTCGACCGAGCTCCGCTGGTTCCCCGCCGAGCTGGGCTACACCGACTCGCGGGGACGCGAACGGAAGGTCGCGGTGGAGCTGCGCGCGCGCGGGCACTTCCGCCGGCAGGCGCGCAACTGCGCCTTCCCGCCACTCTACATCCGCGCGAGCCGCGGCGCCCGCGACAGCACGATCCTGCAGGGCAATCCGCGCCTGAAGATCGTCACGCCCTGCCGGCCGGCGGTCGAGGACTACCAGCAGTACATCCTCCTCGAGTACCTGCTCTACCGGACATACGCGGTGCTCGACTCGGTGCACCACCGCACGCGGCTCGCGAACATCACGTACAAGGATTCGACCGACCGCGTCCGCCCGATCGCCGTCACGGCCTTCTTCCTCGAGATCGAGGAGGAGGTCGCCGACGAGGCCAAGCTCGAGTTCTCGGAGACGCAGGGCGCGGTCTTCGCGGACCTCGTCGGCCCGAAGCTCGACATGGTCTCGCTCTGGCAGTTCTGGAT
>CAZIDS010000157.1:0-7553 GCA_964537945.1 uncultured Gemmatimonas sp. | reverse complement strand
GGGGGACGGGCGCGCGGAGGAGCGGGGAGAGGCGTGCCGCGTGCGGCGGCCCGTGGACCGCCGCATCGGGCGATGCGCGCGTCAGTCGTTCGAGTAGATGTCGCGGTCCTTGGTCTCGCGCACGAACAGCATGCCGATGACGAAGGTGATCATCGCGATCGCGATCGGGTACCACAGGCCCGAGTAGATGTCGCCCTGCGCCGCCACGATCGCGAACGAGGTCGCCGGCAGGAAGCCGCCGAACCAGCCGTTGCCGATGTGATACGGCAGCGACATCGACGTGTAGCGGATGCGCGTCGGGAAGAGCTCGACCAGCATCGCCGCGATCGGGCCGTAGACGAGCGTCACGTAGAGCACGAGCACCCAGAGCACGGCCACGACCATCGGCTTGTTCATCGCGGCGAGGTCGGCCCTGGCCGGATAGCCGCCGAAGTCGAGCGCGAGCTTGAGCTCGGCGTCGAACGTCGCCTTCTGCGGCACCGTGGCCGTCGCCGCGTCATACGCGCCGATCGTCTCCCCGCCGATCCGGATGATGGCAGGCCCCGTGCCGACGGCGTTCTCGTACGGCACGCCGCGCGCGACGAGCGCCGCCTTCGCGACGTCGCAGCTCGACGTGAACTTCGTGGTGCCGACCGGATTGAACTGCACCGAGCAGTCGGCCGGGTCGGCGACGACGGTGACGGGCGCGCGCCGCTGCGCCTGCTCGAGCGCCGGGTTCGCGTAGTGCGTCAGCGCGCGGAAGAGCGGGAAGTAGGTCAGCGCGGCGAGCGCGCAGCCGGTGAGGATGAGCCACTTCCGCCCGATGCGGTCGGAGAGCGACCCGAACACGACGAAGAAGGGCGTGCCGAGCAGCAGCGACGTCGCGACGAGGATGTTCGCCGTCTGCGCGTCCACCTTCAGGATCTGCGTGAGGAAGAAGAGCGTGTAGAACTGTCCCGTGTACCACACCACTGCCTGGCCGGCGGTGAGGCCGAAGAGCGCGAGCAGCACGATGCGCAGGTTCGCCCACTGGCCGAACGACTCGCGCAGCGGTGCCTTCGAGTGCTTCCCCTCGGCCTTCATCGCCTTGAACACGGGCGACTCGTCGAGCGCGAGCCGGATCCACACCGAGATCGCGAGCAGCAGCAGCGAGACGAGGAACGGGATGCGCCAGCCCCACGCCTCGAACGCGTCGGTGCCGAGCGTGACGCGGCAGCCGAGGATGACGAGGAGCGAGAGGAAGAGGCCCATCGTCGCCGTCGTCTGGATCCAGCTCGTGTACGCGCCGCGCATCCCCGGCGGCGCGTGCTCGGCGACGTAGGTCGCGGCGCCGCCATACTCGCCGCCGAGCGCGAGCCCCTGCAGCAGGCGCATCGCGACGAGGAGCACCGGCGCGGCGATGCCGATCGACGCGTACGACGGCAGGACGCCGACGACGAACGTCGAGACGCCCATGATCAGGATGGTGATCAGGAACGTGTGCTTGCGGCCGACGAGGTCACCGAGCCGGCCGAAGACGACCGCGCCGAACGGCCGCACCGCGAAGCCGGCGGCGAAGGCCAGCAGCGCGAAGATGAACGCCGCCGTCGGGTTCACGCCCGAGAAGAACTGCCGCGAGATGATCGCGGCCAGCGAGCCGTAGAGGTAGAAGTCGTACCACTCGAAGACCGTGCCGAGGGACGAGGCGACGATCACCTTGCGGGCTTCACGGGTCGTATCCGGGATCAGGGGCATGGCGGGAGAATCTGGGTGCTCCCGTCCGCCCGCGCGACCGCCACCGCTGCCGCTGCCGCGCGCGACCCGCTACGGGTTGAACCAGTACGACAGCTTGATGAGCAGCGTGTTGTCGGGGTGCGTGTAGAAGAGCGAGCGCAGGTCGCGCCCGAGCTCGAAGGTCCCCGGGTCGCGTCCGTCCTCGCGCCCCTGCTGCCAGACGACGAAGAGCACCGACGACGGCCGGTACTCCCACCGCAGCACGGCCGTCGAGTTGAACTGCTTCTGGTTGAAGCCGGCGGGGTCGGCGCCGCCGCCGTAGGGCTGGTAGCGGTCGGCGTACCGCGCCGCCCGCGGATCGGTCATCTCGCGCCAGTCGTCGAAGTCGCCGCTGGCGATGAACGGCTGCGCGTAGAGCTGCATCGAGAGCGTCGGCGTCAGCGTGACGTTCGTGCGCACCTCGATGTCGAGGATGTCCTGCGTCAGCGCCGCGAACGTGTAGTGGACGGTGTCACTGAGCACCGCGCCGAAGTTGCGCACCGGCTGCGTGTCGTCGGCGCGGCGCTCGTAGCCGACGCCGGCCTCGATCGAGGTGCGCGTCCCGACGCGCCCCGAGACGCCCGCGCTGCCGGACACCGCCCACGACCGCCCCTCGTCGCCCTTCGCGACGCGGAAGTCGAACTCGGGGCTGATCGCCTTCCGGGCGTCGCCGTCCACGCCGAGACTCAGCCGGTGGTACGGCGACACGCGCAGCAGCGGACCTCCGCGCGCGCAGCTCACGCAGAGCGTCGAGCCCAGCTGCGAGGCGTTGTAGCTCACCGAGAAGGACCAGAAGTTCGTGAGCTCGGTCCCCATGTTGACGTTCGTCGAGAAGCCGGTCGGCAGCCCGCCGGTCGTCCAGTGGTTCTCGACGCTCCCCGAGACGCTCGCGCGCCGGTACCACGACGACGGCCGGATCGAGTTGACCGTCAGCTGGTTCCGCGACTGCACGTCATTCACCAGCGTCACGAGGCCGAGGTCGTTCAGCTCCGTGCCCGGTTCGGCGTAGCGGAGGAAGGTCTCCCACCGCACGCGGCCGGCGTAGCGGCGCAGCGTGAGCGACGAGACCCCGCCGTCGAGCGAGGTGCGCATCGAGTCGTACCGCATCTCGTGGTCGGGCCGCTGGAAGTAGTGCACCGACGACAGCTGCGTGCGCGCCATCGCCTGGCGCGAACCGCGCGCCGTGACGCGCCCGGTGTAGCCCGAGAACTCCCAGCGCTGCGCGAACCGGTGGTAGCCCTGGAGCAGGACGGTGTAGGCGTCCTTCCGCAGGAACGGCTCCGTCTGCGCGTCGAGCGAGCGCTGCAGGCCGGTGAGCATCGTGCCGATCTGCGAGCGGCCGCCGCGGAAGTCCTGCACGAGGCGCGCCACGAGCGTCGTCGTCGCCGGCTCGATCGTCTGCCCCGCCTGCCCCGTCTCGCGCGCCGACTGCACGCCGACGAGCCCGAACTGGAGCCCTGACGCGAAGCGGCCCGTCACCTTCGCCGCCGCCTGGATGGTGCTCTGCCGCGGGTCGCGGTCGCTCGTCGCGAGCTGCGGCGCGCGGCCCATGCGGCGCGTGTAGAAGATCCCCTCGCAGGGGCCGTTGCAGCGGAAGAGGTTCGTGCCCTCGAGGAAGAACGGCCGTCGCTCCTCGAACCGGACCTCGAACGCCGAGAGGTTCAGCACCGCGGGATCCGCCTCGACCTGCCCGAAGTCGGGGTTCAACGTCGCGTCGATCGTCACGTTGCTCGTGAGCCCCGCCTTCACGTCGAGCCCCACCGTCTGCGACTGCGGATGCTCCCAGCCGGTCGCCGTCGGCAGCGTCACGTTCTTCGCGACGACGTACGGCATCAGCTCGAGGCGCCGGTTCTCGCCGATGCCCCGGATGCCGTCGAGGTCGCCGAGCTGCGAGGCGAAGGTGGACTTCGACGGACGGTACACGGGCCACGCATCGCGCTCGCCGTGCCGCGCGATGTCGCGCCAGATGCCGAAGCCGAACTTGAGCTCGTCCGCGTGATTGAAGCGCAGCTGCGAGAACGGGATCGCGAACTCGGCCGTCCACCCGAGCGAGTCCACCGTGGTCGCGACGTCCCAGACGCCGTCCCACGCCATGTCCTCGCCGACGTCGCCGAAGACCGTGGCGTCGCGCTTCACCTCGCCGGGACTCACCATGAACTGCATCGCGCTGCGGCGGTCGTGGAAGCCGTCGATCACGATCTTGATCCACTCCGACGGCGTCTTCACGTCGCGCCGGCTGAGCAGCGACACGATCGAATCCGGATGCGGGTCGTACATCCGCGTGAAGACGTAGATCGTGCGATCGTCGAAGGCGACCTGGAAGGCGGTGCGATAGCGCGCCGGCCCCGCCTCGGCGGGCGTGAACTGGTAGAACTCGTCGCTCACCGGCGCGGTGCGCCAGACGGCGTCGTCGTCTCGGCCGTCGATGCGCATCGCCGCGGTCGTCCGCACGGCGTGCGCGGTCGGCACCGGGACGCCGGGCAGGGTGTGGTCGGGCACCTGCGCGGCGAGCGCGGGCGCGAAGAGGGCGGCGGCGGCGAGAGCCGTCGTGCTGATGATTCGGGTCACGGGATGCACTACGGTCGTAGAGGGTGCTTCGTTGCGGCTCCGGCGGGACGGTGCGTCACCAGCCCCGGTGGTTCTGCCAGCGCGCGACCACGCGGGTCTCCTCGACCGCGGCGTACTCGGGGAACTGCGCGGCCGTGAGGCAGGAGTGGTTCGCAAGGACGCGCACCCGCGTGCCGACCGGGAGCCGGTCGAGCATCGCGCCGTCGGCGACCCTCACCCAGCCGTGTTCCTGCGAGAGCGTGGTGACGCGCAGGCCGAGCGGCTCCCCCTCGACGGTGGCGAGATGCCCGTAGTGCGTCACGCCGTCCGGGTCGGTGATGCCGGTGTCCTTGCTCATCGCGATCGCGCCGGCGTCGAGGATGACCTTCCCGCCCGCGCGGTCGCGGTGGACGACGGCCGAGAGGACCGACAGCGCGACGTCGTCGCTCGTGCAGCTGCCGATGCGCACCTGCATCAGGTCGAAGAAGCAGTAGTTGCCGGTGCGGACCTCGTCGACGCCCTCGAGGTGGTCGACGTGGACGGCCGTGGGCGTGGAGCCCACGCTCACCGACGGTACGGCGATGCCCCGCGCCGCGAGCGTCGCCGCGGCGGCGACCATCTCGTCGCGCTCGCTGCGCGCGCCGGCGCGGCCGGCCTCGCGGCCGCGCGCCTGGTACGAGTGGCCGGCGTGGCAGAGGATCCCGGCGAAGCGGAGGTGCGTCCGCTCGCCGATGCGCTGGGCGAGCTCGACGAACTCGCCCGCCACCGGGTCCACGCCGCACCGGTGGTAACCGCAATCCACCTTCACCCACGTGTCGATCGTGACGCCCGCCGCCTGCGCGGCGAGCCCGAGCGGTCCGGGCACGGCGAGGTCGTCGGTGATGACGGCGAGGCGCGTGCCCTCGGCGTTCATCGCCGCGACGGCGGCGAACTTCCCCGGCTCGACCGGCACCGCGTAGGTGATGTCGTCGAACCCGTGCGCGGCGAAGGCGCGCGCCTCGGCCAGCGTCGAGACGGTGATGCCGCGCATGCCGGCCGCCTGCTGCATCCGCGCGACCTCGATCGCCTTGTGCGTCTTCACGTGCGGCCGGAGGTGCGCGCCCAGCCGGGCGACGTGCGCGCCCATGCGCTCGACATTGCGCGCGACGCGCGCGCGGTCGACGACGAGGTGCGGCGTCGGGAGATCGTGCAGCGTGGCGCCGCTCACGGGCGCACCGCGGCGATGCAGTCGATCTCGACGAGGATGCCGGGCTTGAGCTCGCGCGTGGGGATGACGGCGCGCGCGGGCTTCGCGTCGCCCATCACGCGCGCGTAGGTCGCGTTGACCTTGCCCCAGAGCGCGATGTCGGGGACGTACACCGTGAGCTTGAGCGCGTGCGCGAAGTCGGAACCGGCCGCGTGGAGCACCGCCTCGATGTTGCGCAGCGCGCGCTCGAGCTGCTCCTCGATGCCGCCGGCGACGGGTTCGCGCGTCGCCGGGTCGAGCGGGAGCATGCCGGCGACGTAGACGACGCCGCCGTGCACGACGGCCTGCGAGTAGTGGCCGGCGGGCTCGGGTGCGCCGGGCGTCGAGATGTAGCGGACGGACATCGGGGCTCCTGCGGCTGCGCCGCGGGGCTCAGGCGTCGATGTAGGGCGAGGGACCGTCATCGTCGAAGCCGAAGAGCTCCCACGCCGCCTTGCGATGGCCGACGGGACGTTCCTTCAGCGGGACGGGGATCGCCGGCCATTCGTCGGGCGGGAGGAGGTCCTTGACCATCTCGACGAGCTGGTGCGAGAGGTGCTGGCCGTACTTGAAGAGCGCGATGACGCGGGCGCGCTTGGCGAAGAGGAAGGCGAGGATCGGCGTGTCGGCCTTCGCCGCGTTGCAGGCGCGGCAGCAGAGCACCAGGTTGTCGCGCCGGTCGTACGCGGTCTGGCCGCGCCGCGGCGTCACGTGGTCGAGCGTGATCGTCGCCGGCTTCACGATCCTCTCGCAGTACGCGCACACGGGGCCGAAGCGCTCGATGAGCCACAGGCGCGTCTCGACATACGCGTCGCGACCCGTCGGCTGCGAGGTCAGTTGGGGCTGGAGGTAGGTGCCGCCCTTGCCGCCGGAGCGCTTGCGCCGGCCTCCGCCGCTCCGGCCACGTCCACCGCGGCCGCCCCGGCCGCCGCTGCTCTTCTTCGATGCCACTGTCTATTGAATGGGTCCTGGGGATCGCGCCCGCCGCGGGACGCGCCGGGCACCGGAGGGAATCTAGCGGCGGGCGGTAGTGCGGCGGACGGGAGGGCGGTCCCGCCGGCCCGTGCCGGCCCGCGCCGCCCCCCACCGATGCCCCGCGCGCACCGGCTGTTCCTTGACATTTGAAGTAATCGGCTGCACCCTCTCCCCGTGCGCATCCTCGTCGTCGGCGGCGGTCCGGGCGGGCTCTACGCGGCGCTCCTCCTCAAGCGCCGCCACCCCGCCGTCCATGTCGAGGTCCGCGAGCGCAACCGTGCCGACGACACCTTCGGCTGGGGCGTCGTCCTCTCCGACCAGACGGTGCAGAACCTCCGCGCCGCCGACCCCGAGCGCGGCGAGGCGATCGCGCGCCGCCTCCATCACTGGGACGACATCGCCGTCCACTTCGGCGGCCGCACGATGCGCTCGGGCGGGCACGGCTTCTCCGGCATCGGCCGCAAGGAGATGCTGCGCATCCTGCAGGAGCGCTGTGCCGCCCTCGGCGTCGTCCTGCGCTTCGAGACCGACGTACCCGCCGACCTCGATGCGCTCCTCGCGCGCGAGGAGTTCCACCTCGTCGTCGTCGCCGACGGGATCAACAGCCGCATCCGCGAGCACTACGCCGCCGCCTTCAAGCCCGCCGTCGACCTCCGGCGATGCCGCTACACGTGGCTCGGCACGCCGCGCCGATTCGATGCCTTCACCTTCGACTTCGCCGAGACGCCGCACGGCTGGTTCCAGGCGCACGCGTACCAGTTCGACGGCGCGACCAGCACGTTCATCGTCGAGACGCCGGAGGAGGTGTGGCAGGCCGCCGGGCTCGGCGCGATGGACGCCGCGGCGTCGATCACGTTCTGCGAGCGCCTCTTCGCCCGCGCGCTCGACGGTGCGCCGCTGCTCAGCAACGCGGCCCACCTCCGCGGTTCGGCCTCGTGGATCCGCTTCCCGCGCGTCACGTGCGACGCGTGGACCCACCAGGTCGGCTCGCCGCAGGGGAGCGTCGCGGTCGTGCTGCTCGGCGACGCCGCGCACACGGCGCATTTCTCGATCGGCTCGGGCACCAAGCTCGCGC
>CAZIDS010000156.1:0-7571 GCA_964537945.1 uncultured Gemmatimonas sp. | reverse complement strand
CGTCGGCCCAGAGCGTGCCAGCCGACGCGGTCACGCCCGCGGGCCCGAGCGCCGGATCCTGCAGCAGCCGGCCGATGCCGGGAAAGTGCCGCACACAGGCGAGCACGCCCTCGGCCTGCGCCGCATCCACCCACTCGACCACGTACTCGGCCGCGCGCTGCGCATCGAGCCCGAAGCTGTCGGCACCGAGGACGGGATTGCGCGGCTCGCGCTCGAGGTCGCCCGGCGGGCCGAGGAGCCAGTTGATGCCGAGGCCGCGCAGCTCGCGCGCGGTGAGCTTCGCCGCGCGGCGGACGACCTCGGCGTCGCGCAGCGCGGCGATCGCGGCGAAGGGCGGCAGGCCCGTCGCGTCGTCGACCGCAGAGGCGGGGCCGCCATCCACGTTCGCCGCGATGAGCAGCGGGATCCGCGACCGGCGATGCAGCTCGTTGGTGAGGGCGAGGATCTCCGCGCGAGAGCCGCCCTGGATCCAGAAGCCGCCGACGCCGAGCTCGAGCGCCTCGTCGATGTAGGCCTCGAGGTGGCCGAAACCCATCCCCGCGTCGTGACGCAGCTGGGGGATGAGGAGCTGGGCGAGCGGGTGGGTCACTTCGGGTAGAGGGCGCCCAGCACGCGGGGCCCGCGGGCGCCGGTCGCCGACGGGAGGTTCCCGGGGCGGCGCTGCAGGTGGAGCCAGCCCAAGAAGGCGAAGGCGACCGCCTCCTTGGCGCCGCCGTCGAAGAAGACCCGATCGAAGGGCTGGACGAGGCGCGGCGAGAGCGTCATCGCAATCGCTTCGCGGAGCGCCGGATTGCGCGCACCACCGCCGGAGAGGAGCACCTCCTCGACGGGTTGAGGCACGAAGCGCTCGAAAGCGAGCGCGATGCTGCGCGCGGTGAACCAGGTCGCGGTCGCGACGATGTCCTCGTCGGCGCAGCCGGTCTTCGTGGCGCGGCAGCGCTCGACGAAGGCCGCGATGTACTTCGACGTGAAGCGCTCGCGGCCGGTGCTCTTGGGCGGCTCCTGCGCGAAGTACTTGTCGGCGAGCAGCGCCTCGATCACCGCCTCGATCGGGCGGCCGGCCTGCGCGAGCTTGCCATCCACGTCGAACGAGAGTCCGGGGCGCAGCAGCCGCGTGACGCCGTCGATGATGCAGACGCCGGGGCCAGTGTCGAAGGCGCGGATGTCGGCGTGTGAAGCGTGCACGGCGCCGCGCGGCGGCACGACGGTGAGGTTACCGATGCCGCCGAGGTTCTGCAGGACGCGCCAGCGGTCGTCGGAGGCGAAGAGGTGCGCGTCGGCGATCGGCACGAGCGGCGCGCCCTGCCCGCCCGCGGCGACGTCGCGCACGCGGAAGTCGGCGATGACGTCGATGCCGGTGCGCTCGGCGAGCACCGCGGGCTGGCCGAACTGCCAGGTGCCGTGCGGCGGCTCGTGCCAGACGGTGTGCCCGTGCGAGGCGATCGCGGCGATCTGCTCGCGCGCGACACCGCACTCGGCGATGGCGGCGATGGCCGCGTCGGCGAGCTGGCCGCCGAGCGCGAAGTCGAGGGTGGTGTACTCGCTCGGGGTCGCGCCCTCGAGGGCGCGCGCGAGGCGCTCGCGGACGTCGCGCGCGTAGGGATGGTCCACGTGCGCGAGCAGCTCGGGCGTCACGCGGCCGTCGGTCTCGGTGAAGCGCACGACCGCGGCGGTGATGCCGTCGAGCGAGGTGCCGGACATCAGGCCGACGAGGACCATCGGGGGGCCGTCGGCGCGTGCGGCGGCGCCTTTCGCGTCACTCACGCGGGCTCCACCGGCGGCGGGGCGTCGGGCACCACGCGGCGGATCACGCCGCCCTCGGCCGCGAGGCGCGCCAACGCGGTCGCGCGGTCCACGCCGAGCTTGTGCATCACGATCGCGGCTTTCACGCTGCCCTGCGCGCGTGCGAGCAGCTCGCGCGCGCCGTCGCGCGTGAGGCCGGTGGTGGTGATCACGAGGCGCTCGGAGCGGTCCTTCAGCTTCTCGTTGGTCGCCTGCAGGTCGACCATGAGATTGCCGTAGGTCTTGCCGATGCGGATCATCGCGCCGGTGGTGATCATGTTGAGCACCATCTTCGTCGCGGTGCCGGCCTTGAGGCGCGTGGAGCCGGTGACGACCTCAGGCCCCGTGATCGCGACGATCGCGACGTCCACCATCGCGACGAGGTCAGGCGCGGGCGGCGAGCAGGCGAGGATGCAGGTGCGCGCACCGACCGACCTGGCGTGCTCGAGCGCGGCGCGGACGTACGGCGTGGTCCCGCTCGCGGCGATGCCGACGACGAAGTCCCCGGCGGCGACGCCGGCGGCGGTGAGATCGGCGCGCGCGCCTTCGGGGCGGTCCTCGGCGCCTTCCTGCGCGCGGGTGAGCGCGGGGAGTCCGCCGGCGATGATCCCCTGCACCATCGCTGGGTCGCTGCCGAAGGTGGGCGGGCATTCGCTCGCGTCGAGGACACCGAGGCGGCCGGAGGTGCCGGCGCCGCAATAGAAGAGGCGGTGTCCCGCGCGGAACGCCGCCTCGGTGAGCTCGATCGCGCGCGCGATGTGCTCGCGCTGCGCGGCGACCGCATCGGCGACGCCGCGGTCCTCGGCGTTCATCAGGTCCACGATCGCGAGCGGTGCGGCGAGGTCGATGTCGGCGCTGCGCGGGTTGCGGCGCTCGGTGACCCGGGGATCGAGCACGTGGGGGCGGGGTCTGAGTGGGACGGCCCGCGTCGGTGTCGCGCGGGTGCCGCGTTCCCTAAGTTATCGAGCGTGATGACCACTCGCATCCTCATCCTCGCGACGGC
Organism: uncultured Gemmatimonas sp.; assembly: GCA_964537945.1. Taxonomy (GTDB): domain Bacteria; phylum Gemmatimonadota; class Gemmatimonadetes; order Gemmatimonadales; family Gemmatimonadaceae; genus Pseudogemmatithrix. Next base: position 4,786 of record CAZIDS010000156.1, on the reverse strand, counting down.
GCTCCTCGCCGCGCGCCCGGTCGCCGCGCAGGTGATCAGCGTCCCGTCCCCCGACCAGGCGCGGCGCCCGCTCGCGGTCTCGGTGACGATGGGGTTCCTGCAGGGGGCCAGTCGCTATGACGGGCAGAGCGACGCGCTCTGGAGCATGGGGGAGGCGCTGCAGTACCGGGGCTCGCTCGAGTACGGGATGCGGAGCGGGTCGGTGAACGCGGCGATCACCTTCGCCGACGTGCCGCTCGCGCGCAGCGGCGGGACGGCGCCGCCGAACTCGGACGGGACGATCCAACTGCAGCAGTTCCTCGCGACGTTCCGGACGCCCGAGACCGAGGGGCCGCACCAGATCATCGAGATCGGGGGCGGGCTGTCGCGGTGGGCGAACTACTCGGGGACGGACGTGCTCACGGCCGACGAGGCGAAGGCGCGCAACGCGTTCACGCTCGTGGTCGGCTACGGGTTCGGGTTCACGATCGGGGACCGGGCGTCGCTGCTGCTGGTGCAGGATTTCTCGACGCTGTGGGGGTCGGCCGATGGCATCCCGGCCGGCGTGAGTCGCTCGGTGAAGCACTACACGACGCGGTTCGGGGTGCGGTACCGGTTTCGTGGTGGGCGCTGAGAACGGCAACGGCGTTCACCACAGAGGGCGCGGAGCTCGCGGAGAACGGCGGAGAACTGCAACGGCTTCGACGCAGGGGGCTTAGGGCTCACAGGGGTTTCGAGCCGCCTTGAGGCATTCGTTCGCCGGGACTCGTTTCCTCTGCTTCACCTGCCACTGCAACTGATGGGGGTGACAACGAGCCCTCGTGGCGCTCGCTGTCACCTCCAAAGGATTCGTGCCCCACTGCGAGCCGGTCGAAGGCGCCCCGACCCTCAGTCAGTCCTCCGCGCCCTCCGCGACCTCTGTGTTGAATCAGTTGCAGTTTCTATCGAGGCGGCAGCGTGCGCCAAGTCCCATCGCGGCGGGTGTCGGCGCCCCCTTCGGTGCCGCCGGCCGCGCGCAGGATGACCCCCTGCAGCCCGGAGTCCTCGCCCTCGCCGGGCATGATCGTCACCCCGCGCGCCGCGAGCGCGTCGCGCAATGACTGCGGGAACCGCGCGGCCTCGCCGTTGAAGCGCTCGCCGCGCGCGACGACGTTCGGGAGGTCGATGCCCGCCTGCACCGGCAGTCCCCAGCCGAGGGTCGCGAGCGCGAGCTTGCCGTTGTAGGCCAGGATCGCCGAGCCGCCCGGCGACCCGATCGCGCCGCGGAAGCGGCCGTTCGCGTCGAGGATGATCGCCGGCGTCATCGACGAGCGCGGACGCTTGCCCGGCGCGACGCGGTTCGCGATCGGCTTCCCGTCCGGCGCGACCGGCGCGAAGGAGAAGTCCGTCATCTGGTTGTTCAGCACGAAGCCGCCCACCACGCGCCCGCTGCCGAAGAGCGACTCCACCGTCGTCGTCATCGAGACCACGTTCCCCTGCCGGTCGATCACGATGAAGTGGCTCGTGCCGGACGCCTCGACCGTCGCATCGTCGCCGGTGCCCGCGGTCATCGCGAACTCGCCAGGCCGCGGCGCGGCCATCGCCGTCCCGCCGATCATCGCCGCGCGCGCGCGCAGGTAGCCCGTGTCGAGCATCGCCGTCACCGGCACCGTCGCGAAGGCGGGATCCGCGACGTACTGGTCACGGTCGGCGTACATCAGCCGGCTCGCCTCGGCGAAGAGGAACCAGGCCTGCGGGTCCTCGGGGCCGCGCGACGCGACGTCCGTGCGGTCCATGATGCCGAGCAGCTGGAGCAGCGCGACGCCGCTCGACGGCGGCGGCGGCACGCAGACCGTGTACTGCCGGTACGGCGCGCAGAGCGGCGTGCGCTCCACCGGCTGGTAGCGGCGCAGGTCCTCGACCGTCATGAAGCTCGCGTACTCGCCTTCGCGCACGCGCTTCACGATCGCGTCGCCGATCTCGCCCTCGAGCAGCGCACGCGGGCCGCGCGTCGCCAGCGCGCGCAGCGTGGCCGCGTACGCGGGATTGCGGAGCTTCTCGCCGTACTGCACCGGACGGCCGTTCGCGCCGAGGAACAGCGCCTTGATGTCGGGCTGCCGCGCCTGCACCGCGTTGCCGTTCGCGAAGCGTGCGAGCCGGCGCGGCACCGCGAAGCCGGTGTCGGCCGTCTGCGCGACGTCAGCGAAGAGCGAGTTCCAGGGACGCCGACCGAAGCGCGCGTGCGCGACGCCGAGCATCGCCATCGCGCCGGGCACGCCGGTCGCGCGGCCACTCACCACCGCGACGTCGAACGGCAGCGGCTTCCCCTCGGCGTCGAGCAGCATCGTCGAGTCGGCGCCCATCGGCGCGATCTCGCGGCCGTCGAACATCGTGATCTTCCCGGTGCGCGCCTCGTAATGCATCAGGAAGGCGCCGCCGCCGAGTCCCGAGCTCTGCGGCTCGACGAGGCCGAGCATCGCCTGCACGGCGACGGCGGCATCCACTGCGCTGCCGCCGCGCGCGAGCACGCGCAGGCCGGCATCCACCGCCAGCGGGTTCGCGGCGGCCACACCCGGCACGGCGCGCGCATCCGCTCCAGGCAACGCGCCGGGTGCGCCGCTTGACGCGGCGCACCCGGCGAGGAGGAGCAGGCCGAACGAACGGGCCGCGCGCATCACGCGCGCGGCACGCTCAGCGCCTTCGTGATCGCGACCGTGATGGTGCCGTTCGCGTTCAGGCAGCCCTCGTAGTCGGCGGTGCCGGCGGCGACCGCGCCGCCCGCCGCCGCGCCGACCGCGGCGCCGATCACCGTGCTCTTCGTGTTCTTGCCGAGCACCTGGCCCGCGACCGCGCCGATGGCGGCGCCGGTGGCGACCTTGCCGGCCTGCTGGCCGGTGCTCTGCGAGCGCACGGCCTCGATCGTCGCGACCTTCGTGACGTCACCCTCGACGTCGTAGGTCTGCGAGCCGATCACGACCGAGACGACGTCGAACGCGAACTTCCACTGGTCCTTCGCGTTCTTCGAGATCTGCGACTCGGTGACGCGGAGGTTGACGGTCGAGCCGGCGGGGATCTTGGCGCCGTTCGAGCCCATCACGTCGGCGGCGAGCGTGGCGGTGAAGAGGTCGCCCACCTTGTGGGTGTTCGTGCACATCTTCGCGCCGGTCTTCACGTCGAACGAGGTGCCGGCGGCGATGGTGCCCATCCGCGCGGCAGGGGCCTTGGTCGCGGTCGGCGCCGAGGCGGTCGGACGGGGCGCGGGCGCCTTCGTCTCGGGCGCGGCGGCGGCCGGGGCCGGCGCGGCGTTCGGCGTGCTCACGGCGGTGTCGGCGATCGGGGCGCCGGAGTCCTGCGGCGCGAGCTGGATGTCGCGGGCGGCGTCGTCGGTCTTGGCTTCGCCGCCGCAGGCGGCGATGAGGGCGACGACGGTCAGCGGCGCGATGGCGCGCCGGATAGAATACGCAAGCATCTGGTCCTCTCGGGTTGGGGGCCTTCGGTGCTACCCAATTGTGCTGTTACCCGCGCGTCGACGCAACGATTCACCCGAGTTGTGACCTCTCTCACACGTCTCTGGCCCTGGGTCCGCGCGTATCGCTGGCGCTACGCCGCGGGGCTCGCGTGCGTGCTCGCGTCGACGGCGATCTACAGCGTGCTCCCGACGCTCCTGCGGCAGGCGATCGACGCGATGGGCGCCGGTGCGCCGCTCGGGTCGATCCTGCGGATCGCCGCCCTGATGGTCGTGGTCACGCTCGTGATGGGGTGGTTCCGGTTCCAGATGCGCGAGATCCTCAACGGCATCTCGCGCGTGGTGGAGAACGACCTGCGCGACGCGCTCTTCGCGCGGCTCACGCGGCTCGACACGGCCTGGTACGGGCGCACGCGCACCGGCGAGATCATGGCGCGCCTCACCAACGACCTCGGCGCCGTGCGCATGGCCGCCGGGCCAGCCGTGATGTACCTGACGAACACCTTCTTCGGCGGGCTCTTCGCGCTCTCGTACATGATCGCGATCTCGCCGCGGCTCACGCTGCTCGCGCTCCTCCCGATGGCGCCGCTCCCGATCCTCACGCTGCGGCTCGGCAGGGCGATCCACGACCGCTTCGAGCGGGTGCAGGCCCAGTTCGGCGACCTCACGACGCAGGTGCAGGAGAACCTCTCGGGCGTGCGGATCGTGCGGGCCTACCAGCAGGAAGGGGCGGAGGCGCAGCGCTTCGATGCGTTGAGCCGCGAGTACCTGCGCCGCAACCTGCGGCTGGTCAGGATGAACGGGCTGATGAATCCGTCCTTCGCGCTCCTCGCCGGGCTGGGCGCTGCGGTGGTGCTCTGGCTGGGCGGCGGGATGGTGCTCGATGGACGGCTCACGATCGGCGCCTTCGTGGCGTTCGGACTGTACCTCGCGAACCTCACCTGGCCGCTGATCGCGCTGGGGTGGGTCACGAGTCTCTTCCAGCGCGGCGCGGCGTCGATGACGCGACTGCTCGAGATCCTCGACGCGAAGGCGACCATCCGGGACCCCGAACCGCCGCGCACGCCGGCGACGCTTCCGGTGACCTCAGGCGGGCGCGCGCTCGAGTTCGACGGCGTGCACTTCGCGTATCCCCTGAAGGCCGGCGGGGCGGGACGCGAGGTGCTCTCGGGAGTGAGCGTGAACGTGCCCGCGGGCGCGACACTCGGCATCGTCGGCGCGACGGGGGCCGGCAAGACCGCGCTGCTCGAGCTCGTGCCGCGGCTGTCGGACCCGACGGCCGGCCGCATCCGGCTCGACGGTGTGGACCTGCGCGACCTGCCGCTCGATGCGCTGCGGCGCGAGATCGGCTTCGTACCGCAG
>CAZIDS010000155.1:0-7629 GCA_964537945.1 uncultured Gemmatimonas sp. | reverse complement strand
GCCGCGCTCTTCTCGATGGCGCCGGTCGCGCAGCTCACGGTCGCGGTGGTCGGCGCGCTCACGGCGGTCCTCGCCGCGACGATCGGCCTCAAGCAGTGGGACATCAAGAAGGTCCTCGCGTACTCCACCGTCTCCCAGCTCGGCTACATGTTCGTCGGCGTGGGAGTGGGGGCGTACACCGCGGGCATCTTCCACCTGATGACGCACGCCTTCTTCAAGGCGCTGCTCTTCCTCGGGTCGGGCTCGGTGATCTACGCGATGCACCACGCCTACCACGCGACGCACAATCACGACGACGCGCAGGACATGCGGAACATGGGCGGGCTCAAGCAGCACATGCCCGTCACCTTCTGGCTGATGTGGATCGCGACGCTCGCGATCGCCGGCATCCCGGTCTTCTCGGGCTTCTTCTCGAAGGACGAGATCCTCGCGTCGGTCTTCGCGCGGACGCACGGCTCGACGCTGGCCGACGCGCACTGGCTGGGCATCCCGGGCAGCGCGGTGCTCTACGGCGTGTACGCGCTCGGCCTCGCCGCGGCGCTGATGACCGCGATCTACATGACGCGGATGATGCTCTACACGTTCCACGGCCCCAACCGGACCGGGGAGGCGGAGCGGCCGCACCTCAAGGAAGCGCCGTGGATCATGACCGGCCCGCTGGTCGTGCTCGGCATCCTCTCGCTCGCCGGCGGCTGGTTCAACCTGCCGGCCATCCTCGGCGGCGCCCTCGGGCCCGGCGAGACGCTCCACCACTGGCTCGAGCCGGTGGTCGGCGCGGGGACGCTGCGCGTCCTGCACGGCGAGGAGCTGCACCTGGCGCACAGCACCGAGTACGCGCTGATCGGCACTGCGGTGGCGATCGCCATCGCTGGCATCGCGATCGCGGTGATGCGCCTCGACCCCGCGAAGCTCAAGCCGGCGAAGGAGTCGCCGGCGGAGCAGGGGATCGAGAAGACGCTGCTCAACAAGTGGTACGTGGACGAACTCTACGAGAAGGTCGCCGTCGGCCCGACGGTGAACGTCTCGCGCACCGTGCTGTGGAAGGGGATGGACGCCGGCATCATCGACGGGCTCTTCGTGAACGGGAGCGCGCTGGTGACGCGGGCCGTGGGCTGGGCGGGCTCGCAGCTGCAGACGGGACGCGTCGGCACCTACGCCTGGGTGCTGCTGTTCGGCGTCGTCTCCGTGCTCTACGTCATCACCTTCCGCTGAGGCCATAGAACGTGAATCAGTTCCTCGACGGAATGCGGTACGACAGCTGGATCCTGCCGGCGCTGCTGGCGCTGCCGCTCCTGGGCGCGCTGCTGATCGCGCTGCAGGGCTGGCTGCAGAAGCAGGACGGCGACGCGGCGATGAAGTCGTCGCGGTCGCTCGCGCTCTGGATCTTCGTGCTCGAAGCGCTGCTCTCGCTCGGACTCTGGTGGTCCACCGACGTCGGCACGCCCGACTGGCAGGCGGTGGTGGACCTGGCGTGGATCCCGCAGTGGGGCATCCGGTTCACGGTCGGCATCGATGGCATCGCCCTGATGCTCATCCTGCTGACGACGCTGCTGATGCCGCTCGCCGTGCTCGGCAGCTGGACGAGCATCCGCGAGAAGACGCACTCGTACTACGCGCTGCTGCTCATCCTCACGACGGGCATGCTCGGCGTCTTCATGGCGCTCGACCTCGCGCTGTTCTACGTGATGTGGGAAGTGATGCTCATCCCGATGTACCTGATCATCGGGGTGTGGGGCGGGCAGCGGCGGCTCTACGCGTCGCTCAAGTTCTTCCTCTACACGATGGTCGGCTCGCTGCTGATGCTGGTCGCGATCGTCTGGCTCGGCCTGCAGGCGGGGCGCGGGAGCGGGCTGAACTTCAGCTACGACGCGATCATGAGCATGTCGCGCGCGGCGCCGATCGCCGGCGGGTTCTGGCTCTTCGCCGCCTTCGCGCTCGCGTTCGCGGTGAAGGTCCCGATGTTCCCCTTCCATACGTGGCTCCCCGACGCGCACGTCGAGGCGCCGACCGCGGGCTCGGTGATCCTGGCCGCGATCATGCTGAAGATGGGGACCTTCGGCTTCGTCCGGTTCGCGGTGCCGCTCTTCCCCGACGTCGCGATGGACCCGACGGTCCGGACGCTGATCCTCGTGCTCGCGGTGATCGGCATCGTGTACGGCGCGCTCGTCGCGCTCGTGCAGCCCGACTTCAAGAAGCTCGTCGCCTACTCGTCGGTCTCGCACCTCGGCTTCGTGATGCTCGGCATCTTCGCGATGACCACCGAGTCGATGCAGGGGGCGCTCGTCGTCACCATCTCGCACGGCATCTCGACCGGCGCACTGTTCCTGCTGATCGGCATGATCTACGAGCGGCGGCACACGCGCATGATCGAGGACTACGGCGGCATCGCGAAGGTGATGCCGATCTTCGCCACCTGCCTCACCATCCTCTCGCTGAGCTCGATCGGCGTGCCGGGCACGAACGGGTTCGTCGGCGAGTTCCTCGTGCTGCTCGGCTCCTTCCCGACGCAGCCGTGGTACGCCTTCATCGCGGCGACGAGCGTGATCTTCGCCGCCGCCTACCTCCTCTGGGCCGTCCAGCGGATCATCTACAACCCGCTCGTGAAGCCGGAGAACGAGGCGCTGAAGGGCAATGACCTCAACTGGCGCGAGATCGGGCTGCTGACGCCGCTCCTCATCGCGATCCTCTGGATCGGCGTCTACCCGAAGCCGGTCCTCCACAAGACCGAGGCCGCCGCCGCGCGGCTCGTGCAGAGCGTCGAGGCACGGCCGGGCAGCGGTGCGCGTCCGGCGGGCCAGGGGGGCCGCTGAGATGACCTACGACCTGACGCTCCCCGCGCAGCTCTCCGCCGCGCTCCTCCCCGACCTGATCCTGATGGGCGGGGCGATGCTCCTGATGCTCTACGCCGCCTGGCGGCCCGACTCGGACGGCCACCAGCGCAACGTCGGCTTCGCATCGCTCGGCCTGCTGATCGGCACGATCGGGGTGGTGGTCTGGATGTCGGTCCGCGGCGACCGCGCCGATGCCGGCGGCGTCATCGCAGTGGACGGCTTCCGCTGGATGGTGGACCTCGTGGTCCTGCTCGGCGCGGCCGGCACGATCGCGCTGGCCATCGAGCACAACGAGCGCACGGGCATCACGCAGGCCGAGTCGCACGTGCTCGTGCTCTTCGCGGCGAGCGGGATGATGATCCTCGGCGCCGCGCGCGACCTGATGGTGATCTTCCTCGGCATCGAGATCATGTCGGTCGCGGTGTACGTGCTGGCCGGCATGGACCGGCGTTCGCCGCGCTCGGCCGAAGCATCGCTCAAGTACTTCCTGCTCGGCGCCTTCGCGACCGGCTTCCTGCTCTACGGAATGGCGCTGGTGTACGGCGCGACGGGGCAGACGCAGATCAACAAGATCGGCTACCTGGTGCAGCAGCTCGAGCTCTGGGCCGACCCGATGATGCTGGTGGGCATCGGGCTCCTGCTGATCGGGCTCGCGTTCAAGGTGGCGGCCGCGCCGTTCCACATGTGGGCGCCCGACGTGTACGACGGCGCGCCGACGCCGATCACCGCCTTCATGGCGGCGACGGTGAAGGCGGCGGCCTTCGCGACCTTCATGCGCGTCTGGTACGAGGCCTTCTACTTCGCCTATCCGGGGTGGGGGAAGGCGGTCTGGTGGCTGGCCGTCGTCACGATGATCGTCGGCAACGTGATCGCCCTGGCGCAGAAGAACATCAAGCGGATGCTCGCCTACTCGAGCATCGTGCACTCGGGGTACCTGCTCGTCGCGATCTCGGCGGCGAGCGCGCTCGCGAGCATGGCCTTCACGTTCTACGTGCTCGCCTACACGCTGGCGACCTTCGGCGCGTTCGCGGTGGTGGCGTCGCTGCAGCCGGCGGGGGACACCGACGCGCCGATCTCGGCCTACGAAGGGCTCTGGCACGTGCGGCCGGGGATGGCGATCGCGATGGCCGTGTTCCTCCTCGCGCTGCTCGGCTTCCGGGTCTTCGGCGGCATCGGCTTCTTCGCGAAGTGGTACCTCGTGCAGGCGGCGCTCGCGTCGCCGGCGGGGCTCGGGACGCTCGCGGTGATCCTCGTGGTGACGTCGGTGATCTCGGCGGGCTACTACCTGCAGGTGATCCGCGTGATGTTCATGAAGCCGCGGCCGGAAGGGGCGGCCGAGCCAGCGCAGGTGGGCGGGCTCACGCGCGCGGTGCTGGCGGTGACCGTCGTGCTGATCCTCGGGCTCGGGCTCTTCCCGTCGCGCCTGGTGGAGATCACGGGCCGGCACGGCTTCCGGCAGTACCCGTATTCGCCGTCGATGGACATCGGGCGTCCGGAGTTCCGTCGCTGAGCCGGTAGCGCGGCCCAGCCGCCCATCGCAGGTTCCACGGGGCGCCACGATGGCGCCCCGTGTCGCATCCCCACCGGAACAGAGTCCATGATCAGCCCCGCCATCTTCCGGCAGTACGACATCCGCGGCGTCTACGGCAAGGACCTCACGGTCGAGGCGGCCGAGGCGATCGGGCGCGGCTACGCGGTGATCCTGGCCGAGCGCGGGCTCAAGGGCGCCGTGGCCGTGGGCCGCGACAACCGGCCGAGCGGAAAGGCGCTGCGCGATGCGCTCGTGAAGGGGCTGACTGGTGCCGGCCTCGATGTCGTTGACATCGGCGAGGTGCCGACGCCGCTGCTCTACTGGAGCTTGCACCAGCTCGATGTCGTCGCCGGCATCCAGATCACCGGCTCGCACAACCCGCCCGAGTACAACGGCTTCAAGTGCTGCATCGGGACGGGCTCGCTGCACGGCGAGGGGATCCTGCATCTCCGGGACATCATCAAGAAGGGGATCTTCCCTGGTGGCGCTGGAAAGGTGCGGCACGAGGCGGTCGTCGAGCGCTACATCGCCGACATCGCCGACCGGATCGGCCCGCTGCCGAAGACGCTGAAGGTCGTGGTGGACTGCGGCAACGGCGCCGGCGCGATCGTCGCGCCCGGGCTCTTCAAGGCGCTCGGCGGCGACGTGAAGCTCCTCTTCGCCGAGAGCGACGGGACCTTCCCGAACCACCATCCGGACCCGACGGTCACGGAGAACCTGCAGGACCTGATCAAGGCGGTCCGCGAGACGGGAAGCGAACTCGGCATCGGCTTCGATGGCGACGCCGACCGGATCGGGATCGTGGACGGCGACGGCACGATCATCTGGGGCGACTACCTGCTGCTGCTCTACGCACGCGACGTGCTGCAGCGCACCGGGGCGGGGCAGGCGGTGATCTTCGACGTGAAGTGCTCGCAGGCGCTCCCCGACGGCATCGAGAAGGCCGGCGGCAAGGCGGTGATGTGGAAGACGGGGCACTCGCTCATCAAGGACAAGATGAAGGAGATGCACGCCCCGCTCGCCGGCGAGATGAGCGGCCACATGTTCTTCGGCGAGGGGTTCTACGGCCACGACGACGCGCTCTATGGCGCGGCGCGGCTGCTGCGGATCGTCGCGAACGCCCAGCGCACGGTGAAGCAGCTGCTCTCCGACGTGCCGCGCTTCGTCTCGACGCCCGAGCTGCGGATCGACTGCCCCGACGACCTCAAGGAAGGGATCGTCAGGAAGGCGCTCGCGCACTTCAAGGCGAAGTACAAGGTGTCGGACGTGGATGGCGTGCGGATCCTGTTCGATGGCGGGTGGGGACTGATCCGCTCGTCGAACACCCAGCCGATCCTCGTGATGCGCTTCGAGGCCGACAGCGAGGCGCGGCTCGCCGCGATCAAGGGCGAGGTGGAGGGGTGGATGCAGGCGCAGGGCGTGAACACCACGCCGGGGACCGGCCACTGAGATGAGCGGCCGGCGCGGGCTCCTCTGGCTGGTCGCCGGGCTCGCGCTCGTCCTCCTCGCGGGACGCTGGTTCGCCGGGGTGTACGGCGACTGGGCGTTCCACCACGCCGTCGGCGCCGACGCGCTCGGGCGCGAGCGGGCGCTGATGTCGCTCACGCTGCGCGCGGCGACCTTCTCGCTCGCCTTCGCGTTCGGCTTCGCGAACTTCTTCGCGGTGCGGCAGAGCATCGTCGCGCTCGTGCTGCCGCGCGAGGTGGGCGGGCTGCACATCAGCGAGGCCATCCCGACGCGGCGGCTAACGCTGCTCGCGTTCGGCGTGGCCGCCCTGCTCGCGACGCTGTTCACCCTCGCCGACCAGGACTGGACCGTCCTCGCGCAGGCGCTGCACGGGCTGCCGTTCGGCGAGAGCGACCCCTACCTCGAGCGCGACCTCGCGTTCTACGTCAACACGCTCCCGCTGGAGCAGATGGCGTTCGACTTCATCACGGTCGTCGTCGCGACTACGTCGCTCTTCGTGATCACGGGCTACGTGGTGACGCCGAGCGTGCGGTGGGACGAGCGGGGGCTCTACGTGTCGGCCTGGGTGCGGCGGCACATGGGCGTGCTCGGCGCGATCGGCATCGCGCTGCTCGCGTGGCACTGGCGGCTCGAGCGGTTCGACCTGCTCGCGCAGGGGACCGGCGTGAGCCGCTTCGCCGGCGAGGTGCCCGAGTTCTCGCTGCACGATCACCGGACGCTGCTGCCGTACCTGTACGTGCTGAGCTTCGCGGCGCTACCGCTCGGGTTCGTGTTCGGGTTCACCGTGTGGCGCGGGCTGATGCGGCCGTCGATCGCGATCGTGACTTCGCTCATCGTCGCGGGGCCGGTCGCACGGCTCATCCTGCCGGTGTTCACGCCGCCGACGACGGGGAACCGCGAGGCCGAGGAGCGGAGGCTGCCGTATGAGGCGACGCGACTGCTCTACTCGCGGCGCGCGTTCGGCGTGGACCAGATCGCGAGCCCCGACACGCTCCCGCTGCGGATGCTCGGCGAGGGCGAGGTCGCGCGCTGGGTGAGCGCGTGGGACCCTGCGGCGCTGATGCGATTCCTCGAGCGAGAGCGGCGCGGCACCGATGTCGCCGCGTTGTCATGGATGCCGGGCCTGATGGGGCTCGAGGCCCAGCTCGTGCGCCGAGCGCCGGCGGACGCGCCGCCGGGCACGCGGTGGCCGGCGGATCGGCTGCGTGCCGATGCCACCGACGCGAACCGCCTGCCGCGGCCCTCGCTCGTGCCGGGCAACGGCGGGATCGGCGGCGTGCTCGTCTATCCGGGCGCGACGCGCTACGCCCTCGTCGCCGACACGCTCGGCCGGCTCGCCGCGCCGCCGTTCGAGACGACGATCCAGCGCGTCGGACTCGCGTGGGACCAGCAGAACCCGCGTCTGCTCGCGACCGAGGGGCCGCAGCCGCGCCCGAAGCTGATGACCGAGCGCGACGCGCTCAAGCGGCTCGGGCGGCTCACGCCGTTCCTGTCGCGCGGCGAGACCGTCACGCCGGTGGTGCGCGGCGACTCGCTGTACTGGGTGGTCGAGCTCTTCACGACGTCGGAGACCTATCCGCTGAGCGAGCGGCAGCCGATCGGGCCGCCGGACGCGCCGCGGTTGATCCACTACGCCCAGCACGCGGCGACGGCGGTGGTCCAGGCACAGTCGGGCGCGGTGATGATCCTCCCGGTGGACCGGCCGGACCCGGTGATGCGGACGTGGATGCGGCTGCTGCCGTCGCTGTTCACCGCACGCGAGCGCGCGCCGCGTTGGATGGCGACCGGACTGCCGCCCGC
>CAZIDS010000154.1:0-7647 GCA_964537945.1 uncultured Gemmatimonas sp. | reverse complement strand
GGTGGGTATCGCCGGCGGTATGCGTGGCGGGCGGCGGCCCCGCGCGCTGCGCGCGCGGCGCCGCCCCGGGTCAGGCGAAGCGAGCGACCACGTCTTCGAGTCGCGCGGCGTCCTGCTCCCAGTGATAGCGCGCGCGGATCGCCGCGCGGCCGCGCCGCCCGCGCTCGAGCGCGTCCTGCGCCTTCCACACCGACGTGAGCGCGGACGCCAGCGACCCCGCGTCGCCGCTGCGGAACGACACGCCGGCGCGCTCCTCCTCCACGACCCGCATCGCCGGCGCGGCGTCCGACGTCACCACGCACAGCCCTGCGGCCATGTAGTCGAAGAGCTTGTTCGGGATCGTCGTGTTCCAGCTCTCGTTCGCGAGATGCGGGATGATCCCCGCGTCCGCCTCGGCCACCACCTTCAGCGCGTCCGCGTATGGGATGAAGCCGAGGAGCCGCACCGCGTCCTCGCCCAGGCCGAGCCGCGCGCACTGCGCCGTGAAGTCGGCGCGGGCGCGTCCGTCGCCGATCACGGTGAAGCGGATCGGCACGCCGTCGGCCCTGCAGCGCGCCACCGCGTCGATCGCCGTCCCGACGCCGCGCGCGTGCTCGAGCAGGCCGAGGTACACCAGGTGGAGCGGCGCGCCGGGCGCGGCCGACTTCACGGGACGCTCCGGATGCCCGTCGAGCCGGCTCAGTGACGGCGTGTTCCCGACGACCGTGATCCGCGACGGGTCGATGCCGAGGTCGCGCACCAGGCGGTCGCGCGACTCCTCGACGACGACGACCGTGTGGTCCACGTTGGCCATCGTCCAGCGCTCCACGGCCTCCACCGCTTTCGGGTTCCGCACGAGTGAGTCGCCGAACCGCGTCGACGACGTCGTCCAGAGGTCGCGGATCATCGCCGGGTAGTTCTCGGCCATGTCGAGCACGACCGGGACGCGCAGCAGGTGCGCCGCGAAGACGGCGGTGGGCGCGAGCGGCAGGTCGCGCACGAGTACGAGGTCGCACCCTTCGTCGCGCCCCACGCGGAGCATCAGCGACAGCCAGCGCGGATTGAAGAACGCCGGGAACTGCGACGCCGCGTCGAGCTTGCGGCCCAGCAGGCGCCAGGGCGCGAGGCGGTGCACCGTGCACTCCGGGAGCACCTCGCGCCCGATGCGCGCATCCCGGTTGCGCGCCACCATGTGCACCGCGTGGCCCGCGCCCGTGAGCGCCTGGCAGACCTTCTCGGCGCGCACGTCCCACGGGTACTCGCCATCCCACACTTTCAGGATTCGCATCGCAATAGGATATCAGGGGTCGGGGCCCCGAGGGAGCCGCGAGGTGAGATGCACGACCGGTGCCATCGCGCCCTTGCCGGCCCTTCGCGCGGCCGTGAATTTCAGGCATCATGCCCGCGTCGTCCTGGATCCTGCAGCTCGCCGGCGCGGCCGTCGTCGCGCTCGCCCTGCTCGAGCTCGCGTGCCGCGTGCGGCTCCATCGTGGCGGCTATTTCGTCTGGCCGCGCTATTTCCGCCGGGTCATCATCCTCGACCCCGAGACGTTCCCGCAGCTCCCGGGCGTCGCCGCCTTCGAGGGGAACGCCGATGGGGAGCGCGGCCTCCCGTGCCCGACCGGGCACGGTGTCCGCCGTATCCTGGCGGTCGGGGGAAGCACGGTCGAGTCGGCGCTCAATGACCAGCCGGCCTCGTGGCCGGCCCAGGCCCAGGCGCTGCTCAATCGTCCGGACGCGCTCGCGAAGCTGCGGGCCGCGTACATCCACGTCGGCAACGTCGGGCGCTCGGGGATGGATGTGCCGGCCGTCGCGTACGTGCTCGAGAAGTCACTGCCGCGCTATCCGCGGCTGCAAGGCATCTGGATGATGGTCGGTCCGGGCGACCTGATGCGCTGGCTCGAGGAGGGCGCGCCGGCCGAGGCGGTCATCCAGCCGCTCGACGTGCACCGCTGCTTCGGCGAGAACCCCGAGGTCGAGTTCGGACTCCATCCACTCCGGACCGGGATCGCGACGCAGCTGAAGCGGCTGCGCCTCACGATGCTGCGCCCGGTGGAGCGGCGGGAGAAGGCGGGCCGGTGGATGAAGCGGGCCCGCGAGCTGCGGCGGAACGCCGAGCGCTTCATCACCGAGATGCCTGACTCGACCGCCTTCCTCAAGCGATTCGAGGACGACCTCGACGCCGCGGTGCGGCGCGCGACCGCGGCAGCCGACCAGGTCGTCCTGATCCGGCAGCCGGTCTTCCGGAAGGCGTCGTACACGCCCGAGGAGGACGCGCTCTTCTGGAACGGCGGGATCGGGAACGCCTACGATGGCGACGACGTGAAGGTCTTCTTCTCGACCGAGGTGATCCTGCGGCTGCTCGACCTCATCGAGCAGCGCATCGCCCGGGTCGCCGAGAAGCACGGCGCCGTATTCGTCGACACGCTCCCGCGGATCACGATGAGCAGCGCGACCTTCTACGATCACTTCCACCTGACGCCGAAGGGCGCGAAGGACCTTGCGAGCGCCGTCGCCGAGGCCGTGCTCGCCGACGACCGGTAGGTGCGGGCCTCATCAGGGGCGCGAACAACGCGGGGCCCGGTGCCTTCCGGCACCGGGCCCCGCGAGTCTCCGGCGGACTCCGCGATCAGTTCAGCGGGCAGCCCTGTTCGTTGAAGCCGGCGAAGATGTTCTTCTGGCCCTCGTAGTTGCCGCCGGGGAAGACCCCGTTGAAGGCGCTGATCACTCCCGCGGTGCCGAGGTCATAGCTCACGCCCGAGTTCGACGTGTTGAGCAGCGCAGCGACCGTGTGACGGCCGAGGGCGTTCAGGCCACCGCCACCCAGCCCGAGCACCTGGACGAGCGTCTTCCCGGGGAACGCGTCCTCGAAGACCGACGAGAACAGCTGGTTCGGCGAGTAGCCGTTCCACGAGTCGAAGTGCTGCGACTGCTTCCAGTATCCCGGCGTGCAGCCCTGCCCGCCCGACGGCGGCGGGGGCGGCGGCGGCAGGATCGGATGGTTGTAGAACGTGACGATGGCGCCCTTGCCCGTCTCCGGGGCCGGCGGCTGCGTCGTGATGACCGACACCTCGGACGTGTTCGTCAGCGTGGTGCTGGACGTGATCGCCGCGAAGCGCGTGATCTTGACGTTGACCGAGTCGAGGGCGTAGCCGGTGCTCGCCAGCTCGGTGACCTTGATCGAGTCCACCGAGCCGGTGGGGCCGGTGTTGAGGGCCACCTGCGTGCAGTAGCCATCGGAGAGCGACCAGCCGGCCGGCGGGTCCTGCACGAGGTGCGGGACGAGATGCGCGGTCTCGACGGTGATGCTCGCATTCGTGCCGACCTTGCACACCCACACCGCCTCCTCCCAGAGGGCCGGCATCGAGAGCAGGCTCGATGTCGTCGCGCCATCGCCGATGGCATCCGCAGTCGAGCCGGCCCGCGTCAAGTCGAGGGGTGCCGATGGGGACTCCCCGCAGGCGCCGGCGAGCAGCGCCGCGGCAAAGAGACCAGCAAGGTGAGCAGTGGAAGGACGCTTCAGCATTGGAACGGGCCTCGCTGTTGTCGCGGTGAGGGTGGGACCGTCTGGACCGTGACATACCAAGCACGGGCCGTGCCACAGTGTGACGGTCCTCACTCCGGCGAATCACCGCTCCGGAGGCTCCACCGGGCCCGCGGTCGTGTCCGCGTCGAGGATCCATGTTGCGGCCGCGCCGCGCCGATCCACGACATCGCGCTGGCCCGTTCCTCGCGCAGGAGCGCTTGGCCCCATTCGGCCGGAGCGCCAATTTTCGCAGCGCTCATCGACCCCACGCCCTGACGAAATGCCAGCTTCGGAACGCAAGCCGACCATTGCCCTGATGCTCGAATCGGACGAGCCGGGCGGCGCCGAGGTCTTCCTCCTGAACTGCGCCGTCGAGCTCCGCTCCCGCGGCTATGGGGTCGTGCCAGTGCTTCCGATCGGCAAGACCGGATGGCTCGGGGCACGCTTCGTCGACGCGGGCTTCGACGCCGAGACCTTCGAGATCAAGTCCGTCTACGACCGCCGCTTCCTCGGCAAGCTGCAGTCGGACCTCGAACGGCGCGGCGTGACGCACATCCACAGCCACGAGTTCGCGATGGCGGTCTACGGGACGCTCGTCGCGAAACGGATGGGCGTACGCCACGTGGTCACGCACCACGCGAACATGTGGATGACGGACAAGCTGCGGCGCCGGATCGCGCTCCGCTGGGCGCTGCGCAACGCCGACGCGACGGTCGCCGTCTCGGAGGACTATCGCCAGCACCTCATCAAGTCGCTCGGGCACACGGCCGACCGCGTCATCACGATCCTGAACGGGATCCCGTCGCCGAAGGGCGACGCCGCGCCGGTGAGGGCCGAGTTCGGCATCAAGGAGGACGAGGTCGTCGTCCTCGCGGCGGGCGCGCTCGTCGAACGGAAGGGCCACATCGTGCTCATCAAGGCGGTCGAGCAGCTGAAGCGTGAGGGCTGCACCGTCCCGGTGCGTGTCATCATCGCCGGCGACGGCGAGCTGATGCCGCAGCTCCAGGCGTCGGTGAAGGAGGCGAAGCTCGAGGGCGTGGTGCACCTCCCGGGCGTCCGCCTCGACATCCCGAACCTGATGACGGCCTGCGACATCCTCGCGATGCCGTCGATCTGGGAAGGGCTGCCGCTCGCGGTGCTCGAAGGCATGCTCGCCGGGAGCGCGGTCATCGGCTCGAGCATCTCCGGCATCCCGGAGGCCGTGCGGGAAGGCGTGGACGGGCTCCTCTCGCCGCCAGGGGACGTCGCGGGCCTCGCCAAGGCGCTGCGCCGCCTGCTCGAGGATCCGGCGCTGCGGAAGCGGATGGGCGAGTCGGCGCGCGCGCGCGCATTCGCCGAGTTCCACATCGCGCCGATGATGGACAAGTACGAGAAGCTCTACTTCGGGCGCTGATCCCCGCGCGTCGGGGCAGGGGAGGAAACGAGAGCGGGGCGGCCGGCCCAAGTGCCGGTCGCCCCGCTCTCCACCCTCACCCTGCTCTCAGCGGCTGCCGCGGCGGAAGAGCACCACGGGGGCCGTCATCACCATGATCCGCAGGTCCTCGAGGACCGACTGCTTCTCGATGTACTCGAGGTCCGCCTTGACCTTGCGTCGCACGTCGTCGACGCAGCTGTCGTAGGCGAGCGAGATCTGCGCGTTGCCGGTGATGCCGGGGCGGACGCGCTGGCGGAGCTGGTAGCTGGAGACCTGGCCGCGAAGACCGTCGAAGATCGCCACCTGCTCCGGGCGCGGACCGACGACGTTCATGTGGCCGAGGAGCACGTTCCAGAGCTGCGGAAGCTCGTCGAGGCGGGTCTTGCGCAGGAAGCCGCCGATCGGCGTGATCCGCGGGTCGCTCTTCGACGCCCAGACCTGCTGCTCGGTGCCGGGCGCGACGGCCCGCATCGTCCGGAACTTGTAGATCGTGAACGGCTTGCCGCCGATGTCACGGCGACGGCGGCTGTTCCCGCCATTCGACGTGCGGCGGTCGAGCCCGACGCGCTCCTGCTTGTAGAAGACGGGACCCCTGGACGTCAGCTTGATCGCGACGGCAACGCCCAGCATGATCGGCGCAGCCACCACGAGCCCGGTCGCGGCCACCACGACGTTCAGGAGCCGACGGGCTCCCTCACGATCATGCGGGTGGACCTCTTCCTGGGCTGCGGCGGCTCGGACCGCTTCTGCCGAGCTGAGACTGAAGGTCGTCATGGCCGCCCTAGAGTGCAGGTCGCGTACCGTCCGGTGCGCGGGCTTGCTGGAACGGCTAAGTCGTTTCGTTATAACGGCTTGCATCAAGTCAGGAGCTTGGGATCGCCGCCGCACTCACGGGGCGTTCGTGGCGTTCGTGCAACAGGTTCGAGCCACGAAGGGACAAGACGCTAATAAGAGGACCGGAGAAGCGCCACCTTTCGGTCCATTACGGGCGGCCCGCGTTGTGCCGTTCGTGGCGGCGAGTGATAGACTTCGCCCGCCCGAACTGCTCTCCTACCGCCGGAACGCGACCTCTATGTGTGGAATCGTCGGAACGCTGTCCGCCAGTGCGCGTGCGCCGGAGGAACTGCGCTCCATCGCCTCGGGGATGGCCGACACCATCCCGCACCGCGGTCCCGATGACGACGGCACCTGGGCCGACCCTTCCGGGCACGCCGCCTTCGGATTCCGCCGCTTGGCGATCCTCGACCTCTCGGAGGCCGGCCACCAGCCGATGGCGTCGCCGTCCGGGCGCTTCACGGTCGTCTTCAACGGCGAGATCTACAATCACCTCGAGCTGCGCGAGCAGCTGGGCGGCGGCGCCTGGCGGGGACATTCCGACACGGAGACGCTGCTGCGCGGCTTCGAGCGCTGGGGTGTCGCCGAGACGGTGCGACGCGCGGCGGGGATGTTCGCGATCTCCGCGTGGGACGGGGAGCGGAACGAGCTCACCCTCGCGCGCGACCGCCTGGGCAAGAAGCCGATCTACCTCCATCGCACCGCCGGGCAGCTCTCGTGGGGCTCGGAGCTGCGCGCGTTCCAGGCGGTCCCGGGCTTCTCGGCCGAGGTCGATCGCGACGCGCTCGCGCTCTACTTGCGCTACCTCTACGTGCCCGCGCCGTGGAGCATCTTCCGCGGCGTCACGAAGCTCATGCCCGGCCGGATGCTCACCGTACGGCCGGACGATCTCACCGGTCGCGAGGAGGCATACTGGACGCCGCAAGCCGCGGCGGAGGCGGCGCGCACGCAGCGCTGGACCGGTGACGACGCCGGCGCCCTCGACCAGCTGGACGTCCTGCTGAGGGACGCGACGAAGGGTCGCCTCCTGTCCGACGTGCCGGTCGGCGCCTTCCTCTCGGGCGGCATCGACTCGTCGCTCGTCGTCGCGTTGATGACCGAGTGCGCGAGCGAGAAGGTCCGCACCTATGCCGTCTCGTTCCCCGAGAAGCACTTCGACGAGGGGGCGCACGCCGCCGCCGTCGCGCGGCACCTTGGCACCGACCACACGACCTTCGACCTCTCGGCGCAGGACCTCGAGGGTGTCGTCCCGCGACTCCCCGAGCTCTTCGACGAGCCGAATGCGGACCCCTCCTGCGTCCCGACCTACCTGATCAGCAAGCTCGCGCGACGCGACGTGACGGTCGCGCTCACTGGTGACGGCGGTGACGAGGCGTTCGGCGGCTACAACCGCTATTCGCGCGGCGGTCCACTGCTCCGCGGGGCGAGCGCCATCCCCCATGCGGTGCGCCGCCGCCTCGCGACCTTCGGAGAGGGCGCAATCTCGCGCCGACTGTCGCAGGTGCTCGGCGGGGGCGGCAAGCAGCAGTCCGGCGCATCTCGCGACAGCCGCACACGGCGCGTGATCTCGGCGGCGACGGTGCCCGGGATGTACGAGCAGCTCATCACCTCGAGCGCGTCGGTGGCGACGCTGGTGCGCGGCGGCGACGCGGCGCCGCTGCGGGCGCTGGACGTGCTCGCCGACGGCCGCTTCGAGGTCGCCGAGCGGATGATGCTCTTCGACCAGGCCATCTACCTGCCCGACGACCTCCTCGCGAAGCTCGACCGCGCGAGCATGGCGGCGTCGCTCGAGGCGCGCGCGCCGCTGCTCGACCACCGAGTGCTCGAGTTCGCCTGGCGGATGCCGTTGCGGCTCAAGCTGCGCGGCGGGAAGGGGAAGTGGATGCTCCGGCAG
>CAZIDS010000153.1:0-7770 GCA_964537945.1 uncultured Gemmatimonas sp. | reverse complement strand
CACCCCGACACCCGGAGTCCGCGTGGCCGAGCACCGTTCCCGCCGTGAGTTCATGGGCCTGACACTCGCCGGCGCGGCCGGCGCGCTGCTTCCCTCGGCCGCCAGCGCGCACGTCACACGCGCCCCGCGCACGCTCGCGGTCGATCCCGACCTCATCGTGTTCAACGCGAACGTCCACACGGTGGACGACGCGCTGCCGCGCGCCGAGGCCTTCGCGGTGCACGGCGGACGCTTCGTCGCCATCGGCACGAGCGCGGAGATGCGCGCGCTGGCCGGCCGCCGCACGCGGCTGCTCGACGCGAAGCGGATGACGATCGTCCCCGGCTTCATCGACACGCACAACCACCCGCGCGGCGACATCCTCCTGTACGAGGTGCTGGTCGGCAATCCGTTCGAGGTGGAGTTCGTCACCATCGCGAGCATCATCGCGAAGCTCCGCGCGCGGGCGCAGCAGACACCGCCCGGCACCTGGGTGACGGGCTACTTCCACGACGACACGAAGCTCACTGACAAGCGGCAGCTGACGCGGCAGGACCTCGACCAGGTGAGCACGGAGCACCCGGTGGTGGTGCGACACCGCGGCGGTCACACGGCCTTCTACAACACGAAGGCGTTCGAGCTCGCGGGCGTGACGAAGGAGACGCCGGCGCCGCCGGGCGGGACGCTCGACAAGACACCGTCGGGCGAACTCTCCGGACGGGTCACGGACGACGCGATGGGGCTGCTCGCGCGCGGGGGATCGTCGCCGCGGTTCAGCGCCGAGGAGCGGGCGCAGCGGGGCAGGGACGGGCTCGCGCACATGTCACGCGAGTTCGTGCGCTACGGCCTCACCAGCGTGCATCACGAGGACAGCGACCTCGCGGCGCTGCAGGACGTGCGCTCGCGCGGGGACCTGCGGCACCGCGTGAGTTTCGAGGTGAGCGGGGCGGCGCTCGACGCGATGATCGCCAATGGCATCCGCACGGGTTTCGGCGACGAGTGGGTGCGCTTCGGCGCGACGCGCGAGCACATCGTGGACGGGTCGTTCTCCGAGCGCACGATGGCGCTCAGCACGCCCTATCCCGGCTCGACCTACAAGGGGAACGTGACGCAGACGCAGGAGGAACTCGACGCCTGGGTGGAGAAGGTCCATCGCGCCGGGATCCAGGTGAACTGCCACGCGAACGGCGACGTCGCGATCGACATGTACCTGACGGCGCTCGAGCGCGCGCAGCAGCGCGCGCCGCGGGCCGACGCGCGGCCGAAGATCACCCACTGCACGCTGATCACCGACGCGCTGGTGCGCCGCATCAAGGCGCTCGACGCGATCCCGCTGCTCTTCACGACCTACGCCTACTACAACACGGACAAGTTCCCCTTCTACGGCGAAGAGCTCATGAAGCGCTGCATGGCGTTCCGGACGCTGCTCGACGCGGGGGTGCACGTCGCGGCGGGGTCGGACTTCACGCCGGGCCCCTTCGCGCCACTGATGGGGATCCAGGGGATGGTGACGCGCACGGGGTGGGACGGGACGACGTGGGGCGCCAACCAGCGGGTGAGCGTGGCCGAGGCGATCCGGATCAACACGCTCCACGGCGCGTACTCGTCGCACGAGGACGCGATCAAGGGATCGATCTCGGTGGGGAAGCTCGCCGACTTCGTGATGCTGGCGGAGGATCCGCACACGGTGCGGCCCGACAGGATCAAGGACATCGCGATCGTGCGGACGGTGGTGGGCGGGGAGACGAGGTTCGAGGCGTGAGCGGCGCGGCTGTCTGTCGCCCGCCCACGCCGGTCGATCCGCGCTACTCCGCCCGCAGCGCCTCCATCGGATCCACCCGCGACGCCCGATACGCCGGCCAGGCGCACGCCACGAGCGCCACCACGAGCAACGCGCCGGTGACCGTCACGTAGGTCACCGCATCCAGCGCCGAGACGCCGAACAGCATCGTCGTCATCAGCCGCGTGGCGGCGAGCGCGAGGGCGATCCCCGTCACCACGCCCGCGAGCGTCAGGCTCATCCCCTGCCGCACCACCATCCAGATGAGATCCCGCGCCGAAGCGCCCAGCGCACTGCGCACGCCGATCTCGCGCATCCGTTCCGTCACGCTGCCGATCAGCACGCCGTAGATGCCGGCCGCGGCGAGGAGGAGCGCCACGAGGGCGAAGAGCTCGAACAGCACCAGCGCGAAGCGTCGCGCCGAGGCCGTGCGCGCCACCAGCTGCTCCGCCGTCGCGACGCGGATCACCGGCTGGTCCTTGTCAGCGCGCCAGATGGCGTCGCGCGCGGACGCGGTGAGCGAGGCGGCCTCGAGGCTCGAACGCACCACGAGCGACCGCTGGTAGTCGGTGAAGATCCACTGCGACTCGGGGATGTAGACGCCGTTGGCGTCCCCCTCCTCGAGCGAGACCTGCCGCACGTCGCCGACGACACCGACGATCTGGCGCCAGACCGCGGGCTCGCTGCCGCCGATGCGCACGCGCTCGCGCAGCGGGTCGAGGCCAGCGAGGAACCGCCGGGCGAATCCTTCACTCACGATCGCGACCGGCGCGCCGCGCGCATCATCGGTCGCCGTGAAGAGTCGCCCCTTCACGAGGGGGATGCGCATCGTCTCGAAGTAGCCGTCGCTCACGCCATAGCGGAATGCGTCGGTCGCGCCGGCCGGATCGTCGGCGGCGCGCGACTGGACGCGCACGCCATAGCCGTCGAAGTCGCCGCTGAGCGGCAGCTGGCTCGTGAAGGCCGCGCTCTCCACGCCGGGCAGCGCGCGGACGTTCGCGAGCGCGCCCTCGAAGAAACCGCGCACGAGCGTGTCCGTGCGCAGGCCGCCGGCCCCCGCCTGCACCTGCATCGTCAGCACGCCACTCGGCTCGAAGCCGGGTGAGATCGCGAGCAGGCGGTCCATGCTGCGCACCAGCAGCCCCGCGCCCACGAGCAGCACGCTCGCGAGCGCGACCTCGGAGACCACCACGGTCGCTCGCGTGACGCGGTCGGAGCCGATGAGGCTCCGCGCCCCGCGGCGCACGTGGTCGTGGATCGTCGAGCCGGCCGCCTGCCAGGCCGGCATCAGGCCGAAGAGGGTCCCGATCACCGTGGTCACGGCGAGCGCGAAGAGAAGGACGTTCCCGTCGAGCGCGATCGCGTGGAGCCGCGGCAGGTCGGGCGGACTGATCGCCACGAGCCCCTTCACGCCCGCCCAGGCGAGGGCGACGCCGGCGACGCCGCCGATCGCGGCGAGCAGGAGGCTCTCGGTGAGCAGCTGGCGGACGATGCGGCCGCGGCCGGCGCCGAGCGCGATGCGCACCGCGAACTCGCCGCGGCGGCTTGCGCCGCGCGCGAGCAGAAGGTTGCTCACGTTGAGCGCGGCGACGAGCAGCACGATGAGCACCGCGCCCGAGAGCGCGAGCAGGGCGGGACGCACGGGCGCGGTGACCCACTCCGCCATCGGCTCCGTGATCAGCCCGGCGCCCACGTACTCCTTCGGGAACTCGCGCATCATCTCCTGCGCGAGTCCATCCACCTCGCGCCGGGCGGTGGCCGGATCGACGCCCGCACGCACCCTGGCGACCACGCGCAGGTGCTTGCAGCTGCGGCAGGCCCAGTCGAGCGTCCGCTCGTAGCGGAGGGGCCGCCACGCCTGCGCCTGCGGCGAGAGGAGGTTCTCGAAGCCGGCCGGCATCACCCCGATGACGGTGTACGGCTCGCCGTCGAGCACGAGGCTGCGGCCGATGATGGCCTGGTCCGAGGCGAACGCATCGCGCCACGCCGCGTGACTCAGCATCACCACGTTCGGGGTGCCGCGGAGGTCATCGTCGCGCGTGAAGTCGCGGCCGAGCATCGGCCGGACGCCGAGGACGCGGAAGTAGTCCGGCGAGACGCGCTGCCCGAGGAAGGGGCGCGGCTCGCCGGCCGTCGTCATCGTCGTGCTCCAATAGCTCGAGGCCGCGACGTACTCGAACGAGCGCGCGCGCTGTGCGATGTCGTCGAAGGTCGTGAAGCCGAGGTTGATCCGTCCGCCCTCGCCATCGCGCTCCCACAGCATCGTGACTCGACCCGGATCGGGGTAGGGCAGCGTCCGCACGAGGATCGGGTGCACCGCGCTGTAGATCGCCGTCGAGGCGCCGATCGCGAGGGCGAGCGTGCCGGCGGCGACGGCGGTCATTCCCTTGCGACGCATCAGGGCGCGCCAGGCGAATCGGAGGTCGGCGAGGAGGATCATCACGGCGGAGTCTCCAGGGTGGTCTTGGGATCGGCGCGGGACGGCGGCGCGCGGCAGGAGCCAGGTGCGCGGCGCACTGAGCAGCTCCCGCCAGTACGAGCTGGCCGGCGCGCCGGTCTCGGCGAGGTCACCGAGGATCGCGTCGCGCACCTCCGCGTGGAGCGCGCGCGCGAGCAGCCAACGGGCGATGCGCGCCAAGGGCGACTCGGCGGCGTTCACTTCGCGCCACCCAGGGAAGCGCCGAGCCCCTGCGTCATCGCGCGGAGGTCGCCGAGGCTGCGCTTGAGCGCGGCGCGTCCCGCTGCGGTGAGCGCGAAGTGCTTCTTCGCGCGCCCCCCGCGCTCGGGCGTCGGTTCGCCGACGCGGGACGAGACGAGCCCCTTGTCCTCGAGGCGGACGAGGGTGGTGTAGATGGTCGCGAAGGCGACGTCGCGCGCCGTGCGTGAGCGGATCGCCTCGTGGACGGAGACGCCGTACGCGTCATCGCCCAGGCGCACGAGGGCGAGGAGCACCAGTTGTTCGAGGTCGCCGAGGTTCGCGGCCATGCAGGGTCCGGTTATTTCTTCGACATAGTATAAGATATGCATCGAGCGAGGCAAGAGCCGCACCGATGGCGGGTTCGCGCGCGCAGCGCCACTATTGAGTCCCATGCCCGCTCCCATCCGTCCGATCGACCTCGCCGAGATCCGCGCCGCGCGCGAGCGCATCGCCGGCACCGCCGTGCGCACGCCGCTCCTGAAGCTCGAGCTCGGGCCGGAGTTCCCCGACATCCGTCTCAAGCTCGAGAACCTGCAGCCGATCAACGCCTACAAGCTGCGCGGCGCGGCGAACGCGGTCGCGCTCCTCTCCGACGCCGAGCGGGCGCGCGGGGTCTGGACCATCAGCGCCGGCAACGCCGGCCAGGGGGTGGCCTTCGCGGCGCGGAAGGCGGGCGTGGCCTGCACGGTGGTGGCCGTCGAGTCGGCGCCCGCGTCCAAGCTCGACCGCATGCGCGCGCTCAGCGCCCGGGTGGTGCCGGTGCCCTACGACATCGTCTGGAAGGCGCTCGAGGACCGCGCCTATCCCGGCGTGGACGGAACCTTCATCCATCCCTTCGACGACCCGCACTTCATCGCCGGGCACGCCACGATGGGCCTCGAAATCCTGGAGGACGCGCCCGACACGGTCGCGGTGATCGCCGCCATCGGCGGGGGCGGCCTCATCACCGGCGTCGGCAGCGCCATCAAGGCGCTCAAGCCGGAGGTGCGGATCTGGAGCGCCGAACCGGACACGGCGGCGCCGGCGGCCCGGTCGTTCGCCATGGGGTCGCCGCAGGCGTTCCCCGACTGGAAGGCGTCCTTCGTGGACGGCGCCGGGGGGCAGAGCGTCTTTCCCCGCATGTGGGAGCGGATGCGTCCGCTGGTGGACGGCTGCCTCGTCGTGTCGCTCGCGGAAACCGCGGCCGCGATGCGGCTCCTCGCGGAGAAGGCGCGGGTCATCGCGGAAGGCGCCGGGGCGCTCTCGGTGGCCGCGGCGCTCACCGGCAAGGCCGGCCGCGGGCCGATTGTCGCGATCGTGTCGGGGGGCAACATCGACCTGCAACGCTTCACCGAATTGATCGTGTCGTGAGGTAGCCGCACTCCCTCTCTGGAGGACGATCTCATGTCGAGCGCCCGAATCGCCACTGGCCTCGCCTCGCTCAATGCCGTGCTGCTCGCGTTCCTGCTCGCGGGGCAGGCCCGGTCCGCGTCCGCCAGCCAGGAGGCCCTCCCGGTGCTCCGCGGCAGCGCCCTGGAAATCGTGGACCGCCAGGGCCGGGTGCGCGCCAGCATCAGCGTGCAGCCGCCCTCCGTCGTGGATGGCAAGCAGTACCCCGAAACGGTCCTCCTCCGACTGACCGACCCGGCGCACGGCCCCCTCGTCAAGCTGACCGCCTCGAACAACGGCTCCGCGCTCGGCCTGTCGGACGACGCGGACGGGGGTCTCCAGCTGTTCGCCCGCGACACGGGGAGCTTCGTCCGGGTGACCGACCGGAAAGGCCGGGTGCGGTCGACATGGCCGTAGTCGGCGCCCCGTGAGCCCTCGCATCGCCGCCTTCACCGAGGAACCCGTCATGCAATCGTCCGGCATCACCGACATCGCCCACGGCATTCAGCTCGCCGTGGCCCCCGTATTCCTCCTGTCGGGCGTCGGCGTCACCCTCACCGTGCTCACCAACCGGCTGGCCCGGATCATCGACCGGGCCCGCACGCTCGAAAGCGCACTCCCGGCGAGCACGGAGGAGCGCGCCGCAAGCATGCACGTGGAACTCGGCGTCCTGTCCCGCCGCGCCCGCCTCGTCAACCGGGCCATCACGCTCTGCACCTCGTGCGCGCTCCTCATCTGCGTCGTGATCGTGACCCTCTTTACCGGAGTGGCGCTCGGCCGCGACCTGTCGCTCCTGATCGTGGTGCTCTTCGTCACCGCCCTGAGCGCGTTCATCGGCGCCCTGCTGGCGTTCCTGCTGGAAATCCGGGCGGCCACGGCCGGGCTGCGGTTCGGCCCGGGCCCGCACTAGCGGCCCGGCCAGGACGGCGGATATTCGCGGACCCGGGCATCCCTGCCCATTCGACCCTTGGAGGACGACGCGATGATCGACCCGCCCCAGCTTGCCCGGGTGCCGGCGCAACGGACTGCCGTCATCCGGATGACCATTCCGCGGAACCAGATCCAGCAGGTGATGGGCCCGGCCTTCAGCGAGCTGATGGCAGCCGTCAACGCGCAGGGTATCGCCATGACCGGCGCCTGGTTTTCGCACCACTTCCGTGTCGACCCGGCGACCTTCGATTTCGAGGTCGGCGTGCCCGTCGCGTCGCCGGTGGCGCCGGTGGGGCGGGTCATGCCGGGGGAGCTCCCCGCCGCCCGAGTGGCACGGACGGTCTACCACGGCGGCTACGAAGGGCTGGGAGGCGGCTGGGGGGAATTTGAAGAATGGATCGCCGCCGAGGAGCTCTCGACGGCGCCCGGCTTCTGGGAGCGCTACGTCGTGGGGCCCGAGTCCGGGCCTGACGCATCCGCGTGGCGGACCGAACTGGTCCGCCCGCTGACCGGCTGAGGAGCCTGGTCCATTGCGCAAGCCCGTCGAGTGGACCTGTCCCACCTGTGAGGTCGTGGTGGGAACGCCGTTCTGCGCGCAATGCGGCGAGCAGCCGGTTCCGGCGCGCGACTTCACCCTTCGCGGCATCATCGACCGCTTCCTCAAGGCCTTCACCAGCCTCGACAGCCGGGTCATGCGCAGCGTCGGGATGCTCCTGCGCCATCCCGGCAGCCTGACGGTCGCGTTCCTGAAGGGCGTGCGCAAGCAGTTCGCCTCGCCGGTGCAGCTCTTCCTGCTGGCCAACGTCCTGCTCTTCGCCACCCAGTCGCTGACGAAGACCAACATCTTCGGCTCGTCGCTCCAGTCGCACCTGCACCACCAGGACTGGAGCGCCCTGGCCCAGTCGCTGGTGGCGCGCCGGCTCGAACAGACGCACCGCACGCTCGAGGATTACCAGCCGGTCTTCGACCACGCCGTGGTGCTGAACGCGAAGTCGCTGGTCATCCTCATGGTGCC
>CAZIDS010000152.1:0-7775 GCA_964537945.1 uncultured Gemmatimonas sp. | reverse complement strand
GGTGCACGCCGGCGGTCCACCAGACGAAGCCGCGGTTCGCCTCGGCGAGCACGCGCGCGCGCGCGGCGGCGGCGAGCGATTCACCGATGCAGACCACCCCCGCCCCGCCGGCGGCGCGCAGCGCGGCGAGCACCGCCTCGCGGTCGGCGTCGAACTCCTCGCCGGCGAGGTGGGCGTGCGAATCGATGAACGGCAGGACCGGGGCCGGAGACGACGAGGCCCCGGCGCGAGGATCGCGCCGGGGCCCGCCGTCGTGCGAACGGTCCAAGCGGCCCTGCGTCAGGCTTGCGAGGGCGCGGTCACCGCGCCGCGCGCCTCGTTGGTGCGCGGCCACTTCGTCTCGACCCAGAGCAGGATCGGCGAGGCCACGTAGATCGAGCTGAACGTGCCGGTGAAGATGCCGAAGGACATCACCCAGGCGAAGGGACGCAGCACCTCGCCACCGAAGACGAGCAGGGCGACCGTCGCGGCGAGCGTGGTGCCGTGCGTCAGCACCGAGCGCGGCAGGGTCTCGTTCACCGAGCGATTGAGCGTGTCGTAGAGCGGCTCCTTCCGCTTCTTGTGCAGGTTCTCGCGGACGCGGTCGAAGATGATGATCGTGTCGTTGAGCGAGTAGCCGACGACGGTGAGGATCGCCGCGACGACGGTGAGCGAGATCTCGAGCTGGATGAGCTTGATGAACGCCAGCGTCGCGAGGACGTCGTGCGCCGTCGCGAGGACCGCCGAGACGCCGAAGCGCCACTCGAAGCGGATCGCGAGGTAGACCATCGTGACGAGGAACGAGACCAGCACCGCGATGATCGCGCCACGCTTGAGCTCGGCGCCGACGCGCGGGCCGACCGACATCCGGTCGGCGACCTCGAAGCTTCCCTCGCCGAGGTCAGCGCGGACGGCGTCGGTGATGGTCTTCGCGACGCCCTCGGCGCCCGCGTCCTGCGTGGCCACCGTCGCCGCGTCCTGCGCTTTCACCATGTAGGTGAGCGGGTCGCCGAACTGCTGGATCTCGGCCCCGTGCACGCCCGCCCGGTCGATCGTCGCGCGCAAGCGCGCGACATCGGGCGCCGTCTTGAAGCGGAGCTGGATCGCGGTGCCGCCGGTGAACTCGATCGAGTAGGCGAACCACCCGTTGAACACGGCCGCGCCGAACCCGATGACGAGGAAGGAGAGCGTCAGGATCGCCGCCGTCTTCCAGTAGCGGATGAAGTCGATCTTGGTGTCGTGGAGGATGCGCAGCATCAGATGCTCAGGGCCTGCTCACCGCGCGTCCGGTTGAGCCAGAGGTAGAAGAAGGTCTTGGTCACGAAGATCGACGTGATCATCGAGGCGGCGATGCCGGCGACGAGGGTCACGGCGAAGCCCTTCACCGGGCCCGTGCCGTACTGGTAGAGCACCGCCGCGGTCAGCACGGTCGACACGTTCGAGTCGACGATGGCGCTCATCGCGTGCTCGAAGCCCTCCTCGATCGCGGTGCGCACCGTCTTGCCGTGGTCGAGCTCCTCGCGGATGCGCTCGAAGATCAGCACGTTCGCGTCGACCGCGATGCCGATCGAGAGCACGAAGCCGGCGAGGCCGGGGAGCGTGAGCGTCGCTTCGAAGAAGGCGAGCGCTGCCAGCGTGAAGAGCACGTACAGTGTCAGCGCCGCGATCGAGAGGGCACCCGAGAAGCGGTAGTAGCCGACCATGATCAGGATCACGCCGGCGATCGCGACCGTGAAGGCGACCTTGCCGGCGCGGATCGAGTCGGCGCCGAGCGTCGCGCCGATCTCGCGCGCCTCGGCGACTTTCAGCGGCACCGGCAGCGCGCCGGCGCGCAGCACCAGCGCGAGGTCCTGCGCCGCCTGGAGGTCGCGGCCGCCCATCGTGATCTGCCCGCGGGCGCCGATCGCACTCTGGATGACCGGCGCGCTCATCACGCGGTCGTCGAGCACGATCGCCATGTTGTCGCCGATGTGGCGCCCGGTCTCCTTGCGGAAGCGCGAGCCACCCTCGGTGTTGAACACGAAGTCGACCTTGGCGCCCTCGAGCGGGTCCTGGTTCGGCGTCGCGGTCTTGAGATACGTGCCGTCGATGATCGCGCGCGAGTCGAGCACGTAGAGCACGGCGTAGCCGCGCTGCGCCACCATCAGCGAGTCGGTGCCCCAGCGGAGGTCCTTCCCCGGCGGCAGCGCGGCCATGATCGACGAGTCGGCGAGCAGCCCGCGGATCATCGCCTCGTCCGACTTCGCCACGATGTACTGGCCCGGCATCTGGCCCGGGCTGATGCTCCGGCGGAACGGACCGTCGAGCGCGGTGCCCGCGGTGTCGGCCGTCTTCGTCGTGTCGGCACTCCGGAGCAGGCCGCCGAGCCCGGTGTTCGCCGAGGTGTCGCCGGCGGCGGTCGTCGCCTGCGACGCCGTGAGCTTCTTGTCCTTCACGATGCCGTCGAGGCGCGGGATCACGCGCTCGAGCGCTTGCGTCTCGTCGGTGATCTGGAAGCGCAGCAGCGCCGCCTTCTGCACCATCGCCGAGGCGCGCTCACGGTCGGTGACACCGGGGAGCTCGACGATGATCCGGTCGTTGCCGACCTTCTGCACGATCGGCTCGAGGACGCCCATCTCGTCGATGCGGTTGCGCACGACGGTGAGGGCGCGATCCAGCGCGTCGCTCACGTCGGCGACCTGCTGGTTCGCGTCGTTCACCACGAGCGTCAGGTGCATGCCGCCCTGGAGGTCGAGGCCAAGGTTCAGCGGCACCTGCTTCGTCGCCGAGTCCTTGTAGGTCCCGTTCGCGACGGGGACGCGCTCGATGACGGTCCGCGGCCAGAGCGCGTAGGCCGACGCGAGGATGAGCAGCCCGATGATGATCAGGCGCGTTCTCAGATTCTGCATCGTGGATCTGCGAAGGGTGAACGGTCCGACGAAAGCCTTGAAGAGTACCGGGGAAAACGAGCCAAGTCAATCGGCCACAACAGGTTGGAGCACCCGCCGGTCAGCGCGGAACGGACCCCGCCAGCGCCGCACGCGCCTCAGTCTCGTCGCGCCCGAGTTGGACGCGCAGCGCCTCGGGTGATTCGAACTTCCGCGTCTCCCGCAGCCGCGCGATGAAGTCGAGCCGCACCCGCATCCCGTAGAAATCGCCGTCCGCGTCGAAGAGGTGCGCCTCGAGCCGCGACTCCGCCTCGTCGAACGTGGGGCGCGGACCGAGGTTCATCATCCCGCCGAAGGAGCCGCGCGGGGTCTGCACCCGCACCGCATATACCCCTTCAGGGGGCAGGAGCTTGTGGGCGGACGGCAGCGCGACGTTCAGCGTCCGGAAGCCGAGGGCCCTGCCCCGCTCGGCGCCGTGCTCGACGACGCCGCTCGCACTGTAGGGACGGCCGAGGCCATCGGTCGCGCGGGCCAGGTCACCGCCCGCGACGGCGCGCCGGATCGTCGTCGAGGAGATCGGTCGGCCGTCGCCGCCGAGCACCGGCGGCACCACGTCCACGCCGAAGCCGCGCGAGGCGCCGAGCGCCCGCAGCACGGTGGCGTCGCCAGAACGGCCGCGGCCGAATCCGTGGTCGTAGCCGATGAGCAGGTGGCGGAGCCCGAGCTGCTCGCGCAGGACGAGGTCGACGAAGGCGTCGGCCGTGTACGTCGCCAGCGTCGGCGTGAACGGCAGCACGACGACGTAGTCGATCGGACTCTCGGCGAGGATCTCGGCCTTCTCCGCTCCCACCGTGAGGAGCGGTGGCGCGGCGGCCGGGTTCACGACCTGCAGCGGGTGCGGCTCGAACGTGACGAGCACGGCGGGCAGTCCGCGCTCGCGCGCGCACTCGGCGAGGCGCTCGAGCACGAGCCGGTGGCCGCGATGCACGCCGTCGAAGGTGCCGACGGTGCAGACGGTCCCCTTCACCGCCGGCGGCAGCCCGAACTCGAGGCTAGGCCTCACGCATCACCACGCGCGGCTGCCAGCGGTCGTCGCGCCGTTCGGCGAGCGCGACGAGCACGCCGTTCCCCGGATTCGTGAGGGCGCCCCAGCTGCCGTCCACCTGCGCGGGGACGTCGATGCCGCGCACGATGCGATTCACGTCGTCATCGGTGAGGACCTGCACCGGGAAGCCCGCGAGCGCGTCGAGGGCCGGCCGCACGCGCGGCTTCCCGTCGCGCAGCTCGGACATCGGCTGCGCATCGTCCACCGAGAAGGGGCCGCTGCGGAGACGGCGGAGCGCGACGAGGTGCGCCGCGCCGCCGCAGGCGCGCGCGAGGTCGCGCGCGAGCGAGCGCACGTAGGTCCCGCCGCCGCACGTGATGCGCACGACGAGTTCGCGCAGTGGCGCGTGCGCGTCCCAGGCGTCGAGCGGGACGCCCGGCTCACCGCGGCTCTCGAGCAGTTCCCACCGGTCCACGCGGATCGTGACCGGCTTGAGCTCGACCTCCTCGCCCGCGCGGGCGAGCTCGTACGCGCGCTTGCCGTCCACCCGCTTCGCGGAATACGCGGGCGGCACCTGCTGGATGTGGCCGACGAGCGCGGGGAGCGCGGCGATGATGGCCTGCAGCGACGGCAGCGGTGCTTCGCGCACGACCGCGCCGTGCAGATCCTCCGTGTCCGTCTCGGCGCCGAAGCGGATGACGGCTTCGTAGACCTTGGGATCGCCGGGGAGGTGCGGCAGCAGCCGCGTCGCGCGGCCGACGAGGATGACGAGCAGTCCCGTGGCGAACGGATCGAGCGTGCCAGCGTGGCCGATCCGCTTCTCGCCGAGGGCGCGGCGGGCGAGGCTCACCACGTCGTGGGAGGAGACGCCGGCCGGCTTGTCGACGAGCAGGAGGCCGTCAACCGTCCCGGTCGTCCGGCGTGCCATCGGCGGGCGGGGGCGGCGCGGCATCGCGCAGGCCGGCGAGGAGCGTCTCGATGCGCGCGGCGCGCGCGACCGACTCGTCGAGGCGGAACGTGATCTCGGGCGCGAACTGCAGCCGCAGCGCGCGCCCGACCCGGCTGCGGAGGTGGTGCGCGGTGCTCTTGAGCCCGTCCATGGTGGCGGCGCGCTCGGTGTCGGTGCCCATCACGCTGACGAAGACGTTGGCGTGCCGGAGGTCGCGCGCCATCTCGACCGCGGTCACGGTGACGAGCCCCGTGATGCGCGGGTCCTTGGCGTCGCGCGCCAGGAAGGCGGCGACCTCCTCGCGGATGGCCTCGCCGACGCGGTCGGCGCGGCGCGGATCACGCGGCGGCACGAGCGGTCCCTCCGACCCCGCGCCCGCTCAGCCGGCCTTCGCCGGCTCGAGCGTGCGCGCGACCGATTCGGTGCGGTAGACCTCGATCACGTCGCCGACCTTGAGGTCGTTGAAGTTCTCGACGCCGATACCGCACTCGTAGCCTTCCTTCACTTCCTTCACGTCGTCCTTGAAGCGGCGGAGCGAGTGGAGCGTGCCGTCGTAGACCTCGACGCCGTCGCGCACGAGGCGCGCGCGGCCCTGGCGGTTGATGACGCCCGACTTGACGAAGCAGCCGGCGATGACGCCGATCTTCGGCACCTTGAACGTCTCGCGCACCTCGGCCTCGCCGAAGACGACTTCCTTCTCCTCGGGACGCAGCAGGCCTTCGAGGGCGAGCTTCACGTCGGCGACCGCCTCGTAGATGATGCGGTAGAGCTTGATCTCCACGCCCTCGCGGTCGGCTGCCGCGCGCGCCTTGGTGTCCGGGCGCACGTGGAAGCCGATGATGATCGCGCCCGACGCCTTCGCGAGGAGGATGTCGCTCTCGGTGACGGCGCCGACCGCGCGCGCGACGACCTCGACCTGCACCTCCTCGTTGCTGAGCTGCTGCAGCGCGTCGGCGAGCGCTTCCGCCGGACCGCCCTGGTCGGCCTTGATGAGGAGCTTGAGCTGCCGCTTCCCATCGGCGCCCGACGAGGCCATGAAGTCCTCGAGCGAGACGGCGCCCTTCGCGGTGCGGCGGCTCTTGGCCTCGCGGTCGAGCCGTTCGCGGCGCTGCGCGATCTCACGCGCCTCGGCGGCGTCGGCGACGGCGATGAACTGGTCGCCGGCCATCGGGACGCCGGTGAGGCCGAGCACCTGCACCGGCACGGCGGGGCCGGCCTCCTTCACCTGCTTGCCACGCTCGTCGAGGAGCGCGCGGACGCGGCCCGAGAAGAGGCCGCAGATGAAGTCGTCGCCGACCTTGAGCGTGCCGTTCTGGACGAGGATCGTCGCGACGGCGCCCTTGCCGGCGTCCAGCTGGGCCTCGACGACCGAGCCGGTGGCCCGACGGTCGGGGTTCGCCTTGAGGTCGAGGATCTCGGCCTGCAGGAGGATCTGATCGAGCAGTTCCTTCACGCCGGTGCCCTTCTTCGCCGAGATCTCGGAGGCGAGGGTCGTGCCGCCGAAGTCCTCGAGCACCACGCCGTGCTGGAGGAGGTCCTGGCGGACCTTCATCGCGTTGGCCGTCGGGAGGTCGATCTTGTTGATCGCGACGATCATCGGCACGCCGGCGTTCTTGGCGTGCGAGATCGCCTCGATGGTCTGCGGCATCACCGCGTCGTCGGCGGCGACGACGAGGACGACGATGTCGGTCACCTGCGCGCCGCGGGCACGCATCGCGGTGAACGCCTCGTGGCCCGGCGTGTCGAGGAAGGTGATCGCGCGGCCATCGGGCAGCGACACGTGGTACGCGCCGATGTGCTGCGTGATGCCGCCGGCCTCACCGGCGACGACGGTCGCCTTGCGGATGTAGTCGAGCAGCGACGTCTTGCCGTGGTCGACGTGGCCCATGATGGTCACGACCGGCGGCCGCGGCTTGAGGTCCTCGGCGGCGTCCTTCTCCGCCACCTCGGGGGCCGCCGCGTACTCCTCTTCCTTCGTGGCGATGAAGCCGAACTCGCTCGCGATGAGCTCGATCTGGTCGAAGTCCATCCGCTGGTTGATGGTGACCATCAGCCCGAGGTGCTTGAACGCGAACGACACGATCTGCGTCGCCGGCGTCTTCATCAACTCGGCGAGCTCGCTCACCGTGATGAACTCGTTGACGCGGATCGTCTTCTTCTCGCGCTCGGCGACCTCGGCGCGGATCGCCTCGAGCTCCTCGCGGGCGCTCTGGTCGATGCGGTCGCGGCGCTTGCCGGGGCCGCCGCCCATCTGGCGCATGGTGCGCGAGATGTTCGCCGACACGGCTTCCTGGTCGACCCGCTTCCCCTTCTTGCCACGGCGCGGGCCCGAGGACGGCGCGCCGGCGGCGGCACCGCCGCCCCCGCCCATGCCACCACCCATCCCGCCACCGCCCGTGCCCGTCCCGCCGCGACGATCGTCGCGACGGCCGCCGCCGAGTCCGCCGCCCGGCGTGGCCGAGGCGATGGGACGCGGCGGGAGCGGCATGCCGCTCGTCACGGGGCGCGGCCGCGGGGCCGCGGGGACGATCGGCTGCGGACGCGGACGCGACGGCGCGGCCGGCGCCGCGGCGACCGGGGTCGGGCCGCTCTTCGGCGGTTCGGCGGGGCGCGCCGCCTCGGCGGCCGCGCGCTGGCGCTCGGCCTCCTCGGCCCGGGCGCGCGCGAGCTCGCGCTCGGCGGCTTCGGCGCGGGCGCGTTCCTCGGCGATGCGGGCCGCGGCTTCACGCTCCGCCTGCGCGGCAGCTTCGGCGGCGGCGGCTTCCACCGCGGCCTTCTCGGCGGCCGCGGCGGCCTGCGCCTCGGCCTCGGCGACGTCGGCGGCGCGGCGGCGCCGCGTGTGCGGCTTGGCCTCCTCGACGGGCTCGGGCGCGGGCTCGGGCTCGGGCGCCTTCTTCTTCGCGGGCGCCTTCTTCTTCGCGGCGGCGAGCGCAGC
>CAZIDS010000151.1:0-7811 GCA_964537945.1 uncultured Gemmatimonas sp. | reverse complement strand
CGGCGATGTTCGCGTCGCTGATGCCCGAGGGCGCGGCGGTGTGCGCGGCGGGCGCGGGATCCGCGGTGGCCTGCGAGCGCGCGCCGCCGCAGGCGGCGAGCGCGATGGTGACGGCGAGGAGCGGCAGAGAGGTGCGTCGCATCGGTGCGGGACCGTGGCCCGGTTGGTGGCGGCGCGCGCAGGCGCCGCCGGTGATGTCGAACGGAATCGCACTGCGGGGGCGAACGCCAGTGACGCACGTCACCCGCGCCTCGGCGCGGTGCGCCCGTGGAGCGCCGGCGGAGCGCCGGCGGAGCGCCCATGGCGCGCACCCCCGCTCGGACCAGAACCACCGACGCCGCGGAAAAGTGCCCGCCGTTCCTTGAGAGGGACCCCCACCACGACTAGCTTCCGTCTCACGGCGCTGTGGCCAAGTGGTAAGGCGGCAGACTGCAAATCTGCTATTCGTCGGTTCGATTCCGACCAGCGCCTCTGGCAGCGAACGGACGCGGGGCACCCCAGGCGGGGTGCCCCGCGTCCGTTCTTGCTGGCGGCTCGCCCCGGCGGGGTGCAAACTGGACGCGCATCCACCCACGGAGCGCAGATGTCGATCTCCCGCCGTGACTTCGTCACCGGTATCGGTGCAGCCTGGATCGCCGCCGCGATCGCGTGCCGCGAGCAGGCCGATCCGTCGATGGCATCGCACGCGCCGCCGCCCGACGCGCCGTCACCGCCGCGCGAGCTGCAGTTCCTCACGTCGGAGGAGTTCACCGAGATCGAGGCGATCGCGGCACGCATCATCCCCACCGACGACACGCCGGGCGCGAAGGAGGCCGGCGTCACCTGGTTCATCGATCGCGCGCTGGCGACCTTCGCCGAGGACCAGAAGCCGTTCGTGCGGCAGAGCCTGAAGGACTGGGCACGCGACGTCGCGCGCGCGCATCGCGGCAAGGACCGCTTCTCCGCGCTCACGGCCGAGGAGCAGGACGCCTTCCTCCGTACGCACGACCAGGCGCCGTTCTTCGGATTCGTGCGATTCGGCACCATCGCCGGCATGTTCGCGCTGCCGAAGTACGGCGGGAACACGAACTGGATCGGATGGGAGCTCGTCGGCCAGGAGGTGAAGTGGGAGCAGAAGCCGCCCTTCGGCTGGTATGACGATCCCGTGAACCAGCGCGCGCTCCTCGGGAGGGTGCTCTGATGCGGCAGGTCCAGCCCGCAGGACGCACCTTCGCGAAGGAGACGCCGGTCGACTTCGTCGTGATCGGATCCGGGCCCGCTGGCGGCTCCGTCGCGCGCGAACTCACGCGCCAGGGCTTCGACGTCGTGCTCCTCGAGCAGGGGCGCGCCGTGCAGCCGCAGGAGATGGAGCACGACGAGCTCGGCGCGCTGCTGGTGCCGCGCTGGATGAACGACCCGAAGGACCAGCCGCAGACCTACCGCAAGACGCCCACGGAGACCGCGAACAAGCAGCAGTTCGTCGGCTACGCGCGCGCGGTCGGCGGGTCGTCGTTCCACTACACGGCGAACTACTGGCGCTTCCGCCCGATCGACTTCAACGAGTTCACGGTGAAGGGCGCGGTGCCGGGCGCGACGATGGCCGACTGGCCGATCACCTACGACGACCTCGAGCCGTTCTACTCAGCCGTCGAATGGGCGATCGGCGTCTCGGGCGCGGTGAGCACCGCGGCGGGCGAGCCGCACCACTCGCGGCCGTACCCGATGCCGCCGCTCAACGTGACCGGCCCAGGCGTCCTGCTCGAGGTGGCCTGCCAGAAGCTCGGCTACACGTCGAAGGCCGCGCCGATGGCGATCGCCTCGCGGCCCTTCCACGGACGGCAGCCCTGCCACAACTGCGGGTTCTGCCTCGCCTTCCCCTGCGAGTGGGGTGCGAAATCCGGCACGAACCACACGATGGTGCCCGAGGCGCTGCGCAGTGGGCGGTGCGAGCTCCGCACCGAGAGCTATGTCCGCAAGATCGAGACGAATGCGGAAGGCCGCGTGACGGGCGTGATCTACTTCGACCGCGATCGCCGCGAACAGGTGCAGCAGGCGAAGGCGGTCGTGCTCTGCGCGAACGGCGCCGAGTCGCCGCGGCTCCTCCTCATGTCGAAGTCGAACCGCTTCCCCGACGGCCTCGCCAACTCGAGCGGGATGGTGGGGAAGAACCTGATGGTCAACGGCGCCGGCACCGCGCGCGGCGAGTTCGAGCACGAGGTGAACGGGCACCGCGGTCCCGTCGTGACGCGCATCTCGCACCACTTCTACGAACTCGATCCCGCGCTCGGGCTCTCCGGCGGCGGCGGCTTCGACTTCCGGTTCGACGTCCCCGCCATCCTCACGACGCTTTCGATGCCGCGGACGGGCCCGCAGTGGGGCAGCGAGTTCAAGAAGCGGCTCAAGCCGTGGTTCACGCACTCGCTCCAAGGCTACGGCCACACGACGTCGCTGCCCGCCGAGGTGAACGCGATCGCGCTCGACCCCGCGCTGAAGGACGCGTGGGGCCTGCCGGCGATCCGCACGACCTACCAGGACCACCCGCAGGACGTGAAGCTCTACCGGTGGTTCCAGGACCGCGCGGTCGACATGCTCGAGGCGGCCGGCGCGACCGCGGTGCATCGCGACCCGATCGGAGACACGCCCGGCTTCGCCGTGCACCTGCTCGGCACATGCCGGATGGGGAACGACCCGAAGACGTCGGTGGTCGACAAATACCACCGCGCGCACGACGTGCGGAACCTCTTCATCGTCGATGGGAGCTCGTTCGTCACCAGCGGGCGCGGGCAGCCGACGCTGACGATCCAGGCGCTCGCGTTCCGCGCGGCGCACTTCATCGGCGAGGCCGCGAAGAAGGGCGAGATCTGAGCGCCGCGCTACCGCGCCAGCCGGAGCCCCGCGCGCTTCCGCTGCTGGTCGGCGGCGATCCGGCCGCACATCAGGTCGCAGAGCGCGAACGCCTCCTTGTCGGCCAGCGCGTAGAACGCGAAGGTCCCTTCCTTCCGCCGCCGCACGAATCCGGCGGCGGTGAGCTGCTGCAGGTGCTTCGACACGTTCGCCTGCCCGAGTCCCGTGCCACTGACGAGGTCGGTCACGGTGCGCTCGCCCTCGCGGAGCGCGAGCAGCAGCTGGAGGCGGGCCGGCTCGCCGAGCGCCTTGAAGCGCTCGGCCACCTCGGCGACGAGCATCGGCGACATCGCGCGCGCGCTCATGCTCCTGCCTCCGCGCCGACCGGGTCGCGCACGACCTCGTGGCCGGCCGATTCCCAGGCGGTGAGGCCGCCCGAGAGATTGATGACGTCGGTGGTGCCGAGCGTGTGCAGCAGCGACGCGATGATCGCCGACCGCGCGCCGCTCTGGCACTGCACCAGGATCGGCTTGCCGCGCGGGATCTCGGTGTGTCGCTCGGCGACCTGCCCGAGCGGGATGTGCGTCGCGCCGGCGATGTGGCCGACGTCCCACTCGTTGCGGTTCCGCACGTCGACGACCGTCACCTCGCCGCGGGCGATGCGCGCCGCCGCGGCGGCGACATCGATCCGCGCGATGCTGCCGGTCGGGCGCCCCTCGGCGTGCCACGCCGCGAGCACCGACGCCGGGAACCAGAGACCGAAGTCGCCATAGCCGATCATCACGAGCTCGCGCACGGTGCGGCGCATCGCGGCCTCGTCGTTCGCGATGATCGCGATGCGGACGTCGAACGGCACGATCGAGCCGGCATACGTGGGGAAGCTCTTGTTGATCGGGATGTTCACGGTGCCCGCGGCGTGCGACGCGCCGAAATCGCCGGTGGTGCGGGTGTCGATCACGAAGTCGCCGGCCGCGAGCGCCGCCGCCAGCTCGGCGACGCCGCCGGCCGCCGGCGCGGGAAACCTGCCGAGCACGGCCGGACCGTCGCGATTCACGCGCTTCATCGTCGCGAAGTAGTTCGGCGGGTCCGGCTGGCCGGCGAGCACGGACTCGACGAACACCTTCTCGTCGGCGGTCGACACGCCCCAGTTGAAGCGCTTCTCGTAGCCCACCGTCGACGTGGGGACCGCGCCGAGCGACTTGCCGCACGCGGAGCCCGCGCCGTGGCCGGGCCACACCTGCAGGAAGTCGGGGAGCGCGCGGAAGCGCTCGAGCGACCGGAAGAGGTCGCGCGCGCCGGCCTCCATCGTGTTGGCGACCTTCGCCGTCCGCTCGAGGAGGTCAGGGCGCCCGACGTCGCCGACGAAGACGAAGTCGCCGGTGACGATGCCGATCGGCTCGTCGGCGACCTTCCCGTCGGTGACGAGGAACGAGATGTGCTCGGGCGTGTGCCCGGGCGTGTGCATCACCTGGAGGCGCACGTTGCCGAGCGTGATGACGTCGCCGTCGCGCACGAGCCGCGCGCCGTCGGCGGCGGCGAAGCCGTACTGCCAGTCCTTTCCGCCTTCGGCCGAGAGCACGAGCTGTCCGCCGGTCGCGTGCGCGAGCTCGCGCGACCCGGAGACGAAGTCGGCGTGGATGTGCGTCTCGGTGATGAACGCGATGCGGAGCCGTTCGGCCTTCGCGGCCGCGACGTACTGCGCGATGTCGCGGTTCGGGTCGATGACGATCGCCTCGCCGGTCTCCTGGCAGCCGATCAGGTAGGAGGCCTGCGCGAGCCCGTCGTCGTAGAAGCGCTTGAGGAACATCTCAGGGTCCGATCAGATGGTGAGGTACTGATAGAGGATCGAGGAGCCGACCGCGAGCAGGAGCACCGCGAAGGCGCGCTTGAGCGCGCGCTGCGGCACGTGCGGCACGAGGGCCGCGCCGGCGAGGATGCCGAGGGCCGCGACGAGCACGAAGCCCGCCACGAGCGCCCAGTCGAAGTCCACCGTGCCCTGATAGCCGAGCATCGCCGCGGTCATGTTCATCGCGATCACGAGGAGCGACGTGCCGACCGCCTGCGGCATCGGGAGCCCGCCGAGCACGACGAGCGCGGGGACGATGAGGAAGCCGCCGCCCGCGCCGACGAGCCCGGTGACCGCACCCACCGCGAGGCCGATCGCGACGAGCACCGCGTGGCTCGGCCCGCGCGGGGACGCCGCCGGCTCCGCACCGCCGGCCGAGCGGAACATCGCGAGCGCCGCGACGATCATCACGATGGAGAAGAGCGCCAGCTGCACGTGGCCGTTGAGCCCGCGGCCGGCGCGCGCGCCGGCGAAGGCGCCGGCCATCGCGGCGAGGCCGAACGGCACGGCCGAGCGCAGCGCGACGTTCCCCTTCCGCCAGTGCTGCACCGCGCCGACCAGCGCCGTCGCGCCGACGATCGGGAGCGACATCGCGATCGCGCGCTTGGGGTCGAGGCCGAGCGCGTAGACGAGGACGGGGACGGTGAGGATGGAGCCGCCGCCGCCGAGCAGGCCGAGGGTGAGCCCGATGAGCAGGGCGAGGGCGGCGGCGAGCATTGACATATGACTGAATAGTAATGTCTGCGGGCGGCGGGGCCAAGCGGCGCACCCGCGCGGCGCACCCGCGCGGCGGCGGGCGCGGGCGAGCGCCGTCGCCGAGTATCTTTCGGCGATGATCCCCGCCGCGCGCCTCCTCGCCGTGCTCTCGCTCGCGCTCCTCGGCTGCGCCGAGAAGCCGTGGAACGGGATCGTCATCGACCCGCCGGCCGCGGCGCCGCCGCTCACCGCGACCGCCGCGGACGGCTCGAACGCGACGCTCGC
This sequence comes from uncultured Gemmatimonas sp., assembly GCA_964537945.1. GTDB lineage: Bacteria > Gemmatimonadota > Gemmatimonadetes > Gemmatimonadales > Gemmatimonadaceae > Pseudogemmatithrix. The sequence goes on along the minus strand of CAZIDS010000151.1, from coordinate 2,161 downwards.
CGCCGAGAAGGGCGCGGTGGTGCTGCTCTACTTCGGCTACACGCACTGCCCCGACGTCTGCCCGACGACGATGAGCGACTGGGCGCAGGCGCGGCGCGCCCTCGGCGCCGACACCTCGGGCGTGCGCTTCATCTTCGTGGCGGTGGACCCGCCGCGCGACACGCCCGCCATCGCCGACGCCTACGCGAAGGAGTTCGATGCGACGTTCACCGGCATCGCCACGAGCGAGACGCAGCTGCCGTTGATGCTGCGCGACTGGGGCATCGCGGCGTTCGCCGAGGGCGACCCGCGCACGCCCGACTACGGCGTCACGCACCCCGCACACACGTATGTCGTCGACCGCGAGGGGAAGCTCCGGCTGATGATCCCGCCCGGCACGCGCGGCGACGTGATCGCCGGCGACCTCCGGCGGCTGCGCTAGGGTGCGTCGCCGCACGCCCGTCCTGCTCCTCGCGCTCGGCGCGTGCGCCCGCGAGGAACCGCCGCCCCCGCCGCCGCCGCCCGCACCGCACGCGATCCTCTCGGCGCACGACGCGTGGGCGCGCCCCGCCGACAGCGGCGCGACCTCTGCGGTGTATCTCACCCTGATGAACACGTCGAAGGTGCCCGACACGATCGTCGCCGTCTCGAGCCCGGCGGCTGAGGAGACGGGGATGCACGTGTCGATGCAGCAGGGGCGGATGATGACGATGGCGGCGCTGCGGGCGCTGCCGCTGCCGGCCGAGGACAGCGTGCGCTTCGTGCCGCTCGGCGCGCACCTGATGCTGCTGCGCGCGACGCGGACGCTCGTCGCCGGCGACACCGTCGTGGTGACGCTGACGTTCCGTTCGGGGCAGGCGCTCGAGGTGCGGGCCGGTGTCCGTGCGCCATGAAGCGGGAATGATCGCGCGCGCGGTGCTCGTCGCGACGCTCGTGTCGTCGGTCGCGCACGCGCAGGGTGGCGCGCGCTCACGGCTTCCGGGGAGCGAGGAGTCGCCGCGTGCGGCGCGGGCCGGACGCTCGGCCGAGCGCGCGCCGTACCTCGACCCGTGCGCGCTCGCCGACGCGAGCTGCATCCCGCCGGGGATCACGCGCGAGTTCCGCGGCGTGTGGGTGGCGACGGTGGACAACATCGACTGGCCGTCGAAGCCCGGGCTCTCGACCGCGGTGCAGAAGCGCGAGCTCATCGCGCTGCTCGACCGCGCGCGCCGGAGCGGGTTGAACGCGGTGATCTTCCAGGTGCGGCCCGCCGCCGACGCGATGTACCGCTCGTCGCTGGAGCCGTGGAGCGAGTACCTCACCGGGCGGCAGGGGCGCGCACCGCGGCCGGCGTGGGACCCGCTCGCGTTCGCGGTGGAGGAGTCGCACAAGCGGGGCATGGAACTGCACGCGTGGTTCAATCCGTACCGCGCGAAGCATCCATCGGCGAAAGGGCCGGTGGCGGCCACGCACCTCGCGCGCACGAAGCCGGCGATCGTGAAGCAGTACGGCACGCACCTGTGGATGGACCCGGGCGAGCCCGAGGTGCGCGCGCAGACGGTCCGCGTCGTACTGGACGTCGTGCGGCGCTACGACATCGACGGCGTGCACCTCGACGACTACTTCTATCCGTACAAGGAGCGCGGCGCGGGGGGCGAGACGCTCGACTTCCCCGACTCGGCGAGCTACGCCCGCTACGTGGAGGGCGGCGGCACGCTGGGGCGCGAGGATTGGCGCCGGCAGAACGTGGACCGGCTCGTCGAGACGCTCCACCGCGAGATCCACGTGGTGAAGCCGTGGGTGAGGTTCGGCATCTCGCCGTTCGGCATCTGGCGGCCGGGGAACCCGTCGACGATCCGCGGCTTCGACGCGTACGAGCAGCTCTACGCCGACGCGCGGAAGTGGCTCGTGAACGGCTGGGTGGACTACTTCACGCCGCAGCTCTACTGGCCGATCGCGCCTGAGGCGCAGTCGTACCCGGTGCTGCTGCAATGGTGGGCGCAGCAGAACCAGATGGGCCGCAATCTCTGGCCGGGGAACTACACGAGCCGGGTCGGGGAGCGCTCCCGCACGGCGTGGCGCACCGACGAGATCATCGCGCAGGTGGATGCGACGCGCGCGCAGCCCGGCGCCGACGGCAACGTGCATTTCTCGATGAAGGTGTTCCTGGAGGACCGCGACTCGCTCGCCTCGCGGATGGGGC
>CAZIDS010000150.1:0-7877 GCA_964537945.1 uncultured Gemmatimonas sp. | reverse complement strand
CCCACTCGAAGTAGCTGACGGTGACACCGCCGGCGTTCGCGAGGATGTCCGGGACCACGAAGATCCCCTTCTCGTCGAGGATCGCGTCGGCGGCCGCGGTCGTCGGGCCGTTGGCGCCCTCGCAGATCACCTTCGCGCGGATGTTCGCCGCGTTCTTCGTGGTGATCACGTTCTCGAGCGCCGCCGGCACCAGCACGTCCACGTCGAGCTCGAGCAGCTGCTCGTTGGTGATCTTCTCGCCCTTGCCGTAGCCGTCGAGCGTCTTCTGCTTCTTGACGAACGCCATCGCGTCGTCGACGTCGATCCCCTTCGGGTTGTGCCACCCGCCGGTGCGGTCGCTGATCGCGACGATCCTGCAGCCCGCCTGCTGCAGCAGCTGCGCGCCGATCGAGCCGACGTTGCCGAAGCCCTGCACGGCGACCGTCGCGCCCTTGTGGTCCATCTTGAGGTGCTCGAGCGCCTGCAGCGCCGTGAACATCACGCCGCGGCCCGTCGCCTCGCGGCGGCCGAGCGAGCCGCCCATCTCCACCGGCTTGCCCGTCGTCACCGCGTTCACCGTGTGGCCGACGTGCATCGAGTAGGTGTCCATCAGCCAGGCCATCACGCGCTCGTTCGTGTTCACGTCGGGCGCCGGCACGTCGCTGTCGGGACCGAGCGTCGCGATGATGCCCGCGGTGTAGCGGCGCGTCACGCGCTCGAGCTCGCCGACCGACATCTTGAGCGGGTCGCAGATCACGCCGCCCTTCGCACCGCCGAACGGGATGTTGACCACCGCGCACTTCCAGGTCATCCACGCCGCGAGGGCCTTCACCTCGTCGAGCGTCACGTTCATGTCGAAGCGGATGCCGCCCTTCGCCGGCCCGCGCGACGTGTTGTGCAGCACGCGGATGCCCGTGAAGACCTCCACCTCGCCGTTGTCCATCATCACCGGGATCGACACGGTGATCTCCTTCTCGGCGCTGCGAAGCACCTTGTAGATGCCCGGCTCGAGGTCGAGCAGCGTGGCCGCGCGGTCGAGGCGCGACATCATCGCCTCGAAGGGGTTCTCCTCGTTCAGGAAGCGGTCCTTGTCGGGCCGGACGATCTGGTTGGTCGGCAGGCGAAGGTCAGCCATGGGATCGGTTGGTAGGCCGGCGGGGGGCCGGCGGATTCAGAGTGGTCAGTGTCGGACGGCGGTCACGAGGCGACCGAGGAGGGCATCCAGATCCGCCGCCCCGCGCTCGACCGTGACAGACTGTGAAAGATACCACAACACCCTCCCTTGGCGAGGCCACAGCGGGTCGAGCTTCACCGCGTCCTTGAGAGTGCAGACGACGAGTTCCGCCCCTTGCGCGCGTCGCGTCAGTGCGGTCACGTCCGCGGCAGTGAATGCGTGGTGGTCGGGGTACGCCGCGCCCTCGACCACCGCGCCGCACGAGCGGAGCTGGGCCTCGAACGAGGCCGGCGCGCCGATCGCCGACACGGCGAGCACGCGCTTGCCCCGCAGCCCGTCCAGCGGCACCTCGGCATCCGGGCGCGCGCCGTCGCCGCCGGCCGCGAGCCGGAGCGGCCCTGGCGCGAGGTGCATGATCACCCCCACCGCCCCGGGTGCCGACCGCAGCGCCTCCGCGAGCACCGCCTCGGCGCGCTCCCGCGGCGCGTCCTTCCGCGTGACGATCACGGCGTGGGCCCGCCGGAGCGACCGTCGCGTCTCGCGGTAGGGCCCCGCAGGGAGGCATCGGCGCGAGCCGCGTTCCTCCGCCGGCAGCAGCACGAGGTCCAGGTCGCGCCGCGCCTGCCGGTGCTGGAACCCGTCGTCGAGCACGAACGCCTGCGCGCCCGCGGCGCGCGCCGACTCCGCCGCCCGGGCGCGTGACGGATCGGGCGCGACGAGCGCGCCGGGCACGAGCCGCGCATGCACCTTCGGCTCATCGTCGCCGTAGCCGCGGAGGAGGATCGCTGGCTTCAGGCTGCGCGCGAGGAACCAGGCCGCGACCCAGGCTGAGACCGGCGTCTTCCCCGTGCCGCCGACGGTGAGATTGCCGACGCTGACCGTCGGGCGCCCGAGGTCCACGGTCCGCGTGGCGCCGAGGTCGAAGCCGGCGTTCCGCATGGCCGCGCCAAGCGCATAGATCCAGCCGAACGGCGCGAGCAGGTGCGCGATCAGGCCGTCGCGCTCCCAGGAGGCGAGCACCGCACGCCGCACCGACCCGCTCACTTCTTCCGCTTCCTCGCGGGCGGCAGGCCCGCCGGGATCGCCGGCCCCATGCGCGCCGCGAGGGCCTCCGCGTCCGCCTCGCTCGTGCCCGACGCCACCCAGGGCTCGCCGTACGTGATCGTCACCTCGGCGAACGGCTTCGGGATCATGAAGCGGTCCCAGTTCCCGAGGTGCCAGGCGCGGGCGCAGTCGGTGCGCATCGGCACGATCGCGGCGCCCGAGCGCTGTGACGCGAGCAGCACCCCGCCCTGCGCCACGCCGGCCGGGCCGCGCGGTCCGTCCGGGGTGATCGCGAACTCGCCGCCCGCCTCGAGCTCGCGCACCATCCCGAGCAGCGCACGGCCCGCGCCGCGCGACGTGGAGCCGCGCACCGTGCGGTAGCCCCAGCGCTCCACGATCCGCGCGATGATCTCGCCGTCGCGGTGCTCGCTGATCATCACGCTGAGCCCCTTCCCCCGCTGCGCCCACGTGCACGCGAGCAGCTGGCCGTGCCAGAGCGTGAAGATGAACGGCTTCCGGTCGGTGCGGAGCCGGCGCACATGTTCCCCGCCCACTTCCCGCATGCGCCACGTGCGCGCGAGCAGCCAGAGCAGCGGCGTGCCGAGCCGCACGATCCACCGCACGCGCCGCTCCTCGGCGTGCTCCTTCCTCGCGTCGGGCGCGGCCGGCGCGCTCACGGCAGCATCCCGAGCGCCATCTCGGCGACGCGGCGCGTCGCGCCGGGCTCGCCAAGCCGGCGGCGCACGTCCGCGAGTCCGTGCTCCATCGCGAGACGCGCGGGGCTCGTGGCGTCGAGCAGCGGCTCCAGCGCGTCGGCGACGGGGACCGGCTTGAAGGCGTCCTGCACGAACTCCGGCGCGACCTCGCGCCCGGCGACGATGTTCAGCAGCCCGATGTGCGGGATCCTCACGAGCCGCTTCGCGATCATGTACGAGATGGCGCTGGTGCGGTAGACGATCGCGCATGGACAGCCCGCGACGGCCGCCTCGAGCGTCGTCGTGCCGCTCTTGCAGAGCGCGGCGTCGGCGGCGCGCAGGACGTCGAACGACTGCGAGCGCACGAGGGGGAACGGCACCTCGTCGTCGCGGAGCTGGATCGTGGGCGCGACGCTGAGCACGACCCGGAGCGCCGGGCGGCGCCGCTGGAGCTCGCGCGCGACGGCGACGAAGTCGTCGAGATGGCGCCGGATCTCCTGCGCGCGGCTGCCCGGGAAGAGCGCGAGGACGCTGGCGTCGGGTGCGAGGCCGAGCCGCGCGCGCGCCTCCGCCTTCGCCGGCATCGCGGTCGCGCGGTCGAGCAGCGGGTGCCCGACGAAGGTCGCGTCCACGCCGGCCGCGCGCAGCATCGCCTCCTCGAACGGCAGGATCACCGCGAGCTTCGTGATGATCTCGGCCATCGTGCGCATGCGGCCCTGGCGCCAGGCCCAGACCTGCGGCGAGATGTAGTAGAGCACCGGGACGCCGAGCGCGTGCGCCGCCGCGGCGACGCGCATGTTGAAGCCGGGGTAGTCGATGCAGATCAGCAGCGCGGTGTTCCCCGCCGCCAGCCGCCGCCTGATCCGCTTCAGCAGCCGCCAGTGCGCCGGGATGTGCCGGATCACCTCGACGAAGCCGACCACGCCCTCGTGCTCCTCGATGAGGTCGACGCCGGCGGCGCGCATCCGCGCGCCCCCCGTGCCCACGAGCGCGAGGTCCGGCCGGCGCTCCTTGAGCCGCTCGGCGAGGATCGAGCCGTGCAGGTCGCCCGAGGCCTCGCCGGCGAGGATCAGGATCTCACGCACCGCGGCCGGGCTGCAGCGCGCCGACGGTGGCGCGCGACCGCTCGATGTCGGCGACGATGCGCAGCGCGACGGCGAGCGCGTCGCGGCCGGCGCGGCCGGTCACCGCCACCGGCTGCTCGCCGCGCAGCGCGGCGACGAAGCTCTCGAGTTCGAGCCGCAGCGGCTCCCCCTCGGGCGCGTCGATCGCGACGCGCTCCACGAACGCCTCCAGCGGCTGCGCCTGCTTCGCGAGCGCGGCGAGGTCCACGTCGCCGCGGAGCCGGTAGAGCTCGCCCGTGCCCGCGGCGAGGTCGAGCGAGAAGTAGCCGTTGCGCTGGAAGATGCGGAGCTTCCGCATCCGGTCCTTCGAGACGCGGCTCGACGTGATCGTCGCGACCGCCCCGCTCTGGAACGTGATGCGCGCGTCGGCGATGTCCACCGACGGCGTCAGCACGCCGAGCCCGGCCGCTGCGACGTCCTTCACCGGCGAGCCGGTGAGCGTCAGCACGAGGTCGATGTCGTGGATCATCAGGTCGAGCACGACCGCGACGTCCGAGCCGCGCGGATTGAACGGCGCGAGGCGGTCGCTGTCGATGAAGAGCGGCTCCTTCACGTGCGGCAGCGCCGCGCGGATCGCGCGGTTGAACCGCTCGATGTGGCCGATCTGCACCAGCCGCCCCTTCTGCTCGGCGAGCGCGAGCAGCTCGTCGGCCTCGGCGAGCGTCACCGTGATCGGCTTCTCGATCAGCAGGTGCTTGCCCTTCGCGAGGGCCGCCATCGCGACCTCGTGGTGGCGCGACGTCGGCACGACGATCGAGACCGCGTCCACGTCGTCGAGCAGCGCGTCGAGCGACGCGTGCGCGCGCACCCCGAGCTCGCGCTGCACCGTGCCCGCGCGCTCGGCGTTCGCCTCGAAGAAGCCGCGGAAGGCGACCCCCGGCACGTCGCGCAGGATCCGCGCGTGGTGGTAGCCGAGGCTCCCCGTCCCCACCACGCCGATGCGGATCGGCTGGCTCATATCACGATCCCCCGGCCGCTGGCCTCGACGAAGGCGATGAACGCCTTCACCTCGGGGAAGTCCTTCAGCTCCGTCGCCGCGCGCTCCATCGCCTGCGAGATGTTCACGTCGGAGCGGAAGAACAGCCGGTACGCCTTCTTGAGCTCCGAGACGACCGGCTCCGGGAAGCCCGACCGCTGCAGCCCGACCGAGTTGAGCCCGTAGAGCTTCACCGGGTTGCCGACGGCCTTCACGTACGGCGGGATGTCCTTGGCGACGCGCGACATGCCGCCGACGAACGCGTGACGCCCGATCTTCGCGAACTGGTGCACCGCGCAGAGCCCCGAGATGATCGCGCGGTCGTCGATCTTCACGTGGCCGGCGAGCTGCGTGCCGTTCGAGATGATCACGCCGTCGCCGACGTGGCAGTCGTGCGCAAGGTGCACGTACGACATCAGGAAGCAGCCCTTCCCGACCGTCGTCTTCAGCGACTCGGTCGTGCCGCGGTTGATCGTCGCGTACTCGCGGATCGTCGTGCCCTCGCCGACCTCGACCGTGGTGACCTCGCCCTTGAACTTGAGGTCCTGCGGCTTGCCGCCGAGCACGCTGCCGATGCCGACCGTCACGCGCGGCGCGAGGTGCACGTGCTCCTCGAGCGTCGCGCGCATCTGGATCACGCTGCCGGCGCCCACCGTGCAGTGCGGGCCGACGTAGGCCCACGCGCCGACCTCGACGTCGTCGGCGAGCTGCGCGTCCTTGTGGACGAGCGCCGTGGGATGGATGCGGGCGCTCATCGGTCGCGCACCATGGCGGCCATCTCGGCCTCGCAGACCACCGCGCCGTCCACCTTCGCGATGCCCTTGATCCGGCAGACCGTGCTCCGCAGCTGCACGATGTCCACCTCGATCCGCAGCTGGTCGCCCGGCTTCACCGGCTTCCGGAACTTGATGTTGTCGATCGACATGAAGTAGACGACCTTGCTCTCCGGGTCGTCCACCGTCCCCATCAGCAGCACGCCGCCCACCTGCGCCATCGCCTCGACGATGAGGACGCCGGGCATGATCGGGTGCCCCGGGAAGTGCCCCTGGAAGAACGGCTCGTTGATCGTGCAGTTCTTGATGCCGACGATCCGCTTGCGCTCCTCCATCTCCACGATCCGGTCCACGAGCAGGAACGGATAGCGGTGAGGCAGGATCTTCATGATGTCTTCGATTCCCAGCACTTGCGCCTCCGGTCGGGTCGTCTGCGGCGGCGGCGCCGCCTTCACGGCGCCATCCGGCGCCGCATGCGCGAGCATCTCGCGCACCAGGGTCACGGTCCCACGGTGACTCGGCTTCACCGCCGAGATGCGCGCCGCGACGCGCATCCCCGCGAGGGCCAGGTCCCCCACCACGTCCATCGCCTTGTGCCGCACGAACTCGTCGGGCCACCGCAGCTCCGTCCCGACGACGGCCCGCTCGTCGAGCACGATCGTGTTCTCGGCCGACGCGCCCTGGATGAGCCCCTTCCCGCGGAGCTCCTCCACCCAGCTGAGCATCCCGAATGTGCGCGCCGGGGAGAGTTCGCGCGAGAAGACCTCCGGCGTGACGCGCCAGCGGCCGCTCTGCGCGCCGATCACCGGGTGCGGGAAGTCGATCGTGACCTCGAGGTCGAGCCCGTCCGCGGGGTCGGCGACGTAGACCGACTCGCCGTCCACGACGCGCACCCGCTCGCGGATCCGCAGGACCTCGGGCGTCCCGCCCTGCTCCACCGGGCCCGCCCCGAGCAGTGCCTGCCGGAACGGCTCGGCCGAGCCGTCCATGATCGGCGGCTCGGCCGAGTCCATCGCGATCACGACGTCGTCGATCCCGAGGCCCGCCACCGCGGCCAGCACGTGCTCGACCGTGTGCAGCGCGCCGTCGCCCGTGCCGAGCTGCGTGCGCCGCTCGGCGGCGATCGCGACGCGCACCGAGGCCGGCGTCTCCGGCGCGCCCGCGAGGTCGGTGCGGCGGAAGCGGATGCCCGTCCCGGCGGGCGCCGGCAGGAAGCGGAGCGTGCACGGCCGGCCGAGGTGCAGACCGACCCCGCGGACGGTCGCCTCGCGGGCGATCGTACGGCGTCCGCTCACGCGCCGGGCTCTCGTGCGAGCAGCCTCTCGAGCCGCTTGAACAGGTCGGGGAGCTTCGCGACCGCGGCGTAGCCGCGCATCGTCTCCTTCTGCGGGCGCGCGGGGAAGCCGCCCCAGGTCTCGCCGGCGGGCACGTCCTTGATCACGCCGGCCTGCGCCGTGACGATCACGCCGTCGCCGATCGTCAGATGCCCCGCGACGCCGACCTGGCCGGCCAGCGTGACGCGGTCGCCGATACGGACGCTGCCGGCGATGGCCACGCCGGCGGCGAAGAGGCAGAGCTTCCCGATGCGCACGTTGTGCCCGACGTGGACCATGTTGTCGAGCTTCGTGCCGGCGCCGATCTCGGTCGCGTCGATCGACCCGCGGTCGATCGTGCTGTTCGCGCCGATCTCGACGTCGTCGCCGACGATGCACTTCCCGACGTGCGGCACCTTGTTGTGCACGCCGTTGTGGAAGACGAAGCCGAAGCCGTCGGACCCGATGCGCACGCCGGCGTCGATCAGGCAGCGCGCGCCCACCGACGCGCCGGAGTAGACGGTCACCTGCGAGACGAGCCTCGTGCCGGCGCCGATGGGCACGTCCTCGCCGATCACGCAGTGCGGGCCGATCCAGCAGCCCTTCGCGATCCGCGCACCGGGGCCGATCACGGCGTACGCCTCGATGCAGCTGTCAGGATCGATCTCGGCGCCGTCGCCGATCACCGCGGTCGGGTGGACGCCGGTGAAGGGCCGCGCCGGCAGCTTGTAGAGGCGCGGCAGCAGCTGGAGCATCGCCTCCTGCGGCCGCGCGACGATGATGCGGTTGCGGCAGGCGC
>CAZIDS010000149.1:0-7902 GCA_964537945.1 uncultured Gemmatimonas sp. | reverse complement strand
TCCCGTCCACCAGCTGCGTGATCCGCAGGTCCGCCGCCATCGACGCCGCCTGGTACGCCTCGGTCTGCGTGATCCCCTGCCGCTCCTGGAGGAACCGGACCATCTGCAGGACCGCCGTCTTCGTCGCGACCACGAGTGACGTGTCGGCGCCCATCGTGATCCAGTGCGTCGGCGTCTCGATCCGCGGCCAGTCGAGCTTGAGGTCCTTCCGCACGATCACCTGGATGCGGCCGGTGAGGTTCGTCTCGATCGCCGTCTGGTCCACCTCGCCGTCTCCCTGCGCGGCGTGGCCGTCGCCGAGCTCGAGCAGCGCACCCTTCACGAAGACGGGCACGTAGAGCGTCGTCCCGGCGACGAGCTCCTTGTTGTCCATGTTGCCGGCGTGCGTGTGCGGCGGATTGCTGCTCACGCGGCCCAGCGCGGGCGCCGGCGCGACGCCGATGCTGCCCCAGAAGGGCCGCAGTGGCACGACGATGCCGGGCGCGACCTCGGCCGTCATCTTCCGGCGATCCATCTGGATGAGCCGGCTCCCGCGCACCTCGCAGAGCTCGCGCATGAAGCCGCTGCAGCCGTTGTAGCCGTACGCGATCGGCAGCTCGATCCGCTGGATCCTGATCTCGAGCACATCACCGGAGTCAGCGCCCGCGACCTCGATCGGTCCGGTGAGGATGTGCCCGCCCGGCCCGCGCGCGTCGCCCGTCACCTGCGTCACGATGTCGCGCAGGCTCTGCGGGATGTCCTCCGGCTTCACGCCGATCCGTTCGAGTCCGGCCGGCGTGTTCGTGAGCATCGTCTCGATGTCGACGAAGTCGCCGCTGTTGATCGTGAGCACGGGCTTCGCCTGCGACCAGTAGTAGCCATAGGCCACCGTCTGCGGCGTGGCGGGCAGCTTGTGGACCTTCTGCGCGTGCGCGGGCGTCGCCAGCAGCAACACGGCCGCAGTTGGGATCAGAGCGCGATGCATGTCGGGCGGGGCTGGGAGGATCGTTCAATCTGTGGCGCCGGCATCCGGCGCGCTCCATGATATGGGGTCTCCCGACCCGACGAGCCCCGGACGATGCCCCTCCTCCACGACCCCGCCACCCGCACCGCGCTCGAGACCCGCCTCGCCGCGCTCCGCCCCGACGCCGAACGACGCTGGGGCTCGATGACCCCCGGCCAGATGCTCTGGCACGTGAACCAGTTCCTCGGCGCCTCGCTCGGCGAGGTCACGCTGCCGAAGTCGAAGCTGCCGCTGCCGGCACCCGTGATGCGCTTCATGCTGCTTCACATGCCGTGGCCCAAGGGCGCGCCGACCAACAAGGGCGCGATCGCGAAGGAACCCTGCGATTTCGAGGCCGAGAAGACGAAGTGCCGCGACCTCATCGGCCGATTCGTCGCGAAGCCGATCGACGGCCAGTGGCCCGAGGACCCGAGCTTCGGGCAGGCGACGGGGAAGTTCGCGAGCCAGCTGCAGGCCAAGCACCTCGACCATCACTTCAGGCAGTTCGGGGCCTGAACCCTGGCGGCTCAGCCGATGGCCGCCAGCGCGTCGTGCAGCGCGAGCGCCGTCTGCGGCCGGCCCTCGGGCTCCTTCGCCAGCGTCGCCATCACGAGCGCATCGAGCGCCGCCGGCACCTCGCCATTGAGCTTCCTCGGCGCGACCGGCGTGTCGGCGAAGAGCTTGGCGATCAGCTCATAGGGCGTGTCAGCGGTGATCGGCGGCTTGCCGGTCAGGCACTCGTAGAGCACGCACCCCGCCGCGTAGATGTCGGCGCGGCTGTCGATCTCCTTCCCCGCGAGCTGCTCGGGCGCCATGTACTCCGGCGTGCCGATCACCGTCCCGGCCTGCGTCACGCCGCTCTCCGGCTTCCGCGTCGCGAGCCGCGCGATGCCGAAGTCCATCACCTTCAGCACGCCGTCGGGCTCGACGACCATGTTCTGCGGCTTGATGTCGCGGTGGATCACGCCCTGGTCGTGCGCGACCTCGAGCGCACGGCAGAGCTGCTTGCCGACGCTGAGCACGATCGGCAGCGGCAGCTTGCCGCGCCCCTTGATCAGCTCCTTCAGCGACTTCCCCTCGACGTACTCCATCGTGATGAAGTAGATGCCGCTGTTCTCGCCGAGGTCGTGCGTGCGGACGACGTTGCGGTGCGAGATGCGGCGCGCGAGGCGGATCTCGCTCTTGAACCGCTCGAGCGCCGTCGCGTCCTGCTCGATGAAGTCCTTCTTCAGCGTCTTGATCGCGATCAGCTCGCCGAGCTCGGTGTCCACCGCCTTGAACACGGTGCCCATCCCGCCCTCGCCGAGGATCTCCTTCACGTCGTAGCGCACGGCGAAGCGCTTGCCGGGGATGATCCCGACGTCGGCGACGCGCTGCTCGGTCGTCAGCGACATCGTCTTCAGCTGCACCGTCTTCTGCTGGTCGGCGCTCGAGAGGAACTCGACGAGCTCCTGCTTCTCGCGCAGGTCGGAGAGGAGCCCGCGGAACGCGCCGGCGAGCACGCCGATCTCGTCGCGGCTCGTGCTCGGGATCTGCGCCTTGTAATCACCGTCGGCCGCGCGGCGCGTCGCCTCGACCAGCTTCGCCACCGGCCGCGTGATCTGCCGCGCGATGAGCAGCGACAGCAGCGCGGCGACGAGGATGCCGATGCCGCCGGAGAGCAGCAGCGAACGCTGCAGCGCCGCGAACCCCGCGAACTCGGCCGCGCGGTCGCGCAGCATGAGGTAGCCGCCGACCGGCTGGTCGGCGCGGTCGCGCAGTACGTGGCCGAGCCCGACATAGTGCGTCCCGCCGATGTCGGTCTCGACGTTCGCCTCCCCGCCCGAATCGGGGGAGGCCTTGGGGAGCGCCGAGATGGCCCGGACCACCTCGGCGTCACGCCCGATCGTCGAGGCGGCGATCACCGTGCCGCCCGACGTGTCGGTCGTGAAGAAGATCACTTCGAGTCCATCCTGCGCCGCCTTCTTGAGCGAGGCGGCGAAGGTCGAGTCAATCTCACGGGCGACGAGCATCGCGCCCACGAGGCGCCCCTCGCCACGCGAGATCGGCACCGCGGCCAGCTGCAGGAGCGTGTTGTCGCGCGACGCGCCGAAACCGCTCGCCCGGCGTCCCTCGAGCGCCATCGAGACCTCGGGCGAGCCGCCGAGGTTCACCGACTCGGCGCCCGGGTCGTCGCTCTTCGCGAGCCGGTTGCCGTCAGCGTCGGTGATCTGCACCCACTTCGCGCCGAGCGAGCTGTCGGCCTCGCTCGCCTGGTCGAGCACGTCGGTGAGGGTCTTCGCCTCGACGATCGAGCCGAAGTACGGGTTCTCGGCGAACTGTGCGGCGCCGCTCGCGAGCCCGGACATCGACCCCTCGAGCTGCGCGTTCACCGCCTCGCGCGCCGAGGTGAGGACGCGGTTCACCGAGACGTCGGCGGCCTTCGAGGCCTGGCGCGCCGCGATCGTCAGCGTGACGCCGATGATCACGACGACGACGAGCGCCGTGCTCAGGAAGATCTTGAGGGTGAGGCTGAGGCCGGCTTTCGGCTTCACGTGGTGCGGGTCATGAGGAGGCGCCGGAGGCGCTAGTAGCGGATCGCGCTGCGGTCGTACTCGCGCCCGAACTTGTTCTTGTGCTCGGCGAAGCGATAGCCGCGCGCGTCGAGCGTCGTCGCGAGGTCGGCGTTGCCGGCCGCGGTGACCACGAGCGGCACCTCGACCGTGCGCGCCCGCTCGTGCCAGACGGTGAGCGTGTATTCGCCTGCCGGCACGCCGCTGATCGACCAGCGCCCGTCGTTCCCCGCCTGCGCATACCACGGCGACGGCGAGACGACCACGAAGGCGGTCATGCGCGGATGGATGTTGCAGTAGATCGGATACGCGCCGGCGCGACGGAAGGTCGCGTCCTTGCTCTTCCCCGCCGGATAGAGGCCGAGATCGAACACCTGGCCCGGCGTGGAGGAGAAGATGTTGTGGCTGAACGGGTCCTGGTTCGGGAAGTCCACGCGGCTCCCCGGCGTCACCACGCGCACGTGCGGCACGAAGGCGCGACCGTTCATCGTCAGGCTCTGGCGCGCGGCTCGCGGGCGCATCGCACTGCTATCTTTGGGAACGAGATAGATGACGGTGCTCGCGAAGTCCGTCGTCGTCTCGCCCGGCCGCTCGGTGATCGCCACGCGGCCGGCGACGGTGCCCTGCGCGGCGAGTGCCGCGGGCGCCGCGAAGCAGGCGATGATCCCGACGATCCCGACGAAGGAGCTGCGATGCTGCGTCATTTCCCGGTGCTCGGCACCCTCTACGCTACCCCTGTGCGCGCACGGTGGTCAAGCATCTGCGCGCTCCTCGTCGCGAGTGTGATTCCGGTCACCCTCCGCGCACAGGGCTCGCCGCCGTCGCAGGCGCAGCTCGATTCGATCAGGCAGCGCCTCGAGGACGCCGAGGCCGCGCTCGCGGCGCTGCGCGAACAGGTGGCCACCGAGGGGCAGATCGCGCTGCGCACGCGCTCGCGCGTCTCGCTCGAGTTCACGGGCCGCGCGCTCGTGAATCTCGTGAAGAACGACGCGCGCTCGAACAACGTCGATGTCCCCGTCTTCGCGCGCCCCGACTCGGGCACCGGCCCGCAGGGCGGCGTCGCGATGACCATCCGGCAGACGACGCTCGGACTGGCTTTCGCGGTGAGCGAGGTCGTCGGCGGCACCTTCCGCGGCGACATCGACGCCGATTTCTACGGCGGGCAGCAGCCGAGTTCGGGGGGCCGCACCTTCCCGCTCGTGCGCCTGCGCACGGCCCGCGGCGCGATCGACTGGACGAACGGCTCGCTCATGATCGGACAGGAACAGCCGCTCATCACCGGTATCGATCCGATCTCCCTCGCGACGGTCGGCGTGCCCGGCTTCGTCGGCGCGGGGAACCTCTGGCTCTGGCTCCCGCAGGTGCGCGGCGGCGTGCACACGAGTGGCAAGCTCCGTTTCGGCGCCGAGGCGGCGGTGCTGGCACCGACGAGCAGCGACCCGAACGGCCTCTTCGACACACAGTTCGACGCGGCCGAGCGCACCGGGATGCCCTATCTCGAGGGACAGGTGCGCCTCGACTGGGGACAGGACGAGTCGCGCGGCGCGGTGACCGTCGGCGTGCACTCGGGCAAGGTCGCCGACGCGGCCGACGTCGAGCGCACGTCGAGCGCGATGGCGGCGACGGTGCTCGTGCCGATCGGCGCGAAGCTCGAGCTGCGCGGCGAGTTCTTCGACGGGCAGGCGCTGAAGGGGCTCGGCGGCGGCGGCATCGGACAGGGGATCGGGCTCGGCGGCGTGGCGGTGCGCACGACCGGAGGCTGGGGCCAGGTGAACCTCCGCGCGACGCCGCGGCTGCTCATCGGCGGCGGCTACGGCTTCGACGACCCGGAGGATGCCGACCTCGCCGGCGGCAGCCGTGTGAAGAACACGACGAGCGAAGTGCACCTGCACTGGCGTCCCGCTGGCCCGCTCGTGTTCGGCGCCGAATGGCGGAGGATCGAGACCGTCTTCACGGCGGGCTCGAAGACGCTGCAGCACCTCAACCTCGCGTTCGGCTTCGAGTTCTAGCGCGCGGGTGTTGGCCGATCGCTAACGGTGCCGCGCTGCTCGCTTCGCTGGCGGCGCCGCCGCAGAGTCCACGTCGGCGAGCACGAACCGCACCGGGATGCCGCCGTTCTTCGACGTGAAGCGAACGGAGAAGGGCAGCCGCACCTGGGCATCGAGTGCCGCATCTGCGCTGAGCAACGCGACGCGCCAGCCGTCGCAGCGTTCGCGCGCGACCTGTCCGAGCCGCGCGAAGAGGTCGCGCAGCGGCTTCGTCTCGCCGACGCGGATGCCGTAGGGCGGGTTCGCGATCAGGAGGCCGCGCCCCGCCGGCGGCTCGAGCGCGGAGAGCGCAGCGACGCGGAACTCGATGTCGCCTGCGACGCCCGTGCGCTCCGCGTTCGCGCGGGCGGCGGCGATCGCGCCCTCGTCGCGATCCGCGCCGACGATCGGCGCTGCGGCGCGCGGCACGATCTCCGTACGCGCCTGCTCGCGTGCGCGGCGCCAGGTGCCGTCCGGCGTCTCCGGCCAGCGCTCGGCGGCGAAGGCCCGGCCGAGCCCCGGCGCGATGCGCCGCGCGAGCATCGCGGCCTCGATCGCGATCGTGCCTGAGCCGCACATCGGGTCGACGAGTGGCGTGGCCGGATCCCACTCGGCGGCGAGCACCATCGCCGCCGCGAGCGTCTCGCGCAGAGGGGCGCGCGCGACGGCCAGGCGGTAGCCGCGGCGGTGCAGCAGCTCGCCTGACGCGTCGGCGGAGATGGTGCAGCGGTCGTGGTCGAGTCGCACGATGAAGAGCTGCGGAGGGGCCGCGGGCGCGCGCGGCGGCGTGCCCGCCCGCGTGCTGACGGCATCCGACGGCTCCGCGCCACCATCCTCCGGCAGTGTCTCGTCCGCGTCGTCGTTGCGGTCCTTGGCCTGGACCCACTCGGCCCGCTTGATCGCGCGCGTGATCGCCCCCGCCACGCGCTCGGCGACCGCATCCGAGTGATAGAGCCGCGACTTCCTGCAGGTGACGCGAAGACGGAACGCCGCGCCAGCCGCGAGGAAGCGCGCCCACTCCACCTGCCGCGCCGCCCGCTCGAGCTCGTGAAAGGCCGTCGCGCGGAAGGAGGCGATCCGCACCACCACGCGGCTCGCCGCGCGAAGGCGTAGCTGCGCCGCGGCCAGACCCTCGGCACCCGCGGCGAACTCCACGCCGCCCGGCACCTCCTTCACCGCGCTCACGCCCAGCGCCGCACCGATCGCCGCGAGCTCACGCGCCACGACGGGTTCGAGCCCGGGCGCGGCGATCGCGAAGCACTCATACGCAAGAAGGGCGCGTGCGGCAGGCACGCGCCCAATCTACCTCACCACGTCGCGCTCAGGCCTTCGCTGGCGCGCTCTCGTGCGATGCCGTCCGCTCCCGCGCGATCCACCACCGCAGCAGCAGCAGCCCGCCGAGGAACGCCCCGTACATCAGCGGCTCCTCGATGTCCTTCTTCTGCGCCATCGCGTAGTGGATCACGCCGAGCACCGGGATCACGTACGCGAGCCGGTGCAGGCGGTCCCAACGCTTCCCCATCCGCCGGATCGCCGCCTTCGTACTCGTCCACGCGAGCGGGATCATCAGCACGAAGCCGAGCATCCCGATCGTGAGGTACCAGCGCTTCGAGATGTCGGTCCAGACGTCGTCCCAGCCGACGAACTCGCTGACGACGATCTGCACGTCGAGGAAGGCCCACGTGAGCAGGTGCACGCAGACGCCGGCGAAGGCGAAGAGCCCGATCGTGCGGCGGTGCTTCGCGAGCCAGTTCCATCCGGTGAGCCAGCGCAGCGGCGTGATCATCAGCGCGCCATACAGGTACCGGAGCGTCCACTCGCCGACCATGTGCTCCCCTTCCTTCACCGGGTCGGAGCCGAGCCAGCGCGACCCGTAGAAGAGGTCGGCGATCATCGCCGCCGGGATCAGCACCAATGGGAGGAGCGCAGCGACGAAGAGCAGTTCGCGGAAGCCCGGCGGCTGCTTCGCGATGCCGAACCAGGGCTTCTTGGGGAGCGTGAGCGCCAAATCAGTAGTTCCGGCGGAGGTCCATGCCGGAATAGAGCGACTGCACATCCTCGGCGTAACCGTTGAACGGCAGCGTCGGGATCCGCCGGAAGTTGCCGATGCGCCGCTCGGTCTTCTGGCTCCACCGCGGATGATCCACGTCGGGATTCACGTTCGCGTAGAAGCCGTACTCACCCGGGTTCGCGATGCTCCACGACGTCGTCGGCATCGTCGCGGTGAGGCGGATGCGCACGATGCTCTTGATGCCCTTGAAGCCGTACTTCCACGGCACGACGAGCCGCAGCGGCGCGCCGTTCTGGTTGGTCAGTCGCTCGCCGTACAGCCCGAAGGTCA
>CAZIDS010000148.1:0-8031 GCA_964537945.1 uncultured Gemmatimonas sp. | reverse complement strand
GCACGATGAAGGAGAACCTCTTCTGGGCCTTCGTCTACAACGTCGTGGGGATCCCGGTGGCGGCGGGAATCTTGTACCCGGCCTTCGGATTGCTCCTCAGTCCCGTCATCGCCAGCGCGGCGATGGCCTTCAGCTCGGTCAGCGTCGTCGGCAACTCGCTGCGGCTGCGCCGCGCCCGCCTCACCTGAACGGTCCCAATGGAACTCGGCCTCTACACCTTCGTCGAACGCACCCCTGACGCGAAGTCGGGCGACCTCATCCCCGCCGAACGGCGGATGGCGAACCTCCTCGAGGAGGTCGCGCTCGCCGACGAGGTGGGGCTCGACGTCTTCGGCATCGGCGAGCATCACCGGCCGGACTACCTCGTCTCGACGCCGGCGGTGGTGCTCGCGGCGGCCGCGGCGCGCACGAAGCGCATCCGCCTCACGAGCGCGGTGACGGTGCTCAGCTCCGACGACCCCGTTCGTGTCTTCCAGGAGTACGCCACGCTCGACCTGATCTCGGGCGGCCGCGCCGAGATCATGGCGGGGCGCGGCTCGTTCATCGAGTCGTTCCCGCTGTTCGGCTACGACCTGCACGACTACGATACGCTCTTCAGCGAGAAGCTCGAGCTGCTGCTGAAGCTGCGGGCCGAGGAACGGGTCACCTGGCAGGGGCGGCACCGCGCGCCGCTGCAGGACCAGCCGGTCTTCCCGCGCCCCGTGCAGTCACCGCTGCCGGTCTGGGTCGCCGTGGGCGGCACGCCGCAGTCGGTGGTGCGCGCCGCGACGCTCGGGCTGCCGATGGCGCTCGCGATCATCGGCGGCGGGCCGGAGCGCTTCGTGCCGTTCGTGGACCTCTACCGCGAGGCGTGGGCGAAGGCCGGCCACGACGCGGCCGCGCTCGAGGTGAGCATCAACTCGCACGGCTTCCTCGCCGACAGCGACGCGGCGGCGGCCGAGGCGGCGTTCGGGCCGTACATGCACCAGATGGGGAAGATCGGGCGCGAGCGCGGCTGGCCGCCGCCGACGCGCCGCCAGTTCGACGCCGAGATCTCCAGGCAGGGCGCGCTCCTCGTCGGCGACCCGGCGCGGGTCATCGACAAGATCCTCTGGGAGCACGAACTTTTCGGCATGACGCGCTTCCTCATCCAGTTCAGCGTCGGCACGATGCCGCACCGCGAGATGCTGCGCGCCATCGAGCTCTTCGGCACGAAGGTCGCGCCCGAGGTGCGGAAGGCGGTCGGCCAGCGGCGCACCGCGGCCTGATGCAGGGCGAACGGGGGGCGTCGTGAGGAGCTTCGTCCCGAAGCTCGCGACGACCCTCCGCGGCTACACGCGCGCGGACCTCCGCGCGGACCTGACGGCCGGCCTCATCGTCGGCATCGTCGCGCTGCCGCTCTCGATCGCCTTCGCGATCGCCAGCGGCGTGACGCCCGAGCGCGGGCTCTGGACGGCGATCGTCGCGGGCTTCCTGATCTCCGCGCTCGGCGGCTCGAAGGTGCAGATCGGCGGGCCGACGGGCGCCTTCGTCGTGATCGTGTACGGCATCGTCCAGCTGCACGGTGTCGACGGGCTCATCGCCGCGACGCTGATGGCCGGCGTCATCCTGGTCGTGATGGGCGCCCTCCGCTTCGGCGGCGCGATCAAGTTCATCCCGCACCCGGTGATCCTCGGCTTCACGAGCGGGATCGCGCTGGTGATCCTCTCGTCGCAGGTGAAGGACTTCCTCGGCCTGCCGATGGGCGCCGTGCCGGCCGAGTTCCTCGCGAAGTGGGCGGCGTACGGCGAGCACTTCGGCGACGCATCGCTGCCGGCGCTCGGCGTCGCGCTGCTGGCCCTCGCGATCGTCGTCCTCTGGCCGCGCGTCTCGCGCACGGTGCCGAGCCCGTTCGTCGCGCTCGTGGTGACGACGCTGGTCGTGCGCATCGCCGGCGTCCCCGTGGAGACGCTCGGCTCGCGGTTCGGCGAGATCCGCGCGGCGCTCCCCGACCCGGTGCTGCCGTCGCTCACGTGGGCGCAGCTCGCGGCTCTCGTCGGGCCGGCCTTCACCATCGCGATGCTCGGTGGCATCGAATCGCTCCTCTCGGCGGTCGTCGCCGACGGCATGATCGGCTCGCGGCACCGTTCGAACGCCGAGCTGGTGGGGCAGGGCATCGCGAACATCGCGAGCGCGCTCGTCGGCGGCATCCCGGCGACGGGGGCGCTGGCGCGCACCGCGACGAACGTGAAGAGCGGCGCGCGGACGCCGGTGGCCGGGATGGCGCACGCGCTGACGCTGCTGCTCATCACGCTCTTCTTCGGGCGGCTCGCGGCGCTGATCCCGATGGCGACGCTCGCGGCGATCCTCGTCGTGGTCGCCTACAACATGAGCGAGTGGCGCGCGTTCGTCGCCGAGTTCCGCGGGCCGCGCAGCGACGTCGCGGTGCTGCTGATCACCTTCCTGCTCACGGTGCTGGTGGACCTCACCGTGGCGATCGGCGTGGGCATCGTGCTCGCGTCGTTCCTCTTCCTGCGCCGGATGGCCGAGGCGTCGGAGGTGAAGGCGATCCGCGACGTGATGGTGGACGACGGGAACGGCGAGACGTCGGCGGACCCGCGGATCGCGGCGCTCGATGCCGAGGTGCAGGTCTACGCGATCGACGGCCCGTTCTTCTTCGGGGCTGCCGAGCGGTTCAAGGACGCGCTCGGCGAGGTGGGGCAGCGGCCGAAGGTGCTCGTGCTGCGGCTGGGCGACGTCCCGTTCATCGACTCGACGGGACTGCACGCGCTGCGCGAGCTGGTGACGCGCAGCCGCCGCGAGGGGACGCGGGTGCTGCTCGCGGAGGTCCGGCCGGCCGTGCAGCGGGTCGTGGCGCGGACGGCGGTGGGCGAGCTGCTCGGCGCGGATGGGATCCTCGGCACGCTCGACGAGGCACTCGCGCGGGTGCGCGCATCAGGGGCGCCGTCCCGTGGCGGCGACACACCCGCCCGACGCGCGAGCGACCGCGCCGCGCGGCACTGAATGCCGGTCAGCGCCGCGCGGGCAGCACGCACGGGCTCTGTCCGTCGACCGGGCCGGCGTCGAGCAGCGCGCGGCAGTCCTCGAGCCGGAAGCAGCCGCAGTCGAGTGCGATGCGAAGCACGGCGCGCATCCGGCCGGCGCGCGCGATCGCCGCGTCGATCTCGTCGAGCTTGCGGGCCGCGAGCTCGCGCCAGCGCGCGGTGGGCCGCGTCTCGGGGCTGAAGCCGGTGACGAGCCGCTTGATCTCGGCCATGGTGAAGCCCGCTTCGCGGGCGAGGGCGATGAAGGAGAGCCACTCGAGCACGGCGGCGTCGTAGCGGCGCTGGCCGCTCGTGCGCGGCGCGCGCGGCAGGAGGCCGATCCGCTCGTAGTAGCGGATGGCGCTCGTGGCGAGGCCGGCGCGGCGCGCGACCTCGCCGATGGGCATCGGCGCGGCGGGTGCGGTGGCGGGGCGGGCGCCGCGGGTGCGGCGGGTGCGGTGGCGGAACGATTCGGGCATGTCGAGGATTGACTTGAAGCGCACTTCAAGTTGTAGGCTCCCCGCACCAACCTCAACCGGAGCTCTCCCGATGGCCGTCACGACCACCCACCTCCCCCTCATCGACGACGCCGGCTTCGCGGCCGCCGTCGCGCCAGGCACGGGTCTCGTCGCGGTGGACTTCACCGCCGACTGGTGCCCACCCTGCCGGATGATGGCGCCGGTGCTGGACGCGGCGGCCGCCGAGCTCGGCGACGTGCGCTTCGTCGCGATCGACAGCGACGCCAATCCGCAGAGCACGGTGCGCCACAACGTGCGGGGCCTGCCGACGCTGCTAGTCTTCAAGGACGGCGCGCTCGTGGACCGCATCATCGGCGCGGTGCCGCTCGCCACGATCCGGGAACGGATCGGGCGGCATCGCCCCGCCACCCCATGAACACATGATCATCGGACAACGGCCCCCGGGCCATCGCCTTCCCGACAGGACGCGGCTCGGCCGCGTCGTGCTGCAGGTCTCACGGCTCGAGCCATCGCTGCGGTTCTACGAACAGGTGCTCGGCATGCGCGAGGTCGCGCGACACGGCACGACCGCGCTGCTCGCCGCGCAGGGGAGCGAGCGCGTGCTCGTCGAGCTGCGCGAGCGCACCGGCGCGCACGCGGTGGGCCGCGGGCGGCTCGGCCTCTACCATTTCGCGATCCTGCTCCCCGACCGTCCCTCGCTCGGGCGCTTCGTGAAGCACCTCGCGGCGATCGGCGCGCGCGCCGGCGCCGGCGATCATCTCGTGAGCGAGGCCTTCTACCTCCACGATCCCGACGGCCTCGGCATCGAGGTGTACGCGGACCGGCCGCGCGAGACCTGGCAAGTCGACGATGCGCAGCTGCGGATGGCCACCGATCCGGTGGACGTGCCGTCGCTCGTCGCGGCCGCGGGCGACGCGGAGTGGAGCGGGATGCCCGCCGGCACGGTGATGGGCCACCTGCACCTGCACGTCGGCGACATCGCGGCGGCATCGGCGTTCTACTCCGACGCGCTCGGCTTCGACCGCATGGTGTGGAACTATCCCGGCGCGCTCTTCCTCGCGGCGGGCGGATATCACCATCACCTCGGCACGAACACCTGGGCGGGGCCGCAGGCGCAGCCGGCGCCGGAGCACGAGGCCCGGCTGGTCGAATGGACGATCGAGCTGCCGTCCGGCGGCGACGTGGATGCCGCCGCCGTGAGCGTCGCAAAGGCGGGACACCCCGTCACGCGCGAGGAGGACGATGCCGTGCTTCGCGACCCGTGGGGCACTGCGGTGCGGCTGACGCCCGCAGGGGCATGACCGGCTCCTGACACGACGCCGCTTGAAATCGATCGAGGGCCACGGCGAGATTCCACGCGTGGCCCTCTCGTTCATCCGGCGCCCGGTGATGCGCCGCCTCGTCGCGCTCGTCGCCGCCCTTCCATTGGTCGGGCGGCTCGCCGTACACGAGTGCCCGATGCACGACGGCCCGCCGCTGCGCGCGGCGGTCGCGGCCACGCCGGCGGTCGATCACTCGGCGCACGCCGCGCACGCCGCGCACGCCGCGACAGCGGCCGTCGGGCCGGACGCGAGCGCGGCGCCTGCCGGTCACGGCGAGCATCGGTGCACCTGCGCAAGCGATTGCGCGAGCCTCGACCGCACGGCTGTCCTCGCGTCGCAGCCGTCGGCGATCGTCGCTGTCGTCACGCGGCAGCCGGTCGTCGCCCCGCGCGCGCCCGAACGCACACCGCACGCGCGCCTCGCGCGCCTGCTGCCGTTCGCGAACGGCCCCCCCGCCGCCTCGAGCGCCCGGGCCTGATCGAATCGCGCGCGCGGCAGTCCCGCGCGCGCCCTCCGTGGTCCCGGGTCCCGGTCCTTCGGGCTGCGCGCACGCGCGCACCGCCCGCTCCGTGCCATCCCACCCCGGAACCTCGAGAATGCGAATCCTTCCGATCCTGCTGCTCGGCGCGCTCAGCGCCGGGCCGCTCACCGCGCAGTCCGGCTCCACCCCCGACTCGGCGGCGGCGCGCGACAGCGCGCGGGCGCTGCAGTCGGTCCTCATCACCGGCGACCGCGACGACCGCGTACGGCCGACGCCGCTGCAGCGGCTCACCCTGCCGTCCACCGTGCGCGTGACGGCCACACAGGCGGCGCGCACGGTGAACACCGTCGACGCCGAGGACGTGATGAAGTACGTCCCGAGCCTCTTCCTGCGGAAGCGCAACAACGGCGACACGCAGGCGACGCTCGCGACGCGCACCTGGGGCGTGTCATCGAGTGCGCGTTCGCTGGTGATCGCCGACGGCGTCCCGCTGACGGCGCTCATCGCGAACAACAACACGATCGGCGGCCCGCGCTGGGGCCTCGTCTCGCCCGAGGAGATCGCGCGCGTGGACGTGATGTACGGGCCGTACTCGGCCGCGTATGCCGGCAACTCGGCGGGCGCCGTCGTCGAGATCACGACGCGGCAGCCGGACTCCCTGACATGGTCGGTGCAGCAGTCGGTCGCGACGCAGCAGCACGAGCTCTATGGGACCGACCGCGGCTTCGGCACGCTGCAGACGAACGCCACGGTGGGCGACCGATTCGGGCGCCTGTCGTTCTGGGCGAGCGCGAACCACCAGGACAGCCACAGCCAGCCGCTCACATACGTCACCGGCACGACCTGGCCGAGTGGCACCACCGGCGGCTACGTCGAGCGCAATAAGCTCGGTGTGACGGCGAACGTGCTCGGCGCGATCGGGCTGCTGACCACCGGCATGACGAGCGGCAAGCTGAAGCTCGCGTATGACCTGACGCCGGGCCTGCGCGCCGCGGCGAGCTACTCGGTGTGGAACAACGACGCCTCGTCGCGCGCGCAGACGTATCTCGAGCGCGCGGGCGTGCCGACCTACGCCGGGCTCGGTGGCTTCGCGAGCGGCACCTACGCGCTCGACCAGCGACACGAGGCGCAGAGCGTCTCGCTGCGCACCGACCGGGACGGCGACTGGGACGGAGAGGTCGTCTGGTCGCGGTTCGCGATGCGCACCGACCGCCAGCGCTTCCCGACGTCGATGACGTCGGCCGACACGACGAGCGCGGCGGGCCGCATCGCGCAGCTCGACGGCACGGGCTGGATGACGCTGGACCTGCGCGGAGCCTGGCATCGCGGCGGCACCAGCGCGCGGCACGTGATCGCGGCGGGCCTCCATGCGGACCGCTATGCGCTGGACAACCCGACACTGGCCACCACGGACTGGCGCCACGGCGATGCGGGCGCGGCGACGAGCGTCGGCCGCGGCAAGACGGCGACCAACGCACTCTGGCTGCAGGAGGCCTGGCGGCCGCGCAGCGGGGTCACGGTGACGGTCGGCGGCCGAGTGGAGCAGTGGCGCGCCTTCGACGGCTTCAACAAGAGCGGCGCGACCGAGGTGACGCAGCCCGAGCTCGAGTTCACGCGCGTGTCGCCGAAGGCGATCGTCGCGTGGATGCCGCGCGGCGGCTGGGACCTCAGCCTGTCGGCGGCGAAGGCCTACCGCTTCGCGACGCCGGCCGAGCTGTACCAGCTCGTCACGACGGGCGCGACGTTCACCTCGCCGGCGCCGACGCTGCGGCCCGACGACATCCTCGCGACCGAGCTGCGCGCGCGGAGGCTCTTCGGCTGGGGGAGCGCGCAGGCGGTGCTGTTCCAGGATGACGTGCGCGACGCGATCGTCTCGCAGTTCCTCCCGCTCGTGCAGGGCTCGCCGACGCTCTACAGCTACCTCGCGAACGTGGACCACGTCCGGTCGCGCGGCGTCGAGCTCACCGTGGTGAGGGGAGACTTCCTCTTCCGCGGCCTCGAGCTGATGGCGAGCGGCACCTGGCTCGACGCGCGCGTGCTGGAGATCGACGGCAGCGCGACGGCGTCCGGTTCGCCGGAGGACGTGAAGGGGAAGTTCCTCCCGAACGTGCCGGCGCGGCGTGCGACCGTGACGGCCACGTGGCAGCCGGGCCCGCGGTTCACGATGAGCCTTGGCGGCCGCTACAGCAGCAAGCTCTACACGACGCTCGACAACGCCGACGTGAACCCCAACACCTACCAGGGCTTCGCCGAGTGGTTCGTGATGGACGCGAAGCTCTCGTGGCAGCCGAGTGCGCACGCGAGCTGGTCGCTCGGCGTGGACAACCTGCTGAACCGGGAGTACTTCCTCTTCCATCCGTTCCCCAATCGGACGGTGGTGCTCGGTGCCAGGTACAGCCGGTAGGCGCGTCGTGGGCAAGGCGGCGGGCATCCTGCTCGCCGCCCTGCTCCTCGTCGTCTCGGCCGGCGCGGCGATGCGGCACGCCGAGCTCGTGCGCGCCGAGCCGGCGGTGGGAGGGCGGGCGGAGCCCGGCATCACGCGGCTCCGCCTCGTGTTCTCGGAACCGCTCGAGCCGCAGCTCGCACGGGTGGCGATCGTGCGGGCCGACGGCACCGTCGAGACGCTGCAGGCAACGGGCGATCCGCGCGACGTGAACGCGATCGTCGCGACGACCGTGCCGCTCGCGGCGGGCACCTACCGCGTGCGCTGGCAGATCGTGTCGGCGGATGGCCATCCGGTGGACGGG
>CAZIDS010000147.1:0-8160 GCA_964537945.1 uncultured Gemmatimonas sp. | reverse complement strand
CACTGCACGCAGTGCGCCGACGCCTGCGACGACATCATGCTCAAGGTCGGCAAGCCGACGGGCCTGGTCCGCTACAGCTCGCAGGACGCGCTCGCCGGGAAGCCGCCGCGCGTGCTGCGCACCCGCACGGTGCTCTATCCGCTCGCGTTCGCGCTCTTCTTCGGCGGTTTCCTGCTCACGCTGCTCACGCGGTCGCCGGCCGACGTGACGCTGCTCGGCGCGCTCGGGGCGCCGTTCACGATCGAATCGGACGGGAGCGTGGTGAACCAGGTGCGGATCAAGGTCGCGAACCGCACGGGCGAGGACCGCACCTACACGATCGCCTACCTGGACGAACCGGGCGCGCGCCTCATCGCGCCGGAGAACCCGCTCCCCGTGGCGGCGGGCCGCAGCGCGACGACGACGGTGTTCGTGGTGCAGGGAGCCGACCGGTTCGACGACGGCGAGCGCCGTGTCCGGTTCCGGCTGACCGATGGCAACGGATTCACGCGCGAGTACACGTGGCGGCTGCTCGGGCCGGAGGATTGAATGGCGCTCAAGAAGGGATGGTACTGGCCGTGGCTGCTCGTCATCGGGATGAGCGGGATCGTCGGCGTGAACACGGTGATGCTCTTCGTCGCCGGGTCGGACCGGAACGGCTCGGTGGTCGAGCCCGACTACTACCGCAAGGCGGTGGCGTGGGACAGCACGATGGCCCTGGCGCGCGCGAGCGCGGCGCTCGGCTGGCGGGCGGAGGTGGCCCTCGTCGCGCATGCCGAGGCGACCGGCGGCGACTCGGCCGTCCTGCGCCTCGTGGACCGTGACGGCGCCGCGGTTCGCGGCGCGACGGTGCGCGCGGTCATGATCCACAACGCGGACGCCGCGACGCACGTCGATGTGCCGCTGCGGGAGACCGCAGCCGGCACGTACGTCGGGGCGGCCGCACTCGCGCACACCGGCCTCTGGGAGGTCCGCGTGGACGCGGTGCGCGAACGCGAGTACTTCGTCGCGACGATGCACAGCGAGCTGCGGCCCGCGGGGCGCTGAGCCCGTGCTCGCGCTGGCCCTCCCCGTCTTCGTCGCGGCGCTGCTCGGCAGCGTCCACTGCGCGGCGATGTGCGGGAGCTTCGCCTGCCTCGCGGCGGGCGGCGACGCGTCCCGCGGACGCGCCGCGGTGCGCAGTGCCGCGGCCTACAACCTGGGGCGGCTCGCATCGTACGTCGCGCTCGGTGCGCTCGCGGGCGGCGCCGGGGCGGGGCTCGACCGGGCCGGCGCCGTCGCGGGATTCGCGCGTCCCGCGGCCGTCGTCGCCGGCGTGCTGCTGATGCTCTGGGGAGGCGCCACGCTGCTCGCCGCGATCGGCGTGCGGATCCCGGCGCTCGACGTGCCGCCTGCCCTCGCGGCGCGGATCGCGCGCGGCGTGCGCGCGGTGCAGGAGCGCCCGCCCCTCGTCCGCGGGCTCGCGCTCGGCGCGCTCACGGCCGCGCTGCCATGCGGCTGGCTTTACGCCTTCGTCGCCACCGCGGCGGCGACGGGGAGCGCCGCGGGCGGCGCGCTCCTGATGGCCGTCTTCTGGACCGGCACGCTCCCGATGATGATGGCCGTCGCGCTCGGCGCGCAGCGGCTCTTCGGGCCGATGCGTCGCCGTCTGCCGGCGCTCACTGCCGTGATGCTCGTGATCCTCGGCGCGCTCACCGTCACCGGGCGCTTCGCCGCGCCGAGCGAACGGGGGACGCATGCCGCGCACGCAGCGCACTGAGCCGCTCGGCGCGGGGCCGGCCCCGGCCGCGGCCCCCTGCGCGCACTGCGGCCTCGACGCGCTGCCGGGCGAGGCACGCCACGTGGGGGGCGCGACCTACTGCTGCGCGGGCTGCGAGACCGCCGCCGCGATCATCGCCGCGAGCGGGCTCGACGGGTTCTACGCCCTGCCCGAGCGCCGTCCGATGCGCGTCGCCGCGAGCGAGAAGAGCTTCGCCGAGTTCGACCACGAGGCGTTCCTCGCGGCCCACGCGCCGCTGCGTGCGGACGGACTCCGCGAGATCGCGCTCTATCTCGAGGGCGTCCACTGCGCCTCCTGCGTCTGGCTGGTCGAGCGCGTGCCGGTGATGGTGCCGGGCGCGGTGCGCGCGGAACTCGACGTCACGCGCGCGCTGGCCCACCTCGCGTGGGACCCCGCGCGCACCTCGCTGAGCGAGCTCGCCCGGACGCTCGACCGGCTGGGCTACCGTCCGCATCCGTACCGCGGCCGCCGCGCCGACGAGGCGCGCCGGGCCGAGGAGCGCGCGATGCTGCTGCGCATCGGCGTGGCCGGGGCGATCGCGATGAACGTGATGGCGATCGCGCTCGCGCTGTACTCGGGGCTCTTCGGCGGGATCGAGCCGGAGTTCGAGCGCTACTTCCGGTGGATGAGCCTGCTTCTCGTGGTGCCGGCGGTCGCGTGGCCGGGTCGCGTCTTCTTCACGAGCGCGTGGCAGGCGGTGCGCCACGGGCGACTGCACATGGACGTGCCGATCGCGCTCGCGCTCGGCGCCGGCGTGGTGCAGGGCGCGATCAACACCGTGCGCGACAGCGGGCCCGTCTACTTCGATGCGGTCTCCACGCTGATCCTGCTGCTGCTCGTCGGCCGATACCTGCAGCACCGCGCGCAGCGCTCGGCGGCGGACTCGGCCGCGCTGCTCGGCGCGCTCGCCCCGGCGACGGCCCGCCTCGTCGATGCGGGTGGCGCCGTCACGGAGATCCCCACCGAGGCGGTGCAGCCGGGGATGGAGCTCGAGGTGCGCGCGGGCGATGTCGTCGCCGCCGACGGCGTCGTGCTCCAGGGCGAGTCGGCGATGGACCTCGCGCTCCTCACCGGCGAGTCGCGCCCGGAGTCCGTGCGGCCCGGCGCGGCGGTCTACGCGGGCACGACCAACCTGAGCGCCGCGCTGCGCGTGCGCGTGGAGCAGTCGGGCAGCGAGAGCCGGCTCGGGCGGCTCCTGCGTGACGTCGAGCTCGGCGCGGGGGCGCGCGCGCCGGTCGTGCTCTTCGCCGACCGCGCCGCTGGCTGGTTCATCGGCGCGGTGCTCGTGCTGGCCGCCGCGACGGTCGCGTCGTGGTGGACGCGCGACCCGGTGGCCGGGATCGACCACGCGATCGCGCTGCTCGTCGTGACCTGCCCGTGCGCGCTCGCGATGGCGACGCCGCTCGCGTTCACCGCCGCGATCGGGCGCGCGGCGGCGCGCGGGATCCTCGTGAAGGGCGGCCACGCCCTCGAGGCGCTCACGCAGGGCGGCACGCTCTTCGTCGACAAGACGGGAACGCTGACGGAAGGACGGCTCGCGCTCGAATCGTTCATCGGCCCCGAGGATGTGCGCGCGCTGGTGCTCGCGGCGGAGCGAGGCTCGCGCCATCCGGTGGCGGCCGCGTTCGCGCGGGCGTGGCCCGGGCTCGAGGCGCCCGCCGCGGAGGAGGTCCGCGAGGAACTCGGGCTCGGGGTGGTCGCCCGCGTGGATGGCCGCGAGGTGCGCGTGGGACGGCCGGCGTGGGTGCTGGCGGCGACGAGCGCGGCACGGCCGAGGATCGCGTCCGCTGGCGACGACACGCGCACCACGGTCCTCGTCGCGGTGGATGGCGTCGTCGTGGCGCGCGCCGCCTTCGCCGACCCGGTGCGGCCCGAGGCGCGCGAGGCGCTGTGGTCGCTCCGCGACGCCGGCTGGCGCGTGCGGCTGCTCAGCGGCGATGCTCCCGCGGTCGTCGCGCGCGTGGCGGGCGAGCTTGACATCGATCCGCGCGACGCCGAAGGGGGCGCCACGCCGGAGCGGAAGCGCGAGGCCGTCCTCGATGCGCGCGCGAAGGGCGCCGTGGTGATGGTCGGCGACGGCGTGAACGACGCGGCGGCGATCTCGGCGGCGACGGTGGGGATCGCGGTGCGCGGCGGCGCCGAGGCGTCGATGGCGGCGGCGGATGTCTATCTCGCCGGCGGCGGCGTCGGCGCGCTGCGCGAGCTGCTCCGCGGCGCCGGCCGCACCACGCGCGTCATCCGGCGCAACATGCTCATCGCCCTCGCGTACAACGCCGTCGCGGTCGTGCTCGCGATGCAGGGGCGGCTCGACCCGATCGTCGCGGCGGTGCTGATGCCGGTGAGCTCGGTGACCGCCATCCTCGGTGCGTGGCGCAGCCGCACGTTCGACCGGCCCTCGGCACGGAGCGACGCATGAGTGTGCTCTTCGTGCTGATCCCGCTCGCGATCGCGATGGTCGTCGCCTTCGTGTGGGCCTACGCCTGGTCGGCGCGGAGCGGGCAGTTCGACGATCTCACGACCCCGGCGATGCGGATCCTGCACGAGGAGCCCGCGCCGCCCGCAGCGCGTTCAGGATCACCGCCACATCCACCGCTTCCTGGATGAGCGCGCCGGCCGTCGGCGGGATGTAGCCGAAGGCCGCGACCACCATCGCGGCGCCGGAGAGGCCGAGCCCCCACGCGATGCTCTGTCGGGCGACGCGCATCGCGTGCTGGCCGATGCGCACCGCGTCCTCGACGCGCGTGACGTCGTCCGCCAGGAGCACCACGCCCGCCGCCTCGGCGGAGATCCCGCCGCCGTGCGCGGCGAGCGCGACGCCGACCGTCGCCGCGCTCAGCGCGGGCGCGTCGTTCGTGCCGTCGCCGACCATCAGCACGCGGCGGCCCTCGGCCTCGAGCGCGCGCACGACGGCGACCTTGCCGTCGGGCAGCAGGTCGCCCTTCGCCTCGGTGATGCCGAGCGACGCGGCGACGGGCGCGACGTTCTCGGCGTGGTCGCCGGAGAGCAACAGTGTGCGCCGGAGGCCGAGCGTGCCGAGGCGGGCGATGAACGGCTCGAGGTCGGCGCGGAGGCGGTCGCCGAAGGTGATGACGCCGGTGCGCACGCCGTCGGCGACGTCGACGGCGACATAGGCCCGCAGCCCGCCGTCGCCGCCGGGCTCGTGCGCCTCGAGCGCGGCGCGCGCGGCGGGATGCTGCTCGATGACGAGGGCGCGATTGCCGACCGTGACTCGGTGGCCCTCGACGATGCCGGTGACGCCGCGCCCCGCGGACTCGACGATGGCGGTCGCGGGCGGGAGCGTGAGGGCGCGCTCGTTCGCCTCGTCGAGGACCGAACGCGCGAGCAGGTGCCCGCTCCCCATCTCGACGGCGGCGGCCGCGCGGAGCAGCTGGCCCGCGTCGGCGCCGCCGAACGCCTCGATCGACGACACCGCGGGCCGTCCGTGGGTCAGCGTGCCGGTCTTGTCGAAGACGACCGTGTCCACGCGCGCGAGCAGCTCGAGCGCGGCGCCGTTGCGGACGATGACCTGACGCCGCGCGGCGCGGTTGATGCCGCCGATCACCGCGACCGGCGTCGCGAGGATGAGGGGGCAGGGCGTCGCGACGACCAGCACCGCGAGCACGCGGCCCGCGTCGCCCGACGCGAACCAGGCGACGGCGCAGGCGGCGAGCGTCACCGGCGTGAACCAGACGGCCCAGCGGTCGGCGGTGCGCTGGATGGGCGACTTCACCGCCTGCGCCGAACGCACGAGCTCGACGATGCGCGCGTAGAGCGACTCGCTCGCCGGCGCAGTGACGCGCACGACGAGCGGCGAGCTCGAGTTGACGACGCCCGAGCGGAGCAGTGCGCCCGGGCCGACGCGCTGCGGCAGCGGCTCGCCCGTGATGCGCGAGGTGTCGAGCGCGCTCGACCCGTCCACGACCTCGCCGTCGCACGGGACCATCTCGCCGGGGCGGACGAGGACGAGGTCGCCGACGGCGACCTCGCCCGCGTCGAGGTCGTCGACGCCGTCGGCAGGCCGCGCCCCGCGCAGGCGGTGCGCGATGCGCGGCGCGGCGGCCTCGAGCTCGCGCACGGCCTCGCTCGCCCGCCCCTCGGCGTATGCGTCGAGGAGCTCGCCCCCGGTCTGCATCAGCACGATCACGAGTCCGGCGAACGGCTCGCGCAGCACCGCCGCCGTGACGATCGCGAGCATCGCGACGACGTCGGCGGCGAACTGGCCCTGCAGCATCCCGCGGAGTGTCTTCCAGACGACGGGGGCGCCGAGCAGCACCAGCGCGCCCAGGAGGAAGCCGTGCGCCCAGGGTTCGAGGGGCGCGGAGAGCCGCATCGCGATCCCGGCCACGAGCGCGGCGACCGTGAGGATCGGGATGCGCGCCTCGGCGAGCGCAAAAGGCAGCGCCCCGCGCCCCGGACGGGGTACGGGGCGCTCGACCGACGCCACGGCGGGCGTCGCGGTCACGTCACGGCTTCTCGGCCGCGGCCGGGGCGCCCGACTCGTGCGACTCGAACTTCTTGTTGGTGAGCGTCACGATGATCAGCACCACGGCGAGGATCGCGACGAAGCCGATGAGGAGGCCCTTGAAGGCGGCCTTCGTGTCGCGTCCGGTCATGGGAGTGCCAGCGGTCATGGTCGGTTACCGGTGGGAGGGGTGAGGGGCGCTCAGCTGACCTTCACCGAGACCATGTGGTCCTTGTCGGTGAGCTTGTTCATCACGTCGAGGCCCTGGGTGACCTGGCCGAAGACGGTGTGCACGCCGTTGAGGTGGCGCGTGTTCGCCTCGGAGAGGACCATGAAGAACTGCGAGCCGCCGGTGTCCTTGCCGGCGTGCGCCATCGACAGCGCGCCGACCTTGTGGGTCTGCGGGTTCCCCTTGGTCTCGCACTTGATGGTCCACCCCGGGCCGCCGGTGCCCGGCGGGCCCTTCGGCGTGCCGCCGATCTTCGCGTTCGGGCAGCCGCCCTGGACGACGAAGTCGGGGATGACGCGGTGGAAGCGGATCATGTCATAGAAGCCCGAGTTGGCGAGCTTCTCGAAATTGGCGACGGTGCCGGGCGCGTCCTTCTCGTACAGCTCGGCGACGACGGTGCCCTTGTTGGTCTCGAACGTGGCGGTTTTCATGGCCCGGAATCTAAGCGGTCAGCGGGCCGGGCGCTGGCCAAGATTGACCATGAACTGGTAGTAGCGGGGGACCTTGCAGCCGTTGCGGAGCGCGGGCTCGAAGGTCCACTTGGCCATCGCGGCCTTGATGTTGTTCGTGTACCAGACGTTCGGCGTCGCGAGCATCGCGAAGGTCGCCATGTCGGGCTTGCCGAGGGTGTCGACCAGGACCTCGGCGCGGATCTCGGTGCCGCGGCTCGCGCGGATGACGGTGCGCGGGACCGGCGTCTTGATCGGGGCCGGGTCCATCTTCACCGGGACGGGGACGCGCTCGACGTCGAGGCGCGGGTTCTGCGCCGCATCCTCGCGTGCGAGGGTGCAGGGGTCGGCCGGCGGGGCGAGGAGCTGCGCGTTCTGCACGGCGGGCTGCTTCGCGGCGCAGGCGGCGGTGGCGACGGTGGCGGCGCCGAGCGCGAGCGCGGCGGCGAGTGTGCGATGGAGGCTCAAGGTCGAAGGCTGAGAGAGTGAGTCTGGAATCTAGGCGGTGCTGGACGGGCAGATGTCACGAAGTACGCACTCGCCGCAGCGCGGCTTCCGGGCGTCGCAGGTGCGCCGCCCGTGCCAGATCATCAGGTGCGAGAGCCGCGCCCAGCCGTCGCGGGCGAAGAGGGGGACCAGCGCGCGCTCGACCTTCACCGCGTCGGTCTCGCGCGTGAGCCCGAACCGCTTCGACAGCCGGGCGACGTGCGTGTCGACGACGATCCCCTCGTTCTTCCCGAAGGCGTTCCCGAGGACGACGTTCGCGGTCTTGCGTCCGATGCCCGGGAGGACGACGAGCTCCGCCATCGTGCCGGGCACCGCGCCGCCATGGTCCGCGACGAGCCGCCGCGCGAGTCCCTTGAGCGACTTCGCCTTGTTCCGGAAGAAGCCCGTGCTCCGGATGACCTCCTCCACGTCCTCGACACGCGCCCCGTCGAGGGCGTAGGCGTCGGGCCAGCGGCGGAAGAGCTCCGGCGTCACGAGATTCACGCGCTTGTCGGTGCACTGCGCCGAGAGGATCGTCGCGACGGCGAGCTCGAACGGGTTCCGGTGGTCGAGCTCGCAGTGCGCGTCCGGATGCTCCGCGACGAGGCGGCGCTCGATCTCGGCGGCGTGCGCGCGGAGCGCGTCGCCCTTCAGTCGCGGCCGCGGCCGCGGCCGCGATGCGCGCCGCGCGCTCGCGGGCGCGGACTTCCGCTTGCGTGAGGCGGCCACGGCTACGCGGTCGCCTTCGCCGCGCGCCGCCGCGTCGCGAACTCGA
>CAZIDS010000146.1:0-8162 GCA_964537945.1 uncultured Gemmatimonas sp. | reverse complement strand
CGTCGGCGGCATCTTCGCCGCGCTCGGCGTCGCGATGCTGCTGATGTACCTGATGCTGGTGTTGCAGTTAGGCTCTTTCCTCGAGCCGGTGGCGATCCTCATCTCGCTGCCGCTCTCGCTGATCGGCGTCGTGATCGCGCTCATCCTCACCGGCGACACGATGAACATCATGTCGATGATCGGCGTGATGCTGCTGATGGGCATCGTGGCGAAGAACGCGATCCTGCTCGTGGACTTCGCGAAATGGGGGCAGGAGCAGGGGATGGACCGCCGGTCGGCACTGATCGAGGCGGGCCGCGTGCGCCTGCGGCCGATCCTGATGACGACGCTCGCGCTCATCGCGGGCATGATCCCGGTCGCGCTCGGCATCGGCGAAGGCGCCGACTTCCGCGCCCCGATGGGCCGCGCCATCATCGGCGGCACCATCACGTCGACCATCCTCACGCTCGTCGTCATCCCGACGATCTACGAGATCATGGACGACATCCGGATCTGGGTGAGCTCGTTCTTCAGCTTCCCCGAGCGGCCGAAGACGGAGGAGTACGCGGTGCCGGCGCAGGCGAGGAAGCACTGAGGGCACGACGAAGGATGAAGGTTGAAGGATGAAGGTTGAAAAAAGGCGACGGCGATGCGGACACTTCGTCTGCATCGCCGTCGTCTTTCTGCCTTCATCCATCTGCCTTCAGCCTTCAGCCTGTCACGGCCTCGGCCCCGCGATCGGCGGGCCGTCGCGGTGGCGACGGTGCGCGATGAACCACGCCTTCTGCAGCGGCGTGAAGACGGCCCAGATCGCCTGATGCAGCGCGATCACGTCGGGGCGCAGCGCCTCGGCGATCGGACGGCCGGTGATCAGGATCGCGCGGACCTCCTCGCGCGTCGCGCCCGCCTGGCGGGCCGCGCGGGCGGCCTCGAAGATCGCCTTCAGCGAATCGAGTTGGGCCGCGTGCGCCGTGCGG
Source organism: uncultured Gemmatimonas sp. (assembly GCA_964537945.1). Lineage (GTDB taxonomy): Bacteria > Gemmatimonadota > Gemmatimonadetes > Gemmatimonadales > Gemmatimonadaceae > Pseudogemmatithrix. The sequence goes on along the minus strand of CAZIDS010000146.1, from coordinate 7,206 downwards.
AACGCGAGCCGCAGCGCGGCGATCGAGTCCTTCTGCACCTGCGTCAGCGCGATCGAGTCGGGCAGTGGGTGCCACATCGTGCGCCCGTCGAAGGCGCGGTTCTCGGGCATGGGGCCCATCGTGCCCTCGAGGGACGAGCCGGCCTCGCCGAACATCGCGAGCGCGAAGTCGTCCGAGGTGGCCGTCGACGACGGACCGGTGGGCTGCTCGCAGGCCGCGAGGAGCGTGGTGGCGAGGAGTGCGGGGGCGATGATCTTGCGGAGCATCTGCTTCACCTCGTGGCGTTTGGCGCCGGTTGTCGCGGGGCAGGGTGGGGTCCACCGCGCGTTCACCGTGTTGGAAGCCGGTCCCATCCGAACGTTAACCCCCCCCGGTCAGGGGGTTCCGGCGAACTCCCGAAGAAGTCCCCAAGCTGTGGCAAGATGTTCCTCCCGGGTCCGGATGTTCCCGATCGCCACCCGGAGCACGTACCGGCCCCCCAGCTTGGTGTGGGAGAGGAACGCCTTCCCCGTGGCGTTGACCCGGTCGAGCAGGCGCGCGTTGTGCCGCTCGAGCTCTGCTTCCCCGGTGACGCCCGCGGGACGGTGCCGGAAACAGACGACTGACATCGGGACCGGCGCCATCAGCTCCCAGCCCGGCGCTTCGGCGACCCAGCCTTCCAGCCGCCGCGCGAGGGCGCAATGGAAGCGCAGCCGTTCCGCGAGCCCGTCGAGCCCGAATGCGCGGATGACGAACCAGAGCTTCAGCGCCCGGAAGCGTCGTCCGAGCTGGAACGAGTAGTCCGACTGTGAGACCGCCACGTCCTGCTCGGCGGTCTCGAGGTACGCCGGCGTCAGCGCGAACGTGCGCTTGAGGATCCGCGGATGCCGCGTCCAGAGGATCGAGCAGTCCATCGGGGTGAAGAGCCATTTGTGCGCGTTCACCACGAACGAGTCGGCGCGCTCGCAGCCGGCGAAGAGCGTGCGCTGCTCGGGCAGGAGGGCGAGCACGCCCGCGTACGCCGCGTCCACGTGCAGCCAGAGTCCTTCGCGCTCGCAGATCGCGGCGATCGCCTCGACCGGGTCGACGCTCGTCGTCGACGTGCTGCCGACCGTCGCGACGACGGCCATCGGGCGCCAGCCGCGGGCGCGATCATCGGCGATCGCGACCGCGAGCGCGTCGGCGCGCAGGCGGAAGGTGTCGTCGGCCGCGACGCGCACGACATTCTCGGCGCCGATGCCGAGCGTGATCGCCGCCTTGTCCACGCTCGAGTGCGCGTGCTCGGAGCAGTAGATGCGCAGGCGCGGCAGGTCGGTGCGGCCCGCCATCCCGCGGTGCCTGATCTCCAGCGCCGGGTCGCGTTCCCGCGCGGCGGCGAGCGCCTGCAGCGTCGAGACCGACGCGGTGTCGGTGAGCATCCCGAACCAGTCGCGCGGGAAGCCCATCGCGTCGCGCAGCCAGTCGCAGCAGGCCTGCTCGAGCTCGGAGAGCGCGGGCGACGTGCGCCAGAGGATGCCGACCTGGTTGAGGGCCGCGATCACGAGCTCGCCGAGGATGCCGGGCACCGACGCGGTGTTCGCGAAGTAGGCGAAGAACGCCGGATGGTTCCAGTGCGTGACGCCCGGCATCACCACGCGGTCGAGGTCGGCGAGGATCGCGTCGAACGGCTCGGGCGCGCGCGGCGCGGCGAGCGGGAGCCCGGCCCGGAACTGGCCCGGCGCCAGCGTCGAGAGCACGGGGAAGCGCTCCGGCTCCTTCAGGTACCGCGCGATCCAGGCCGCGAGCGTCGCGGCGTGGCGCTCGAACTCCTCGGGTGACAGGTCGCCGGGGATCGCCGTACCGGCGGTCGCGGGGGCGCGGAGGTGGTCGGCCATGCGCGAAATGGATTCGGAGATCGCTTCACGGGCAATGGGCGCGCATCATTAGGCATGGACGACGGACGGCTCGATGCGGCGGTCGCGCAGGGGATCATCACGGCCGAGCAGGCGGCGGCGATCCGCGCGCTCGCGCCGCCGGCGCCCACGGCCGCGGCCGGCGACGAGCGCGTGGAGCCCGCGGTGTCGCTGCCACGGCGGTTCAACGCCGCGACCCTCGCCTACATCCTCGGCGCGATCATCGTCGTCGTCGCGATGTTCTGGTTCCTCGGCGAGCGCTGGAGCCGGCTCGGGCCGTGGGGCGTGATCGCCACGTGCGCGATCTACGGCGGGCTCTTCCTCTTCGTGGCCAAGCGGCTGCGCCTCGAGGGCTTCCCCGCGGCCGCAGGCCTCGCCGTGCTCCTCGCGATCCTGATGGTCCCGCCGATCGTCACGTCGCTGAACAGCATCAGCGGATGGTTCGAGCCCGTCGCGCAGTACGGCTGCGGCTACTGGGACTTCGCGTTCTGGCCCTGCCGCGGCGAGGAGCTGGTGATGGAGCTCGCGACCGCGCTCGCCACGCTCATCGCGCTCCGCTCCGTGCGCTTCGGCCCCCTGATGATCCCGCTGGCGGCGATCGCGGTGCGGATCCTCTTCCACCTCGCCGACGGTTACGGATTCTTCGGCTGGGGGAACACGACCTCCGGCTGGATCTGGGCCTTCGGCGCGAGCGCACTGACCGCGATCGCGTATGCGACCGACCGCCGCCAGCGTGGCGACGAGGACTTCGGGCTCTGGCTCCATCTCGCGGCGTCCGCGTGCCTCGCGCCGGCGTCCGTGATGCTGCTCGAGCACACCGAGTGGTACCGGCATTTCATGCTGCCGGGCGCGTTCGTCGCGTTCGCGACCGCGCTGCTGCTGCGCCGATTCAACTGGCTGCTCGTGGGGATGGCGTGGTTCGTCGTCTACGTCGTCTGGCTCGCCGCCGACGTCTTCAAGGACTCGCCCGCCTTCCCGATCCTCCTCGCGGCGCTCGGCGTCGCGGTGATCATCGCGACGGTGTGGGTGCAGCGGAACGCCGCGATGCTCGTGGGGCGGTTCGGGACGGTGACGAGCGACGGTCGCCCCCGCTTCCCCGGGGGCGTGCCGCTCCTGCTGCTGCCGGCCCTCGTCGCCGTGCTGCTCCTGCCGCGGGCGCGTGCCGAGGACGCGGAGCGCCAGGCGGACCAGCGCTGGCTCAGCCGCTACTACGCGCGGCAATACGCGCGGCAGCGGATCGCCCAGCGGGAGAAGGAGGCGGCCGAGCAGGCGGCCAAGGCGCCCGCGACGTCTCCTTCCGCGACCCCGGCCCGGCCTCGTCCCTGAGAAACCCTCGCCGGGGCAGGACGTACATAGAGTGAGTGGATACAGCACGCCGCCCGGGTCCGTCCCGGGCGGCGGCTCCCGCCTTTGACTGGGGTCGCAGATGATCGCGCTGGCCGCGTTGGTGGTCGCATTGCAGGTGAAGGTCAACGTCGAGACCTCGAATGGCGGCCGCACCGGCTCCGCTTCGGCGTCCGTCGGCATCCCGACCGTGCGGCAGAAGAGGCCGGTCACGGCCGAGGACCTGCGCACGGCGTTCAAGGACCCGGGCGCGCGCGAGCTGCTGCTCCGCGCCCGCGCCGCGCGACTGCAGACCGACTCCTCGCTGATGTCGTACGACGTGAAGTCCTACCAGCGGATCTCGGCCGGCATGGCGCTGCGCGAGACCGCGCGCGACCGCCTCGTCTTCCGCAGCGAGAACGCGTCGCACGTCCGCTGGCGCCGCGGCGTCGGCGCGCACGTCGAGGTGCTCGGTGCGCGCTCCGCCGTCCCCATCGTCGCCGGCATCAAGGAGGCCGAGGACGACATCCAGAAGGACATGCAGGACGAGTTCGCCGACATGATGGCGATCCCCTACTACCCGGGGAAGGACGAGTTCTGGCTCTTCCAGATGGTCGGCAGCGACGACAATGGCGACGAGGACTCCGACGGCGAGACGCTCGTGCACCCGGTGGAAGAGGGGTCCGAGGCGTACTTCACCTTCGCGTCGGGCGACTCGATCCTGATGACGCTGCCGGACGGGACGAGGATCCGGCTGAAGGAGCTGCTCGTGACGCCGCGCGAGGCGAGCTGGAACCTCGTCGTCGGCTCCTTCTGGTTCGAGACGGAGAAGGCGCACCTCGTGCGCGCGGTGATGCGCTTCTCGGCACCGATGGACATCTGGGAGACGGCGAAGCGCGACGAGCCCGACATGGACGAGGACGTGCCGCTGCTCGTGCGCGGCTTCATCACGCCGATGCGGGCCGAGCTCACCGCGGTGACGATTGAGTACGGCCTGATGAACCAGCGGGTCTGGATGCCGCGCACGCAGGGCGCCGAGGGCTACGCGCGCGTCGGCTTCATGCGCGTGCCGATCAAGATCGAGCAGCGCTACAAGTACGAGAGCGTGAACGCGCTCGACTCGCTGCCGGCGATCCCGGTCGTGACGCGGACGCGCACGCGTGCGCTGCGCGACAGCCTGCGCGCGGCAGGGATCGACTCGTCGGCGGTGAGCGACACGATCGCGCGCATCATGGCCCAGCGCGACACCGTGGCGCGCCGCGACCGCGAGGCGCAGTGCCAGACGAAGGGCACCTACAGCGAGGTGCACCTCCGCAACAACGGCAGCCTGCCGATGCAGGTCGAGGTGCCGTGTGACCTGCGGAAGCTCGCGACGTCGCCGGAGCTGCCGCCGTCGATCTACGATCCGGGCGAGGAGCTCTTCGGCGCCGAGGCGCGCGCCGAGCTGATGCAGGCGCTCGACTTCGGGCTGCAGCCCGCGTGGGCGCCGCAGCCGCCGGTGATCGAGTGGGGGCTGCCGTACACGCGCTTCAACCGCGTCGAGGGATTCGGCACCGGCATCAGCGTGTCGTCGCAGCTCGGCAAGGGTTACAGCGCGACGATCGGCGCGCGCGGCTCGCTGGCCGACCTGCAGCTGAATGGCGACCTCTCGATCTCGCGCTCGAACGGGCGGCGCGAGCTCCGCGCGACGGCGTACCGCCGACTGGCGGTGAGCAGCGACTTCGGCTCGCCGCTCTCGTTCGGTGCGTCGTTCGCCTCGCTGTTCTACGCGCGCGACGAGGGCTTCTACCACCGCGCCTGGGGCGGCGAGCTCACGAGCACGCGCATCGCGCCGAACGGGCTCGATTGGCGCCTCTTCGCCGAGCAGCAGTGGAACGCGCCGGTGGAGAACACCTGGTCGCTCTTCGGCGGCGCGCACGACGACCGGTTCATCGGCAACGTGCTCTCCGACCAGGCGTGGCTCTACGGCGCCGCGGGCCGCTGGCGCGGCAACAAGGGGCTCGACCCGCAAGGGTGGCGCCTCACGACCGACTTCCGCGTCGAGGGCGCGGCGGTGACCTACTCGGCCGACAAGACCGCGCCCTCGGTCGCGGGACTCAGCACGTCGTACGGGCGCGCGATGCTCGAGACCACCGTGTCGCGCGGCTTCGGGCGGTACGCGGCCGCGGTGACCGGTGCGGCCGGCACGAGCGTCGGCACCGTCCCGGCGCAGCGCCACTTCTTCCTCGGCGGCTCGCAGAGCGTGCGTGGACAGACCGCGGGCACCGGCTACGGCCAGGCCTTCTGGCTGAGCCGCTTCGAGCTCGGCACGAACATGGTCGCCGCGCGGCCCGTGATCTTCTACGACATGGGCTGGGCCGGAGGGCGCAACGACTGGAATGCGATCGGCCGCCCGATGAGCGGCGCCGGCGTGGGAGCGAGCTTCCTCGACGGCATGATCCGCTTCGACGTGTCCCGCGGGATCTATCCGCGGGTGCAGACCCGGTTCGACCTGTACGTCGAGGCGCGCTTCTAGACTGTCGCATTCCCGGACAGCGGATAGGACCGCGACAAAGGCTCTTGCCAATGCGGACCGGGGATGGCTCATTATGGCCGTCCCCCATAACGGTCCCCAGCCGAGCCCCCGTCTGGAAGATTCGACGGCCCTGACGCACGCCGAGGAACAGTCGACCGCGGAGATCCTGCTCTGGCAGGGTCGGTATCGCGCGCTGTTCATCTCGCTCGTCGGCTTCTCGACGGTCACGCTGAAGTGGTTCGGCGTGATCTCGTCCGAGTCGATCTTCATCGAACGCATCGGGCTGCGGCGCGCGCTGCTCTACGTGCTGGCGATCATCATCACGTACCTGGTGGCGCATCGCGCGATGGCGTGGCAACTGCGCCGCGCGGGACGCGCACCGGCGGGCCTCGCGATCGCCGCGATCGCCAGCGACATGCTCGCCCTCTTCGGCACCGTCGCGCTGGCGACGCCGCCCGAGCACTACGAGCGCGCGCTGATCGTCTCGATCTTCACCGTGCAGATCACGCAGCTGTTCTTCGGCTGGACCGCGACGATCGCGAACCTGATGATGGTCGCGCTTGGCTACACGACGCTGATCGCCCTCGCGACCGACGCCGGCGCCTTCCCGTCGCCGGCCGAGGAGCTCTGGACGCTCGCGCTCTACCTGATCGGCGCGCTGGTGTACGTCGGGCTGCAGGGCCACGTCGCGACGCGGATGCGGAGCCTCGTGCAGATCTTCCATCGCGCGCAGGAGGGCGACTTCTCGGTCCGCTATGACGAGGGGGCCGACCAGATGCCCGACCCGGTGACGGTGATCGGGCGCGCATACAACAAGATGCGCGCGCACCTCGAGGCGATCGTCCTCACCGACCCGCTCTCGGGCTGCTTCAACCGCCGCGGGCTCAACCAGCTCGCCGAACGCGAGGTGTCGCGCGCGGTGCGCGGCAAGAAGCATGTCGCGGTGCTGGCGGTGGACATCGACCACTTCAAGTCGATCAACGACGAGTACGGCCACCTCACCGGCGACGAGGTGATCCGCGAGGTCGGCGCGCTGCTGCGCGAGACCGCGCGCGAGGTGGACGTGGTGGCCCGCATCGGCGGCGAGGAGTTCACGATCCTCGCGCCCGACTCGAACGACGAGGGTGCGATGATCCTCGCCGAGCGCGTGATGCAGGCGTTCCGGGACCACCGGTTCCGGTCGCTGCCGCCGGAGCGGCGGATCACGACGAGCGTGGGCGTGGCGGCGGCGCCGGCGCGCGACGACGAGGTCGCGAAGACGCTGCTCGCGCGCGCGGACGAGGCGCTCTACGTGGCGAAGCGGAGCGGGCGAGATCGCGCGGTGAGCTGGCACGCCGGCATGCGCGCCTTCGACGCCACGAAACCCGCGCGTGCGCGGCATTCCACGCCGACGATGATCCGGTCGCAGGAGCCGCCGCCGGCCTGACGCCGGCGTGGCCGGCTCAGCCGAGCCGCAGCGTCCCTTCGCTGACGAGCACCGCGCGTCCCGCGACGCGC
>CAZIDS010000145.1:0-8190 GCA_964537945.1 uncultured Gemmatimonas sp. | reverse complement strand
GACAAGGTCAACGCGCTCGGCATCGGCGCCCAGGGACTCGGCGGGCTCTCCACCGTGCTCGACGTGAAGATCCTCGACTACCCGACGCACGCGGCGTCGAAGCCGATCGCGATGATCCCGAACTGCGCGGCGACACGCCACGCGCATTTCACGCTCGACGGCAGCGGCATCGCGAAGCTGCCGATCCCGAAGCTCAGCGACTGGCCCGACGTCACCTGGAAGCCCGACCTCAATGCGAAGCGCGTCAACCTCGACACGCTCACGCCCGCCGAGGTGGCGACCTGGAACGCGGGCGACCGCCTGCTGCTCAACGGCAGGCTGCTCACCGGCCGCGACGCGGCGCACAAGCGCATCGCCGACCTCTACGCCAAGGGAGAGAAGCTGCCCGCCGGCGTCGACTTCACCAATCGCGTCATCTACTACGTCGGGCCCGTGGACCCCGTGCGCGACGAGGCCGTCGGTCCGGCCGGTCCCACGACGGCGACCCGGATGGACAAGTTCACCGAACTCATGCTCGAGCGCACCGGCCTCATCGCGATGATCGGAAAGGCGGAGCGCGGACCCACCGGCCTCGAGGCGATCCGCAAGCACAAGGCGGCATACCTCATGGCCGTCGGCGGCGCCGCGTACCTCGTCTCCAAGGCGATCCGCTCGGCGCGCGTCGTCGCGTTCGAGGACCTCGGCATGGAGGCGATCTACGAGTTCGACGTCGCGGAGATGCCGGTCACCGTCGCCGTGGATGCGGCGGGCCACAATGTGCACGAGACGGGGCCGCGCGAGTGGCAGGAACGGATCCGCGCATTGCCGGTACTCACCGGGTGACCTGCGGTCCCACCCGTCACGGAGTGCCGATGCACCGACCGATCGCCCGCACCGTCCTCGCGCTGCTCGTCTCCCTTGCCGGCGCTCCGCCGGCCTCGGCGCAGTCCCCCGAGCACGACGCGGCCTACGCCGTCGTGACGAAGCTCTTCGATGCGATGCGCGCGCGGGACACGAGCGCGATGCGCGCGGCGTTCGTGCCCAACGCATCGCTGCAGTCGCTCGAGGAGGACGGGGTGCGTTTCGACCCGATCGATGCCTGGATCGGCGGGATCGGCCGCGCACGCCCGGGATTGCTGCTCGACGAGCGGCTCGCGAATCCCATCGTGCACGTGGACGGGAACCTGGCGAGCGTCTGGGTCGACTACTGGTTCTTCGCCGGCGAACGGCTCTCGCACTGCGGCGTGGACGCGGTCCTGCTCACGAAGCAGGGGGGCGCGTGGAGGATCTTCTCCGTCGTGGACACGCGACGGACACAGGGCTGCCCGGCGGCTCCCGCGAGGTGACGGAAGGCTACGCTGTCAGGTATATCCTGACGCGGTTTTCCACACACCCTAACAGGCCTGAAACAGCGAAACCGCAATGGGTTACGCGGTTCTTGGTGACTTCTGGTCCCCGTTACACACCTGCAACTACTGACAGGACTGCGCGTTAGACCAATTCCGATTAGGTTGGTCCAAATGAAAGGCAGGCGTGTCACGGATGACACTTTGCCCCCGACCTAGCCGGAGACCGAATGCGGAAGCCGCGACCCAACTCGTACAACCCCGCGCAGGCCCTCCACCTCATCGCCAGCGATCGGAGCGGTGCACCCCTCAGCTGCCCGTCCTGCGCGGGACCGATTCAGCGCCAGCCGGGTAATGCCCCTCCGCCCCCCCGCTCGCACGTGACGCTCAAGTGCACCGCGTGCGGCCGGGTGGCTCGCTACATCGCCGGGGCCGCCTGACCCCCACTGTCTCCATCTCGACCCGCAAGAGGAGCAAGACCGATGGCCCGCATCAACGGCACCGTGAAGTGGTTCAACGACGCGAAGGGGTTCGGCTTCATCCAGCGCGAGGGCGGCCCTGATGTCTTCGTGCACTACAGCGCGATCCAGTCGCAGGGGTTCAAGTCGCTCGCCGAGGGCGACAAGGTCGAGTTCGAGATCGTCGACGGCCAGAAAGGTCCCCAGGCGGCGAACGTCGTGAAGACCTGACGGCTCCGCGCCGGCACTCCTGAGGCCCCCGGCGAACGCGCCGGGGGCCTTCGTCGTTCTGCGGCTTTCTTGCGTCCGCGTCGCGCGATGCGTATCACGTGCGCATGCTCCTCGCCCCGCTCGCCGCGCTCGCGCTCGCCGCGCCGCTGCAGGACTCGATCCCCGCCACGGCGCGCGACACCGCCGCGGCCGCCGCCGTCGAGCGCTTCATCTCCGCGCAGATGACGCAGCACGGCATCCCCGGTCTCGCGATCGCGCTCGTCGATGGCGACCGCATCATCTGGGCGAAGGGGTTCGGCCGCATCGACCCGGCCGACCCCGCGCGCCCCGTGCGGGCCGAGACGCCGTTCCGCGTCGCGTCGGTCTCGAAGCTCTTCACCGACATCGGCATCATGCAGCGTGTCGAGCGCGGGCGATTCGCGCTCGACTCGGCGGTCGTCCGTTATGCGCCAGGCTTCCGCCCCTCGAATGCGTTCGGCCGTGGCCCCACGCTGCGGGAGCTGCTCCAGCACAGGAGCGGCATCGTGCGCGAGCCGCCCATCGGCCATTACTTCGATCCCTCCGGCCCCACGCTCGCGGCGACGGTCGCCTCCCTGAACGGCACCGCGCTCGTCTACGCGCCCGGCTCGGTCACGAAGTACTCGAACGCCGCGATCGCGCTCGCGGGCCGCCTGCTGGAGATCGAGAGCGGGCTCCCGTTCGCCGAGGTGATGCGCCGCGACGTGCTCGCGCCCTCCGGGATGCCGCGCGCGAGCTTCGCGCCCGACAGCGCCCTCCTCGCACGGCGCGCCTTGGGGACGATGTGGACGCTCGACGGCCGCACGTTCGCCGCGCCCACCTTCGCGCTCGGCCTCGGCCCGGCCTCCGAGCTGTCGGCCTCGATGATCGACCTCGGCAACTTCCTGCGGATGCTCTTCGCCGGTGGCGTCGGGCCCGGTGGCCGCGTGCTGCGTGAGGAGACGCTGCGCGCGATGTGGGGCGAGGGCGGTGGGGCCGCGAGCGGGCTGTTCGGCCTCGGCTTCGCGCTCGGCACGCTCGACGGCGCCCGCCGCATCGGGCACGGCGGATGGCACTACGGTTTCGCGACCGAGCTCGCGGCACTGCCCGACGAGAGGCTCGGCGTCGCGGTCTCGGCGACGATGGACGGTTCGAATGCGGTGACGTCGCGCATCGCCGACGAGGCGCTGCGCATCCTCCGCGCGGCGAGATCGGGGCGCGCGCTCCCGGTCCCCGTGCTCACGACCCCCCTCGCCCCCACCGAGCGTCGCGCGCTCGAGGGTACGTATCGCGGCCGCACGCGGACCGTCGTCCTCGAGGACCGTCTCGGCGACCTCTGGCTCGACGATCTCCGTGGCGGCTTCCCCTTCCCGCTCCGCCGTCGCGATGCCGGCGCGCTCGTGGGCGACGGTCGCCTCGTCTGGGGCGCGCCCCTCCTGCTCCTCCCGGACCGCGACGGCCGCCGTGCGATCGCGTACGCGGGCGACACGCTCCTCCGCGCGGACGACGCGCGGCCCGCGCCGCCGCCCGATGCGTGGCGCGACCTGATCGGCGAGTACGGCTGGGACCACGATGTGCTCTACATCCTCGAGCGGGACGGGCGCCTCTTCGCGCTCATCGAGTGGTTCGGCCTGTATCCGCTCGACGTGGTGGACGTCGACCACCTGCGGTTCCCGCCGCGTGGCCTCTACGCCGGCGAGACGATGCACATCGTGCGCGGCACCGACGCGCGCCCGCGCGCGCTCGACCTCGGCGGCGTGGTGTTCGAGCGGCGCCGCATCGCGCCGGAGGAGGGGACCACCTTCCGCATCACGCCGCAGCGCCCGGTCGAGGAGCTGCGGCGCGAGTCGCTCGCCGCGGTGCCGCCGCCGCAACCCGCGACGCTGCGCGCGCCGGAGCTCGTCGCGCTCCCGCCGCTCGACGCCGGCCTTCGCTTCGACATCCGCTACGCCACGACCGACAACTTCATGGGCGTCGTGCTCTACGACCGCGCGGACCCGCGACTGCAGCAGCCGGCCGCCGAGGCGCTCGTGCGCGTGCAGCGCGCGCTCGCGCCGCGCGGCGTCGGGCTGCTCATCCACGATGCGTTCCGCCCCTGGTACGTGACGCGGATCTTCTGGGAGGCCACGCCCCCGGCACAGCGCATCTTCGTCGCCGACCCGGCGACGGGTTCGCGACACAATCGCGGCGCGGCCGTGGACCTCTCGCTCTACGACATCGCGACCGGCCGGCCGGTGCCGATGGTGAGCGGCTACGACGAGTTCTCGCCGCGCGCGTATCCGTTCTATCCCGGCGGCACGTCGGAGCAGCGCTGGTATCGCGCGCTGCTGCGCCACGCGATGGAGGCGGAGGGCTTCACGGTCTTCGAGGCCGAGTGGTGGCACTTCGACCACTCGGGGTGGCGGAACTGGGCGGTCGGCAACACGCCCTAGACCTGCTCAGGCGCTGAGCGGCAGCTCCATCTGCACGAGGCGCCCGGCACGGCGGGCGACGGTCGGCCGGCGCGGGTCGCGCGGCGCGTCGGCGGGCGTGGCCTCCACGGCCTCCGCTTGGTCGGCGACAGCGGGCACTTCGGGCGCGCCGCGGAGGAGTTCGGCAGTGACGTGCCGCAGCTGCATCACGCGCAGCGGCGCGGCGAGCGGATCCGCGCTCCCGCCGACCAGCCGTACCGCTTCCTCGCGCGCCGGCTCGGACAGCACGCGCGCGAGCGGATGCGCGAGCAGCCGGTCCACCGCCACCGGATCCCTTACCGTGAGCGCGTCGATCAGGGCATCAAGGTACGCGAGCACCAGGCCTCCCTTTGACCGTTATGTACACATTGCAACTATTGCACGTACCCGGGCAAGAGGGGATGGTGTCACGGTCCTGTCGCGGTGCCGTGCCTATCCGAGGAGCTCGAATCGCACCGGTCGGCGGATCCCCCGACGGCGGCGGGGGGCATAGCGGAAGAGCTGGGCCGGACGCCCTCGGCCCTCCGAGCGCCAAGAGTCAGTCGGCTCAACGAGATACGCCGCCTGCAGGGCCCGCCGGAAGCTCGCCTTGTGGAGGCGCCGGCCGAGCAGGAGCTCGTAGATCTGCTGCAGCTCGCTCAGCGTGAACTCGGCCGGGAGCAGCCGGAAGGCGATCGGCGCGAGGTCCATCCGCTCGCGCAGCGCGGCGAGCGCCGCCGGCACCATCGCCGCCTGCCGTGGCGCGAGCGCCGGCAGCTCCCCCGCCGCCGCCCACCGAGCGCCGTCGGGCGCGCCGGTCCCCGTGGGCACCACCGCCACATAGCTCACCGAGAGCGCCGCACCCGACGGATGCCGCTTCCCCTCACCTGCCGCGCCAAGCGCGGCGATCCACGCGGGGGCGCGCCCGAGGCGTTCGCGCGCGAGTCGCGCGGCGGCGGCATCGAAGGACGAATGCGGATCGAGCGCGGCCCACGGGAGCGCGGCGGGCGTCCCGCGCGCGGCGTCCTGCACGAGCACGGCGAGGTGCCGGCCCTCGGCGGTCACGCAGACCAGGTCGAGACTGGCGGCGGCGCGGCCGGCGCGCGCGACGGTGGGCGTGGGGCGGTCGCGCATCGTGGTGCGCAATTAGTCGCCCATTGATACTAATGTCAAGCCGCCGCGCGGGACGCACTGGCGGCGCCCGTCAGTGCGAGATCGTGCCCTGCTTGGAAGTGTCGACCTCGTCCACCGCGCCGGCCTTGAACAGGAAGGCTTCCATGTTGCGCGTGAGGAACTGCCGCGCCTGCGGGTCCATTACGTTCAGGCCGTAGTGGTTGATCAGCATCGTCTGCTGCTTCAGCCACAGCTGCCAGCAGTCCGGGCAGGTGCCCTCGAGGATCCGCGCGCCGATCGCCCCCGGGAACGGGGGCCGGTCGAAGCCGGTCTTCACCTGGCCGCACCGCTGACACTTGATCTCCGCCATCCCTCCGACCTCTCCGCGCACTCGTGGACCTGCAATCTACACGCTCCGCTCCGCCGGCGCGCCCGCCGCACCACCATCCTGGCGGCGGTTTCCGCAATCCATGGCCCGGTTCGCGCCCCACGGGGTTCGGCGGTCTCTGGCGCTGGGTGTTCGAGCGGCTGCGACGCGGTGCGCAGCCCGTCGTGCCGCCACCAACGCTCGCGACGCCCGACATCGCACGGCCGCGCGGCGCGGGCGACGCGCTGCGCATCACGGCCGTCGGGCACTCGACCTTCCTCATTCAGCTGGGCGCACTGAACGTCCTCACCGATCCCGTGTTCGGCGAGCGCGCCTCGCCGCTCGCGTTCGCGGGCCCGCGGCGGCGCCATCCACCCGGTCTCTCGCTCGACGCGCTTCCGCCGATCGATCTCGTGCTGCAGTCGCACGACCATTACGACCACTTCGACGACGGCAGCGTCCGGGCGCTCGCCCGCGCGCATCCCGGCGCGACCTGGTGCGCGCCGCTCGGTGTCGGCGCGCGGCTCCGCGCGCGCGGCGTCACGCGAATCGTCGAGTCCGACTGGTGGGGCGAGGCCCCGGTCGGTGACGCGCGGCTGCGCTGCGTGCCCGCGGCCCATTTCTCCGGCCGCACGCCGTTCGACCGCGACCGCACCCTCTGGTGCGGCTGGGCGCTCGAGGCCGCGGGGCGCCGCATCTACTTCGCCGGCGACTCCGGCTTCCATCCCGACTTCGGCCTCCTCGGCGAGCGGCTCGGTCCCTGCGATGCGCTGCTGCTGCCGGTGGGTGCCTACGAGCCGCGCTGGTTCATGAAGCCGGTGCACATGGATCCCGCGGAGGCGCTCGCGGCGTTCGAGGCGCTGACCGCGCCGTTCGCGGCGCACCCGTCGACGATGGTCGCGATGCATTGGGGCACTTTCGTGCTCACCGACGAGCCGCCGGATGAACCGCCGCGCCGGATCCGCGAGCTCTGGCGCGCGGCCGGCCGCGACGACGCCCGCCTCTGGGTCCTCGCGCCGGGCGAGACGCGCGTCCTGCCGCCCGCGCCACTCACCAGCGCGCGTTGAGCCAGGCGACCGTGCGGCGGGCGAGGTCCTCCCAGCCGTAGTCGAGCGTGAGGACGTGGCCGGCGCCCGTTGTCCAGACCACGGTGCGGTCCTTCGCGCCGATGCGCGCGATTGCGTGCACCGACTGGTCGTGCGGCAGGCGGTTGTCCTCTTCGCTCTGCATCACGAGCGTCGGCGCGTGGATGAAGCCGAGCCGCAGTGCCGAACCGCGGGCGATGGTGTCGAGCGCCTCGAGCGAACGGCGCGTCGAGCACCCGTACGGGATGCTCCGCTTCTGGGCTAGAGGATCGCGGATCGACCGGCGTCCGCCGCCCGCGATGTACTTCGTCGCGAGCGCCCAGAGGCGCGCCGTGCTCACGGCCACCTGCATCGGTGCCGGCACGAAGAGCATCGGTGCGTAGAGGATCAGCCCATCGGCGTCGGTCTCCGCGGCGAGCCACGCTGCCGCGGCGGCGCCCATCGAGAGCCCGCCGACGACCACCGTGTGGTGCGTCGCACGCAGCTGCGCGTACTCGTCGCGCGCCTGCGCGAGCACCTCGGCGGCCGTCCACCGGTCGTGCGCGGGGAGCGAGCGGCCGTGCCCCGGCAGCAGCGGGAGCCGCACGGTCCATCCGCTCGCGTGGATCATGCGCGCCACCGGATCGAGTGACGCCGGGGAATCGTTGTAGCCGTGCAGCAGCAGCACGGCGCGCCCGGTGTGCGAGCCGTACGTGCGCGGCTCGGCGCCGTCCACGATCCCGTCGGCGCGCAGGCTGAAGCGATGCGCGAAACGGCGCTCCCGCGCGCGCGCACGGAGCCACCGCTGCGCCCACACCGCGCCGGCGGCGATCGCCGTCCACGCCGCGGTGCCGAGCGCCATCAGTAGCGGGGCACGCTCGGGTCGACCTCGACGCTCCAGCGGTCGATGCCGCCCTCGAGGTTGATCACGCGCGGGAAGCCGGCGGTGCGGAGGAACTCGGCGACCATCCCGCTGCGTGTGCCGTGATGGCAGAGCACGACCCACGTCGCCTCGCGCGCGAGCGACGCCTGCCGCGCCGGGATGGTGTTCATCGGCACGAGCTCCGCCACGTCGAGCGACGCCACCTTGTGCTCCCACGGCTCGCGCACGTCGAGCACCCGCAGCGCCTCGCCGCGGCCGACCCGCAACGCGAGCTCGCGCGGCGCGATCGCTCGCCGCACCACGGCCCGCGGTGCCTCCGAGCG
>CAZIDS010000144.1:0-8238 GCA_964537945.1 uncultured Gemmatimonas sp. | reverse complement strand
CGTCGATCTGCTTCGGCACCGGCATCTGCACGAGGATGCCGTGCACGGCCGGATCGGCGTTGAGGCGGTCGATCACCGCCAGCAGTTCGGCCTCGGTGGTGGTCGCGGGGAGCCGGATCGACTCGCCGTTCATCCCCGCCTCCTTGCAGGCCTTCTCCTTGCTCGCGACGTAGACCGCGCTCGCCGGGTCGTCGCCGACGAGGACGGCGGTCAGGCCGGGCGTGATCCCGTGCTTGCGGAGCTCGGCCGCCTCGGCGGCGACCCGCTGCCGCACGCGCGCCGCGATGGCGATGCCGTCGATGATCTCAGCGGGCAATGTCGGTGGCCCTCTTCTCGCGGATGGCGACGACCTTGATCTGTCCGGGATACTGCAGCTCGCTCTCGACGCGGCGCGCGATCTCCTCGGTGAGCGACTGCATCCGGTGGTCGTCCACGTTGTCCGGGTCGACGATCACGCGGACCTCGCGGCCCGCCTGGATCGCGAAGACGCGGTCGACGCCCTTGTAGCTCGCGGCGATGCGCTCGAGTCCCTCGAGCCGCTTGACGTACGTCTCGAACGCCTCCCGGCGCGCGCCCGGGCGCGAGCCCGAGATCGCGTCGGCGGCCTGCACCAGCACCGACACCTCGCTCTCGTGCGGCACGTCGTCGTGGTGCGCCGCGATGCAGTTCACCACCAGCGGGTGCTCGCCGTACTTCGTCGCGACCTCGACGCCGAGCTGCACATGCGTGCCCTCGTGGTCGTGCGTGAGGACCTTGCCCACGTCGTGGAGGAGGGCGCCGCGCTTCGCCATCGCGACATCGAGCCCGAGCTCGGCGGCCATGATGCCGGCGAGGAAGGCGACCTCCTTCGAATGGAACAGGATGTTCTGCCCGTAGCTCGTCCGCCACTTCATCCGGCCGATGAGCTTGATGATCTCGGGATGGAGGCCGTGCACACCGACCTCGTACGCCGCCTGCTCGCCCGTCTCGATGATCCCGGCGTCGACCTCCTTCTTCGACTTCTCGACGACCTCCTCGATGCGCCCGGGGTGGATGCGGCCGTCGGCGACGAGCTTCTCGAGCGCCAGCCGCGCGACCTCGCGCCGCACGGGGTCGAAGCAGCTCACCACCACCGTGTCGGGCGTGTCGTCGATGATGACATCCACGCCGGTCGCGAGCTCGAAGGCGCGGATGTTGCGCCCCTCGCGGCCGATGATGCGCCCCTTCATGTCGTCCTTCGGCAGCGCGACCGCGCTCGCCGTGATCTCGGCCGTGTGCTCGGCCGCGATGCGCTGGACGGCGAGGGCGACGATCTTCTTCGCTTCGCGGTCGGCGTTGCGCTTCGCGCTCTCGCGGATCTCGCGGATGCGGTTCGCGGCGTCGGCCTGCGCCTCCTCCTCGATCCGGCGGATCAGCTCCGCCTTCGCGTCGACCGCCGAGAGGCCGGCCAGCTGCTCGAGCCGGCGACGCTCCTCGCCCACGAGCGAGTCGAGCTCCGCCTGCTTCTCCTCCTGCTGCTTCTCGCGGCGGCCGAGCTCGCTGGCCCGGCGGCTGAGGTCGCGATCCTTCTGGTCGAGGACGTCCACCTTGCGGTCGAGCGTCTGCTCGCGCTCGGCGACCCGCTTCTCCTCGCGCACGACCTCCTCACGGCGCTTGCGGGCCTCCTGCTCCCAGGCCTCGCGCGCCTTCATCACCTCTTCCTTCCCCGAGAGCAGCGCCTGCTTCTTCGCCGAATCGGCGTCGCGCTCGGCGTCGGAGATGATGCGCTTCGCCACCTGCTCGGCCGACTGGCCGGCGGCCTTCCGCGCCGCTTCCTCCGCGGCCTGCCCCTTCCGGCGGCCGAAAATGAAAGCGATCGGAAAGGCGACCACAGCCGTGGCGCCGATCGCGATCGCGATGGCCAGCTCGATTCCCATGTTGACGCTCTATGCTCAAGGCGGCCGGACGGCGCCGCGTTACAAAAGGAAGAGCGCGCCTGGCTCGCGGCGGTGAAATCGCTCTCCGGCGGCTGGCCGGCCGGTCGGGCGCCGACGAAGGGCGCGGGACGGGACGGGGTAACTGCCGGGAGCGCTTACACCTACGAGCCTTCGCACCCACTCGCCCGGAACCTACCGTTGCCGCGGGCTGGACGCAACGCGGAACGCCAGTTCTCCGTAAGCTGGACCGTCGAGGTTCGTGACAGCACGAACCGCGCACAAACTGGCTATTGCCGTCCTCGTGCACCGACCGAACTATTGCCATTGTGAACTCCGATTCGGTGGCACCCCGACCGAGGCGTCCGACGCACGACGAGCCCGAGAGTGGCCCGCGTTCGCTGCCGTGGCTCGGGACCGGAGAGGTGCTCGTCGCGGACGATGATCCGGCGATGCGCCGGGTGCTCATCCGCGCGTTCGAGCGATTCGGGCTCACTCCGGTGCCGTGCGTCGACGGACTCGAAGCGGCGCAGGCCGTCGAGGCGAACCCCGACCGATTCCGCATCGTGGTCCTCGACCTCACGATGCCGCGCATGTCCGGCGACGCCGCGTTGACGCGGATCCGCGCCGCGAACGCCACGCTGCCGGCGATCGTGCTCAGCGGCTACCTCGAGGACGAGATCCGGGAGCGCGTGAACGAGGGCGACCGCGTGGCGGTGCTGAACAAGCCCTTCTCGCTGCGCGAGCTCGCCGACGTCCTCTGGAAGGTCGCCGGCCCCCGCGACTGACGTCAGCCGAAGGTCTCGCCCCGCTTCCCGGGGGGCAGCCAGCGCCGCAGCTCGCCCGCGAGTCCCTGCATCTCCTCCGCCAGCGCTTCCTGCTCGGCGCGCACGCGGAAGAGCTCGTCGGTGATCGACATCGCCGCGAGGATCGCCGCCTTCCCCGGGTCGGTGATCGCCGGGCTCTCGAGGACCTTCCGGATCGCCGTGTCCACGTGCGCGGCGATCGCGCGCGTCACCTCGGGCGCGACATCGGAACGGATGGTGTACTCCTCGCCGACGATCCGGACCCGCGTCGAATGCGTGCTCACGTCTCGGCCCCCAGCGTGTGCTGCTGACGGAGGAAGCGGACGCGGTCGAGCATCGCCTTCGTCCGCTCGGTGGCCTGCTCGAGCCGCTCGCGCAGCCTCGCGTTCTCCGCCTCGAGCGCGGCGACGCGCTCCTCGGCCGAGCCGTCGCCCTGCGGCGAGTTGCTCAGCGCCTTCAGCCGCGACTCGGCGGCGTGCGCGCGCTTGCGGAACGTCGCCAGCTCCTCGCCCAGGTTGCGGACGAGGTGCTCGAGCTCGCGATACGCGAGCTCCGGCGCGGACTCAGGCCGTGCGCGGTCGGACACCGAGCTGTGCCTCCAGGGTCTTGAGCAGCTGCGACCGACGTCCGTCGATCTCCTTGTCGCGAAGGGTGCGCTCCGGATGACGGAAGGTCAATCGCCAGGCGAGCGAGCGCGTCCCCGCGGGGATGCCGGCGCCGCGGAACTCGTCGAAGAGGTCGAGCCGCTCGAGCTGCGTGCCCGAGACGCTGCGGATGAGCGCGTCCACCTGCGCCGCCGTCACCGCGTCGGGCACGAGGAGCGCGAGGTCGAACTCCGCGGCCGGCGTGGTGGGCAGCGCGACGTAGCGCACGGGCTCGGCGCCGCGCGGGCGCGGCGGCGTGCTCGCGTGCGCGTTCGCGCCGCGCCCCGCGACCATGGCGCTCGGCATCTCGCCGAGCGTGAGCTCGATGCCGAACGCGGGCGACGCCCACACCGGCGCGTCGAGCGGCACGGTGCGCACGAGACCCACACGCGTCCCGTTCGCCTCGACGTGCCAGAGCACCGGCGCCTCGCCGGCGGCGAGCGTGACGGCCGAGCCGGGGAACGCCACCGCGGCGAGCCGCTCGGCGAGCGCCTTCGCGTCCCACGCGTCGTACGCCGGCGGCTGCGGCTCGGAGAAGTGCACCGGGCGGCGGCGGCCCATCACCAATACGCCCACCCGTTGTTCCTCGCGCGGCAGCTCCTGGCCGCGCGCTTCGAACGTCGTGCCGACCTCGAAGAGCCGGACGTCGCCCTGCATGCGGTTCAGGTTGTACTCGGCGCGATGCGCGAGCGTCTCGAGCACGCTGCGGCGGAGATACGGCTCGTCCTCGCCGAGCGGATTGAGCACGCGCACGAGCGCGGTGTCGAGCTCGGTCGAACCGAGCGCCTTGCCCGCCGTGAACGGCAGCGGGCGCACCTCGAGCAGTCCCTCGCCGACCAGCGCGTCGCGCACGCGACGGTAGGCCGTGAAGAGCGGATGGTCGGGCACGTTCCCCGGCCGCGCGCCCTCGAGCACGTCGGGGAGCCGGTCGTAGCCGCGCAGCCGCGCGACCTCCTCGATGCAATCCACCTCGCGCGTGACGTCGAGCCGCCAGGACGGCGGGGTCGCGACGAGGTCCGCGCCCTGCGGCTCGACCGCGAACCCGACGCTCGTCAGCAGCGACGAGATCTCCGCCGCCGGGATCGCGCCTCCGAGCAGCAGGGCGACCCGCGCCGGGCGGACCGTGACCGCCGCGCGCGCCGTGTTCGCCGCGCCGACGTGGACGAGCGTCTCGACCTTGCCCCCGCCGAGCTGCGCGATGAGCGCCGCGCCGAGCGCGAGCACCTCCGCGACCCCGTTCGGATCGACGCCGCGCTCGAAGCGGTAGCTCGCGTCGGTCGAGAGGCCGACGCCGCGCCGCGTCGCGCGCACGAGGCGCGGCGAGAACTCCGCCACCTCGAGCACCACCTTCGTCGTCGCGGGCGTGACTTCGCTCGCCTTGCCGCCCATCACGCCGGCGAGCGCCGTCGCGGCGTTCGCGTCGGCGATGATGAGCATGCGCGGATCCAGCTTGCGGGTCGTTCCGTCGAGCGTGACGAGCGACTCGCCCGCGCGCGCGCGCCGCACGACGATCGTGTCACCGCCGAGCTTCGTGCCGTCGAAGGCGTGCACCGGCTGCCCGAAGCCGTGCAGCAGGTAGTTCGTCGCGTCGACGAGATTGTTGATCGACCGGCCGCCGACCGCCTCGACCGCGGCGCGCAGCCAGTTCGGGCTCGGCCCGACGGTGAGGCCGCTGATGATCGCCGCGCCGTACTGCGCACAGTCGGCCGGCTCCTCGATGCGCACGGTGAGTCCACCGGCCTTCACTTCGCGATCGCCGCGCGCGATGGTCGCGGGACCCGCTGGGAGCGACGCGAGCTCGGCGGGCCGCTGGAGCTTCGCGCCCGTGAGCGCCGCGATCTCGCGCGCGAGGCCGCGGTGCGAGAGCAGGTCGGGACGGTTCGGCAGGACGTCCACCTCGAGGCGCACGTCGCCCGCAGGGAGCACGTCGAGGAGCGGCGTGCCCGGCGCGGCGTCCGTCGTCAGCTCGAGGATGCCGTCGGCATCCTCGCCGAGGTTGAGCTCCTGCGCCGAGCAGAGCATCCCGTTGGAGGTGAAGCCGCGGATCTTCCGCTTCTCGATCAGGAGGCCCGCGGGATTCTTCGCGCTCGGCGGCACCGTCGTGCCGGCGCGCGCGAACGGGTACTTCGCCCCGACCGTGACGTTCGGCGCGCCGCACACGACCTCGAGCAGCGTGCCGGAGCCGTCATCCACCTTGTTGAACGACAGCTTCGTGTCGGGGATGCGCTCGCTCTCGATCACGCGCCCGACGACGAACGGCGCGAGGTCGCCGCGGAGCGGCGCGAAGCCCTCGACCGTGGCGACGTGCGCGGTGATCAGGTCGCGGATGGCCGCGGCGTCCTTGCCGTGCGGGACGAAGCGGGCGAGCCACTCGTGCGAGATCTTCATCGGGCGAACTGTCCCAGGAAGCGGACGTCGGAGTCGTAGAGGATGCGGATGTCGGGGATGCCGTGGCGCGAGATCGCGGTGCGCGCCGGTCCCATGCCGAAGGCCCATCCCGTGTACTGCTCGCCGTCGAGGCCCGCGGCCTCGAGCACCGCGGGATGCACCATGCCGGACCCGAGGATCTCGACCCAGCCCGACTGCTTGCAGACCGAGCAGCCCTTCCCTGCACAGACGCCGCACTGGACGTCCATCTCCGCGCTCGGCTCGGTGAACGGGAAGTAGCTCGGACGGAAGCGCGTCTTGGTGGACGGGCCGAAGAAGCGGCGCGCGAAGTGCGACAGCGTCGCCTTGAGGTCGGCGAACCCGATGCCTTCGTCGACGACGAGCCCCTCGATCTGCGAGAACATCGGCGCGTGCGACGGGTCGAACGGGTCGCTGCGGTAGACGTTCCCCGGCGCGAGGATGCGCACCGGCGGCGCGTAGCGCTGCAGCGTGCGCACCTGCACGGGGGACGTGTGCGTGCGGAGCACCTGTTCGTCGCCGACGTAGAGCGTGTCGTGCAGGTCCATCGCCGGATGGTCGGCCGGGAAGTTGAGCGCGCCGAAGTTGTACCAGGCGTGCTCCGCCTCGGGGCCGAGCGCGATGGTGAAGCCGAGCTCGCGGAAGATCTCGACGACCTCGTCGATCACGAGCGACACGGGGTGCACCGCGCCGACCCAGTGGGCGCGCGCCGGCATCGTCAGGTCGAGCGCGGGGCCGGCGGCGGCCGACGCGGCGAGCTCGGCGCGGCGCGCGTCGAGCGCCGCCTCGATCGCGACTTTCGCCGTGTTCGCGCGCATCCCGGCCTCGCGGCGGTCCTCCTTCGGGAGCTCGACGAGCTTCGAGAGGAGGTCCGTGAGGCGTCCCGACTGCCGGCCGACGAGGGTGTTGCGCAGGTCGGTCCAGGCGTCGAGGTCCGATGCCGCGGCGATGCGCGCGGGCGCCTCGGCCGCGAGGGCGTCAAGACTGGCGATGAACTCGGCGAGGGTCATCTGGGCGGATGAAGGCTCAAGGAGGAAGGCAGAAAGATAAGGCACCGCTGGAGGAGGGCGCGCGGGGGACCGCGGTGCCCGGAACGACGCGGCGGGCGACGGAGATCTCCGCCGCCCGCCGCTTTCATCCTTCGTCCTTCAGCTTACTTCGCCGTCTTCTTGAGCGCCGCCGACGCCTTCTCGGCGATCAGCGTGAACGCCGCGGCGTCCTTCACCGCGAGCTCCGCGAGGATCTTGCGGTCGACTTCGATGCCGGCGGCCTGCACGCCGGAGATGAACGTCGAATAGCTCATGCCATTGAGGCGGGCGGCGGCGTTGATGCGGGTGATCCAGAGCCGGCGGAAGTCGCGCTTCTTCGCCTTGCGGTCGCGGTAGGCGTACACCCACCCGCGCTCGACGGTCTCCTTCGCGGCCTTCCAGAGCTTGCTGCGGCCGCCGAAGGCGCCCTTCGCGGCCTTGAGGATCTGCTTCTTGCGCTTGAGGCGCACCGGGTTCGACTTGACGCGTGGCATGGTCGAGTCTCCTTAGGCCTGCAGCAGGCGCTTGAGGTTCTTCGCCTCGCCGTTCGTCGCGACGGTCGTCGGACGACGGAGATTGCGCTTCCGCTTGGCGGTCTTCTTGGTCAGGATGTGGCTCTTGAATGCCTTGAGACGGCGCACCTTGCCCTTCCCCGTGACGGAGAAGCGCTTCTTGGCGCCCTTGTGGGTCTTCATCTTCGCCATAACTACCTCGGTCCCTTATTTCGGCGTGAGGATCATGGTCAGGGCCTTCCCTTCAAGACGTGCCGGCGTCTCGATCTTCGCGACGTCGTTCAACGCCTGCGCGACCCGTTCCACCACGGCCATGCCGAGCTCAGGATGAGCGATCTGCCGGCCGCGGAACATCAACGTCACCTTCACCTTGTTGCCGTCCCCGATGAATTCCCTGGCGTGATTGGTCTTCGTGTCGAAGTCGTGCTTCTCGATGCCGGGACGGTACTTCACTTCCTTGAGCTGGATCACGTGCTGCTTCTTCTTTGCCTGTCGCGCCTGCTTGGCCATCTCGAACTTGTACTTCCCGTAGTCCATGATGCGGACGACGGGCGGGCGGGCCATCGGTGCGACTTCGACCAGGTCGAGCCCGGCTTCGACCGCCATGCTGAGTGCCACATCGACCTCGAGCACGCCGAGCTGTGCGCCATCCGCGCCGATCACGCGGAGCGGGCTGATGCGGATCTGACGGTTGATGCGTGGGCCCCGCTTGGTGGTGTCCTGGATACGACGACTCCGTGAAGAGATGAAGCAGAAACGCGGACCCCGTTAGCCGGAGCCCGCGCGATGAACGACGAATCGCACGGCGTGCACGCCGTGCGGTCATTCTCCTCGGACTCCTGCAGCGCGACGCCCGGGTGGGCGAAGGCCAGAGGGTGGGCCGAGCGGACGCTCGACCGCTTTCCAGATTGTGCCCGAAACCTAAGCGGGCCAAGAGGTTGAGTCAACCC
>CAZIDS010000143.1:0-8295 GCA_964537945.1 uncultured Gemmatimonas sp. | reverse complement strand
GTCGCCGTTCGTCGACTCCGGCGCGCCGACCGCGTTCCTGACGATGCCGCTGCTGATGTGGGCCGCGTTCCGGTTCGGCGCGCGCGGCGCGATCTCCTCGGTGCTCGTGCTGACCGGCATCGCGATCTTCGGCGCGCTCGACGGGGGTGGCCCGTTCCTGTCACGGTCACCCAACGCCACGCTGTTGCTCCTTCAGACCTACACCGGCATCTCCGCCGCGACGACGCTGGTCGTCGCCGCATCGATCAACCAGCGGCGCCGGGCCGAGGTGCAGCTGCGGGAGTGGAGCATCACCGACCCGCTCACGGGGCTCGCAAACCACCGGCAGCTGACGAACGTGCTCGAGCGCGAGATCCAGCGCACCGGCCGCACGGGCCGTGCGTTCGCGCTGCTGCTGCTCGACCTCGACCACTTGAAGCGGATCAACGACCGCGACGGTCACCTCATCGGCAGCCGCGCGATCGTGCGCGTGGCCGCAGTGCTGCGCACGGCCTCACGCAGCGTGGACACCGCGGCGCGCTACGGCGGTGACGAGTTCGCGGTGGTGATGCCGGAGTCGAACGAGGCCGATGCGCGGAACCTGGCCGAGCGCATCACCGCGATGCTCGCGGCGGACGATCAGTGGCCGCCGCTCACCGTGAGCATCGGGTTCGCGGTCGCGGGCACGGACGGCTCGACGGTGGAGTCGCTGCTGCACGCGGCGGACACGCGGATGTACGAGGCGAAAGCGCGGCACCACGCGGAGCGCGCCGACGGGTGAGACTCAGGGCGGGTGCGGGACGATCCGGAAGTCGATCGCGTCCGTGGCGTTGCCACCGAACTCGACCCAGGGGCCGACGCGGCCGGTGGGGTCCGCGGCGCGGGCGCGCCACTTGTAGCCCACGCCGACAGTGAGGTTCTCCGTGTAGAAGCTCCGGCGATTCCCCGCTCCCGGCGGCTCCGTATGCGTAGGGGTGCCGGTGTAGGGCGTGCCGACGGGTCGGAGCTCGACCTGGAGCGTCAGCGAGTCGCGGTCGGGGTCGGAGAGCCGCGCCTCGAGCCGGACGGACCGCATGTACGTCGTGTCGCCGACCGGGATCGGACCTCCCGCGCCCCATTCGAGCGCGGAGCTCGAGAGCTGCTGGAGCTCGAACGCCGCATCCGGCACGCGCGGCTTCGTGATGGCCACCGAGTAGTTCCCGCCGGTGTACGGCGTCCAGGTCGTGACTTCGATGATGTACGGGCCCGTCACCGGCAGCGTGACGTAGCGCAGGCAGCCGTACCCGGGCGGCAGCGGGCAGGTGTTCGACGCCGCGAGCGGCGACGGCGCGCCTTCGGCCTCGATCAGGATCGACGTGTTGTAGGACTGCCCGGTGGTCTCGATGGTGATCGTGTCGCCCGCCGTGCCCTGGATGCGCAGCCGCTCGGCCCAGCGGTCGCTGAACCGCGGCGACACGCAATCGGCGTTGGAGAGTTCGCTCGCGAACGTGAGCGGCGGCGTGCCGATCGCCGTGACCTGGCAGGGCAGGATCTCGAGCCGGACCGGGACCTTCACGACCGCCGGATCGAGCCCGCCCGCGAGGATGGAGAGCGTGTCGACGTACACGCCGACCGCCCGTCCCGCGGGGTGGATGTCGAACGAGAAGCCGCCCGGCGCCGTGCCGGACTGCGCGCCCGGGAAGATGATCCAGTTGCTCGCGAACGCGGCGCGGATGTCGTACGCGATCGGTCCGCTGATGCCGGTGACCGACACGGAGACCCCTCGCGACCAGCGCGCGAGACTGCCGACGAGCACCGAGTCGCGGATCGACGCGGGCGTCGCCGTCCATGTCGCCGTGGGGAGCTGCTGCACGTTCAGGCGCACCGGCACGAGGGCCGGCGCGACCCCCGCGCTCAGCGGCGCGAAGACGACGGTGTCGACGTGTTCGCCGATGGGGAGCGACTGGGCCGAGTAGCCCAGCTCGTACGTCCCGGGGGCGGTGCCGTTGCCCGTGCCGAGCCGGAGCCAGGGGCTGCCATTCCTCGACGTCACGAGGAAGGACACCGGGCCGTCGGCGCCGTCGATCGTCACATTGACGGTGTGCCAGGTGACGGCGGTCGCGCCCACCGGTGCCGAGTCCACCAGGGCCGACTGGCCGACGACCAGCGCGGCGTTCCCGCCCGCGGGGTTGATCTCGCAGCCCGCGAGCGCCGCCGTGCCGGCGAGCGCCAGGACTGTCGCGCGACTCCGCATCATGACTCCCTCTTACACCTGCCAGCTCGCCCCGATCGCCCGGACGAAGTTCCCCCCGAGTACGGCCCGGATCGTGTCATCGCTGTGCCGGCGCCGCACCATCGCCTCGGTGAGGTCGAAGAGCCGCTTCGGGTGGTTCATCCCGTCCACGTGCACGCCGCCGTCGGCGGCGTAGAAGGCCCTGTAGCGGTCGAAGTTGGCCTGCGTGCTGATCGGCTGCACCTCGCCGGGCTTCGGGATCGGCATGCCGAGTCCGGCGAGGTCGAGGTCCGACCCGATGCCGACGTGCTCGACGCCCACCAGCTTGATCACATAGTCGATGTGGTCCACCACGTGCTCGACCGTCACCGGCGCGTCGGGGCGGATCATGAAACGGATGAACGCGATCCCCATCACCCCGCCGTTCCTCGCGAGCGCCTTGAGCGCCTCGTCGCTCTTGCAGCGCGCGTACCCGGGCATCAGCCCGCGCGCCGCGCCGTGCGTGAACACCACCGGCTTCTTCGCCGCCGCGATGCCGTCCATCGTCGTCTGGTCGGCGCAGTGCGAGAGGTCCACCGTCATCCCGACGGCCTGCATCGCCTCGACGATCTGGTGGCCGAAGACGCTCAGCCCGCCATCGTGGTGCTCGAGGAAGCCCGCGCCGATCCGCGTCTGGAAGTTGTACGTGAGCTGCGCGAGCCGCAGGCCGAGGCGGTGCATCGTCGTGACGTCGGCGGTCGTGCGGAAGAACTCGGCGTTCTGCGTCGTGATCATGATGCCGACGCGCCCGTCGCGTCGCGTGCTCTGCAGGTCGTCCACGCCGTCCACGCGGATGAACCACTCCGGGTGCGACGCGATGAAGCCGTTCCACTCCGCCATGAACTGCAGCTGCGATTCGAATCCGCTGCCGCCCTGGCCGAGGGCGAGGGTCTTCACGCCTGATCCCTTGAACGCCTCGAAGTCGGCGGCGGTGAAGGCGGCGGGGTCCTGCAGCCAGCGGGTCGCCCGAGGCGTGCCCGGTTCGCGATTGTCGGGGAAGGCGAACTGGCAGAGCATGTCCACCACCGGCGAGTCCTGCATCAGCCTGATGGTGCGCGCCGAGTAGGTGGCGGGCTGCTGTCCCGGCATCTGCGCGAGGAGCGCGTAGCGGCGCGTGAGAAAGGCGGGGGCGGCGGCGGTGAGCGCGGCGGCGCCGGTGAGGCGGAGGAGGTCGCGACGGTGCATCGGGCGAAGGTGCGCGCGGGGCCCGCGGCCCACAAGGGCGCGGCGGTCCCGCGCCGTTTGCGCGCGCCGGGCGGCGGCCCATCTTCCGGCATGCCCAACGACCTCGCCGCCTCATTCCTCGAACGTTCGCGCTACTACCTCGGCTTCGAGTATCCGGGGAAGATCCGCCTCGCGCTCCGCGCGATGCCTGCGTCGCAGTTGTGGGCGCGGGCGAACGATTCATCGAACAGCGCCGCCAACCTGCTGCTGCACCTCGCCGGCAACGTGCGGCAGTGGATCGTGAGCGGCGTGGGCGGCGCGCGTGACGTGCGGCGGCGCGACGCCGAGTTCGCGGCGCGCGAGGGCGCCTCGCTCGACGACCTGCTGATGATCCTCGACTCCGCGTGCAGCGACGCGGTGGCGGTGCTGGCCGGTCTCTCGGCCGCGCAGCTCGGCGAGAAGCGGACGATCCAGGGAAGGGAGACGACGGTCTTCGCGGCGATCTATCACGTCGTCGAACATTTCTCGGGACACACCGGCCAGCTGATCCTGATGGCGAAGGCCGCGGCGCCCGCGGGCGCGATCCGGTTCTACGACGACGCGGGTGGATTGGCGCGGCCGCTGTTCCTGCCGGACGGGATGACGGACGCGCCGCCGGGTTCGCCCTGAGCGGCGGCGTCGTCCGCCGCTGAGCGCATCTTCCGCAGGCCGGCGAGCATCAGCCGTGAGTGCGCGATCTCCTCGCGCAGCCGCTTCCGCTTTCCGGGTGTGATCCAGAAGCCGCCCACCTTCGCCTCGGCGTCGGCGATGGTGCGTTCGTGCTCGGCGATCTGCGACTCGAGCAGCGCGTTCGTGCGGTCGCGGCGCAGGTCGGGGGGCAGCGCCTCGAGCGCCTCGACCTGCCGCGACGTGGTGAGGGCGGCGAAGAAGAGCCAGGCGATGAAGGCCGTGGGCAGCGCGAGGAAGAGCAGCACGCCACCGCCGCGGTCGGCCAGCGCGAACATCCCGTAGAGGCTCGCGGCGCTCACGAGGCCGAAGAAGGCGAAGCCGAGGAAGGCGATCGTGCGCGAGGCGCGGCGGATGGCGCCGGAGCGTCCGGTGCCGGCGGCCATCACGAGGAGCGCGATGACGACGAGGGCGAGGATCAGTCGGCCCATGGGTGCCTCGGCGTCACGCGCCGCGCTCGACCTCGCCCGGATCCCTGGCGCGCCGACCATGGCGCACCGTGAGGATGACGACCTGGGCGGCATCGATGCGATAGATGATGCGAAACGGCTGCTGGAAGATCTCGCGGTACGCGGACTTTCCGATCTCGGGGACGACCCGGCCGCGCTTAGCGAATCGGTCGAGCGATCCGACGCGGCCGATCAGTTCATCGAGCCAGGCCGCGGCCGCTCCCGGTCGGTCCTTCGCGATGTAGTCGACTGCCTCGATCGCCCGCCGCTCCGCGAGCGGAGACCAGACGACCTTCACCGCGCGAGCCGCGCCCGCAGCTTCTTCGCGACCGACGCGTGGCTCAGCACCTTGCCGGCGACGACCTGGCCTTCCGCCTCCCGCACATCCCGAAGCAGCGCGAGCTCGTCCATCAGCGACTCGTAGGCCTCGACATCGAGCAGGACGGCGGCGCTTCGGCCATGCTGCGTGAGGATCATCGGCTCACCGGTCTCGCGGACCTGCTCGATGAACTGGGCGGCATTCGCGCGGAACTCGGTGACGGGCTGGATGTCGCGGGTCGGCTTCAGCTTCGACACGGTGGCTCCGGGCGGCTGGTCAGTACAGAATAACGTACAGATCCAATGTTCAGTGGCGCAAGTGCCCTCGTACGGGCATCGGGAAGGCCATGGTGAGGACCTCGTCAGGCTGTGCCGCGTCAACCGGCTGCGGGCCGATCAAGGGGGCCGCGGAACAGGAGCACCCCATACACGACCGCCATGAGGGCGAACGGGACGGCGATCACACGCACCGCCAGCGTGGCATCGCGGACCTTGAGCAGGGCGATGGCACTCACGACGTAGAGGACCAGGTTCAGGTTCACCGACGGCCGGCCGTAGATGCCGCCTAGCACCGTCTCCCTGGAGTTCCAGTTGAAGAGCGCGACACTGAGCCACGCCGCCGCGATGAGCTGGCCGAGCCAGCTCGATGCGACGGGGAATCCGGGGATCAGCCGAGGCAGGAGGACATCGGACGCGAAGAGGAGCGGGAGGCCGGCGGCCGCCAGGAGGGCTGCGCTGGTGCGCGTGATGAAGGACGAGATCACGTGGAGGATGGGCCCGGGCGACGTTCAAGGGACCGGCTGTTCGGAATGGCCACGGATCAGAAGCGTCGTCAGCTCGCGCGGGAGCGGAGCGTCCATTCGCCGCCG
Source organism: uncultured Gemmatimonas sp. (assembly GCA_964537945.1). Taxonomy (GTDB): domain Bacteria; phylum Gemmatimonadota; class Gemmatimonadetes; order Gemmatimonadales; family Gemmatimonadaceae; genus Pseudogemmatithrix. The sequence continues at coordinate 2,539 of CAZIDS010000143.1, read as the reverse complement.
ACGAGCGGGACGCTCGCGCACGCGGGTCCGCCATCCCGGCCGACTCCCTCAATTTGCGCCTCCCACTCGCCTTCCGTCCAGCGAGGCGCCGCGGAGCCAAGCCGGACGCGCAGCGGCTCGAGCGGCACCTTCGCGCGGCGATCCCAGGGGGAGCCAGGATCACCGGCGCGCTTCCCGCAGGTGAGATAGACGAACCGGCCGCCGCGCGGCCCCTGCACCGCGGGTCCGCGGAGATCGACCCCGCCGTCGGCGGACTCGACGACGCGCGCCGAGAACTCGAACCGGAGCTCGTCCGCGCTCACCTTCGCGGGCGGGACGAGGTCCTGCCGCCCGAGCTGCAGGGCCCAGCGCACGCCGGGCGGCGGGCGGCGGACGCGGATCACGAGGGAGACGACGTCGGCAGGCTCCGTGCCGACGGACTTCGAGCGTGCGGGCATCGCGCGAAGCTACTTCCGCGGCAGCGTCGCGACGAACGCCTGCGCCCGCTGGATCCACTTGCCGAGCTTCGCGCCGCCCGCGCCCTGCGGCCCGACGAGGATCCATCCGCGCATCGGCCGACCGGTGATGTCGAACACCCGCACGTCCTTCTCCGCGAGCGCGGCGTCGGTGTCGTCGGGCGCGATCCGCACGATCAGCGAATCCTTGTGCACGCCGACGAGCATGTTGCCGTGCATCAGGAAGGCCACGCCGCCGAACATCTTCTTCTCCTGGATCCCCTTCACCGCGGCGACCCCCTTCCGGACGCGACCCGCGAGCGCTTCGTCGAAGGCCATCGTCAGGCCGCCATCGCGGAGGGTGCCGCCTTCCGGCGGTGGATCAGTCCGAGGCCGATGCCGAAGAGCGTGAACTGGACGAAGGCGGCGCTGAGCTCGACGCCGATCCAGCCCGACACCGACGGGATCGCGTACTTGCCGACCTCGCCGAGCACGATGTACGACGCGAGGAACCCGCCGAGGAACCAGGAGAAGGCGATGCCCTTGCGCACCGTGCTCGCGCCGGCGGCGAAGACGGGATAGAGCCAGGCGAAGATGAGGCCCTGGATGAGCATGGAGGCGATCCCCAGCGGGATCATCGGCTCCGCGCGCATGATCGGGATCGCCGCGAAGTGCTCGGCGTTGATCGCGAAGTGGGACGTCCCCTGGACCGCGAAGGTCGTGACGACGTACGCGACGACGGTGAGCGCGATGCTTGCGGGCTTCCGATCCATGTGGCCTCGGCCGGTGGTGGCTTGTGCGGGAGCGGCAAGCGTACGAAGATTACTTGCATCATGCAAGTACCGGTGGGCGGATGAGGCGGACCGAGCGGCGGTCGGATTGTCCGATCAACTTCGCGGTCCAGACGTTCGGGGACGCGTGGAGCCTGATCATCCTGCGCGACCTGATGTTCACGGATCGGCGCACGTTCGGCGACTTCCTGGCCGCCGAGGAACGGATCGCGACGAATGTCCTGACCGACCGCCTGCGTCAGCTCCGGAAGAAGGGGCTCATCACGCGCCGCGGTGCGCGGTACGGGCTGACGGGGAAGGGGCTCGACCTGCTGCCGGCGATGCTCGACCTGATCGCGTGGAGCGGGAAGCACGACGCCCGGACCGCGGCGCCGAAGGCGTTCCTCGCGCGGCTCGCGAAGGACCGCGACGGACTCATTGAGGAGATCGGGGCGAGCTTGCGCGCTGAGTACGGCGCCTAGGGTTCCCCAGTCCCAGGCGCCGCCACGAACAGCGGTCCCAGTTCCTTCCGCACTTCAACGATCGTCGTCGTCGTCCGCGTTGCCTTCCGCGCCCGCGCCCGTCCGTCCCTCTGCGCCATCCCGCCGCGCCTGGTCCGTGTTCGCCGGCGACGCGCCATCGGTCGTGTAGGCGCTCGCGGCTCCGTAGGTGTAGACCAGGCGGCCGCCCGAGTGGCCCACATTGTAGCCGGCGACGACGAGTGCGAGGGTGCCCGCGGCCGCCACGTAGCGGGCGGCCGTCCCGACCTTGCCGGTCATGAGGCCGAACGCCGCGACGCCGAGCACGCCGAGGGAGAGGACGAAGAACGCCTGCGCGGCTTCCTCGTGTGTCTCGAACGCCTGCTCGGGCACCACGGATTCGACGCGCTCCTCCTGGTCCTCGCCCGTCTCGAGCGAGACGAAGGCGCTCAGCGAGAGGGCGGCGAGCATCGCGGCCGCGAGGGCCCAGGCCCGGGTGACCTTCGCCCCGCGCCGGATGGCGATCAGCGCGCCGATGGCGAAGAGGGGCACGAGCAGCGTGAGCGCGATGGGCAGGTGGACCACCGCCGGATGGAGCGGAGACGGCAATAGATTGCTGAGCACGGGTCGATCCTCGGCTGAGTTGGCGGCCGGGGGTCGTCCCGCGGCCTCAGGCGAAGGGTCGGTCGGCCGCGGTGCACGCACCATCCGACATTCGACGCGAGCGGGGCCGGATGGACCGATGCCGGAGGGACTCCGGCGGATGACGGATGCGCCTCGAACGGGGAACGGCATGGACGGACGCGAGAACTACAGCGACGACGGGAGCCCGGACGGCCTGGATTCGGCGCGACTG
>CAZIDS010000142.1:0-8316 GCA_964537945.1 uncultured Gemmatimonas sp. | reverse complement strand
GCTCCTCTCACTCGTCGGGCCGGTGCTTGCCGGCCATCTGCATCTGGTCGCCGATGCCCGGGATCTCGCGGCCGGGCAAGAGCGCGTGCCAGTAGACCCATTCGAACATGACCTTGCCCATGTGGTTCAGGCGCGATTCGCGCAGCAGCGGCAGCGGTCCGACGTGCGGCTCGGGGTAGCGCCCCGGCAGCGGTTCGGTGTCGTAGTTGAAGTCGATGAGCAGCGCCTTGCTGAAGCCCGTCTCGATGAAGCAGTTCGCGTGCCCGTCGAATCGCGGCTCCAGCGGGCGGCCCGCGACGTGGTGCGCAATGTTCCGGACCAGCGTCTCGCCCTCGAAGTGGGTGACCGAGCCCGCCTTGGACGTGGGGAGGTTCGCCGCGTCGCCGATGACGAACACGTTCGGGGCGCATGCGGCCTGGAGCGTGTGGTGGTCGGCGGGGATGAACCCCAGCTCGTCGCCCAGGCCGGGGGAGCGCTCGACGTACTCCGCGCCGCCGTGGAGCGGGATCGTCGCGAGCAGGTCGTACGACACCTCGCGCTCGTCCCAGCTCTTCAGCACCCCGGCGGCGCCGTCGACCTCGCCGGTGGCGAACTCCGTCTCGAGGTGGATGCCCTTCTCCTCCAGCAGGCCGCCGAGGACCTCCGAGGCGACGGGCTTGGTGAACGCGCCGTCAAGGGGCGTCACGAAGGTGATGTCGACGCGCTCGCGGATGCCGCGCTCGGTGAAGAACCAGTCCGCCAGGAAGGCGAACTCGAGCGGCGCGACCGGGCACTTGATCGGCATGTCGACGACGTTGATGACGAGGTCGCCGCCATCGAAGCGGGCGAGCGCGTCGCGCAGCGCGGTCGCGCCGTCGAGCGAGTAGAAGTCGAAGATCGTCTCGCGCCAGCCGGCGCCCGTGAGCCCCTCCGTCTCCTCGGGACAGGTGCGCGTGCCGGTCGCGATGATGAGCAGGTCGTAGTCGAGCGTCGTGCCCGAGGCGAGGGATACGCGGTTCACCGCGGGATCGACCCGCTCGATGCCGTCACGACGGAGCTGCACCGCCGGATGCAGCTGGCGCTCGCGCGGCTTCACGATCGACTCCGGCGCGTAGAGCCCGAACGGGACGAAGAGGAGTCCGGGCTGGTAGATGTGGCGGTCGTCCTGGTCGACGACGGTGATCGTCGTGCGGCCCGCGGCGACGTCGGCGTCGTAGAGCCGCCGGAGCCGGTTCGCCATGATGGTCCCGGCGGTCCCTCCACCCAGCACCACGATGCGTGACATGGGACTCTCCGATGGGGAACTCGTATTCCTTGTTAGGCATATGATGGGACCGCACCGGGACGCGCGGAGTAGGGCGGAACGATGAACTCGTGTAGGGAGGGCGCCGACAGACTCTCGGGGACGCGCTGTCGTCGTGCCGCCGACTGCGCGAGAGGCGCGTCGCGTCCTATCGTCGAGCATCCACGCGGAGGGGAGCGTGCGCTCGCCCATCGTCTCACGGTCAGTCGTCATCGCTGCGGCGCTCGCGTACGCCCTGCTCAGCGCGCGTCGGCTCCCGGCGCAGCAGGCGTCACGAGACACGGCGCGCGAGGCGCCGACCGTCGCCCTCGCGACGCTCGACGCCGATCCGCCGCTGCGCATCGGTCAGACGCTGCGCACGCGCTCGGGTCCGCTCCGCGTGGTCGGCCGGCTGCGCTCCGTGAGCGGCGACACGCTCCGCCTCGGTCTCACGCCGCTCGCGTCGCTCACGTCGCTCACGCGCGCGGTGCAGGTGACGCCGACCACGCGGCTCGCGATCCGCGACGGGCACGCGTCTCGCGCGCGGGGCGCCGCGATGGGCGCGGCCGCCGGCGTGGTCACCGGCGTGCTCCTCGGCGCGACGATCGTCGAGGCGTTCCACGGCGACACGCGCGACGTGTGGACCGTGTCGGCGGTGTTCCTGCCCTACACGATCCCGGCCGGCGCGGTCGCGGGTGCGCTACTGCCCGGATGGCGCTGGCGCGACGTGCGACTGACTCCGCGTGAGTGAGAGCACGAGCCCGAGCGCGAGCACGCCCACGAGCGTCCAGTTGATGATGTTGCCGGGCGGCGTCCCCGTGCGCGGCATCGGCAGCAGCAGGTAGATCGCGCGGCGGCCGAGCGTCGGAAGTCCCATCATGCCTCCTTGGAGGGAACTTGGCGCGCGCGGAGCGGGCGGGACAGTCCCCGTATTGGTTCGTGTAGACTGTCCGCACGCGCCGCACCGCATCGCACCGCACCATCGAGAGGAATGCATGGGCTTGTTCCTGCACACCGCTTTCATCGGCATCGTCGCCACCGGCGTGATGGACGCCTGGGGCGTGCTGCGCACGCCGCTCCTCGGCCATCCGCGCGCGAACTACCGGCTCATCGGCCGCTGGTTCGCCTACATGCCGCGCGGCGTGTTCCGCCATGCGTCGATCGCCGCGGCGCCGGCGCTGCCCGGCGAGCACGCGATCGGCTGGATCGCCCACTACGCCATCGGCCTCTCGTTCGCCGCACTGCTCGTCCTCATCGGCGGCGCGGAGTGGCTGCGGCACCCGACGCTGCCCCTCGCGTTGGCCGTCGGAATCGCCACGCTCGTCGGGCCGCTCCTCGTCATGCAGCCCGCGATGGGTGCCGGAATCGCCGGCTCGAAGACACCCAACCCGCGCGCGGCGCGCGTGCAGAGTACGCTCACGCACCTCGTGTTCGCACTCGGCCTCTACGCCGGCGGATGGCTCGCCTTGCTGTTCCTTCCGCGCGCGACCTGACCCGCGCGGCCCCGCCAGACGATCCACGTGGATACGCACTCGATCCGACTTCGAGCCCCGGCTCCTTGACTCCAGGAGTGGACCGCGCCTATCCTGCATCCTCGGCTCCTGAGGGGAGCCCCCGGATCCGCGGAAAGAGCCGAGCTCGCCCTCGTTGGTCGCAGACGCCTTCCGACACGGTGACCTCACTCGTGCGGCCGGTTGCGGATCCTGGCTCGCATGGAGGCATCATGTCGAAGCAGTCGTCCCGTTCCACCCCGCGCGCGGCCGCGCGCCCCGCGACGCTCCCGTCGCATCCCGATCTCGACCAGCTCCGCCGGCAGTCGAAGCAGCTGCTCGCCCGCCTGCGCGCGGGCGACGCGGATGCGGCGCGCGAGTTCATCACGCACCTGCCCGAGGCCACGGGGCTGACTCCCGCGCGTGCGTTGAAGGCCGGCTACCGCCTCGCCGACGCACAGAGCGTCGTTGCGCGGCGGACCGGGTTCGCGAGCTGGCCCGCGCTCGCGCGTCACGTGCAGACGCTGCGCGCGCTCGAAGGCGACTGGGGATTCCACGCGCTCGAGGTGGATGGGCAGGCGATGCCGGCCGCGATGCTCGGCGCGTCGCGCATCCTGATCGACGGCGACCGGTTCCGTACCGAGTCGCCCGAAGCGACGTACGACGGCGAGTTCCTGATCGACGTCTCGGCGTCGCCGCACACGATCGACATCGAGTTCGTCGAAGGTCCCGAAGCGGGGCAGCGCTCGCTGGGCATCTTCACGCTCGACGGCGACACGCTGACCATCTGCCTGGGCCTGACCGGGGCCTCACGGCCGACGGCGTTCCGCACGACGCCCGGGAGCAGGCACGCGCTCGAGACCCTGCATCGCGCGAGCGCGGCGCGACCGGCGGGCGTGACCGGAGGCCGCAAGGGCGCGGCGCAGCCGGACGCGAAGGCCGCGCCGCAATCGACGGGCGGGACCGCGGCGCGTGCCGCATCAGCGACGCCTGCGTTCCTCCCGTCCGCGACCGCGCTCGACGCCGCGCTCGCGGGCGAGTGGAAAGCGCTCGAACTCGTGCGCGACGGCAAGGCGATGCCCGCGGAATGGCTAGCGGCGGGCCGTCGCGTGGAGGGGAAGGGCGAGATGCAGGTGATCTTCGGCGGGCAGGTGATGGTGCACGCGAAGGTGCGCTATGACGACCGCGAGTCGCCCGCTCACGTGGACTACCTCTACGTCGCCGGCGACGCGCGGGGCCAGGTCGCGCGCGGTCTCTGCGAACTCGCCGGGAAGGAGTTCCGCGTGATCATGGCGCCGCCGGGCGCGCCGCGGCCGGCCGACTGGACGTGCGAGGCGAGGAGCGGGCGCGTGTTCAGCCGCTGGGGGCGCGGCTAGACGGCGCGCCCGCGCGCCTACGGCTGCGACTCGCTGATCTCCTCGAGGATCCCGAACGCCTTGCCGTCGCACGGCCCGACGAGGATCGAGATCGGGCTCGAGTACTTCTTCGTCACTGAATAGCGCGTCGCCTTGATGCGCGTGTTCTCGCCCTGCGGCGTGAAGGTCGCGCCCGAGTAGGTGCTGTATTCGCCGCTCGCTTTCGCGGCAGGCATGGCGAGGACGATCATCGACCGGTACTGCGGCGCCGGGATCTCGAGGACGCGGGCTTCGCCGTTCGGGTAGCGGCGCGTGTTCCTGATGAGCGCCGCATTGCAGTACATGTCCGCGATCGCGGGATCGAAGCTCTTCTCGAGTTCCTGGTACTGTTCGAAGGTCGCCTCGGCCGTGTTCGTGGCCGCGGCCTTGCCGCCGCAGGCAGCTGAGAGGATGACCGCCACGAGCCCGACAGACCGTATCCCGGGAATCCGCATTGATGCTCTCTGGTGAGTGTGGAATCGCATCGCCGAGCCAACACGACCGAGCGGGGGCGCGCGTCACGCGCGGGCGGCAGCCGAGGCTCAGGCGCGCGGACCGGCGCACCGTCGGCGCCAGAGTTCCTTGGCCAATGCCAGGGCCGCAGCGACCTCGGCATCGGTGAGGATCGGGCCTCCGATCCGCAAACCCGTGTACTCGCCGCCCGGCGTGCGAGTGATCTGCGGCGTCTGCACGCGCGGCGTGGCGGTGGAGTCCAGGACGATCTCACCAAGGGTGAGCACTTCGCCATCCGGCATGAATCCGGCGGTGATGACGCGCAACGGGATGCGCTGCGTCGAGTCGGCCGGACTCGGCGCCGATGGAGTGAGCAGCGTGAACGTCATCATGATCGGATTCGTCAGCGGCGACGGCGCGCCCGTCGCGACGACCGCGCAGTGCCACGACGCGGCGGGGCCCAGAGGTCCAAGGGCGCGCGCACTGGCCTCCTGCGTGCCGCGCGGCACGGTGAGCCGCTCGAGGTCTGCGAGCAGTGCGCTCGCCGCGCGTACCGGCGCGGAATGCCCGCACGGATCCACGTGGATCCGTCCGCCCGCTCGGTAAATGAACAGGACGTACGAACTGTCGACATCCATCGGGAAGCGGCCGGTGCTGTTCTCCGAGAAGATCCTGATGGTCGGAGCAGGGTCCCCGCGGAACACGCGGGACGCCTGAACGGAGTAGACGGTGCCGGTCAGCCACGGGCCGGAATCCGGGACGACGCGTGCGGAGAGGACCCTGCCGACGACGACGAGCTCGCTGCGGGCGAACTCGGCCGCAATCGTGGGGCGCGGTTCCAGGCAGGCCGATGGCGGAACGGGCCGGCCGTGTGGGAGGCTGGACAGCGCGGTCGCGAAGGCGAGAAGCGAGAGGGCCACCTCAGTCCCCCTCGGGCTCCGGCAGCGTCGCCGCATCGCCGCTCGCCCCGATCGGCACCGCCCCCGACGGCACGCCGAGGACGACGGTGTTCCCGCCGCGCTCACTGAGCACTTGCAACCAGCGCAGCTGGAGCAGCGGCGGGTTCTGCGTCACGAGGCGGGCTGCGTTCGTGAGGTTGCGGAGTGCCGCCGTCTCGCCCCGTGCGCGCTCGAGCGCCGCGAGCCCCTCCTGCTTCGCGCGAACGACCTGCGCGAAGATCTTCTTGAGGTCGCCAGGGAGCGTGAGGTCCTTCAGGTCGGCCGATTCGAGCGTGAGGCCGAGCGCGGCGGCGGCGGGGACGGTGTCCTTGAGCAGCTGCGGGCCGATGGTCGCGCGCTGCGCGAGCAATCCCTCGACCGGGCTGGCCGCGATGATCGCGCGCAGCGCGAGCTGCAGCGCCGAGTAGAGCGCCGTCTCCGGATTCTCCAACTCGAGGACGGCGCGCGCGGGATCGGCGATGCGGTAGGAGGCCGAGACGCTGACCTTGAGGGCGACGCCGTCGGCGCTGAGGACTTCCTGGCCAGCCATCGCGATGATGCGGAGGCGCGTGTCCACCTTGCGGACGAGGTCGCGTCCGGACCAGAGCCAGTAGCTGCCCGGTTCGACGATCCCGATGAACTTGCCGCGCCGGAACCGCAGGCCGCGCTCGTACTCGAAGACGGTGACGGACTGCAGGCGTGCCCGGACGATGCCGGCCGCGATGATCGCGGCGATGACGAGGGCGAGGTAGACGTATTCCATGCGAGCGATCGGAGGAGGAGGGTGTCCTGTCGCGGTGGGCCCCGAACGCGCCACGGGGGTGTGAATCCGCAGGGTGGCTTGCGCGGTGCCCGAAGGCTGGCCCACCGGGACAGAACGGGAGGGAGTCGAACCCAGTCCTGAAGAGGATGCCTAGAGGAGCTGGCAACACGCAGGACGGCCGACGCTACGCGAAGGCCGCTGCTTCCCGTGCCCGCGGGGAAGCTATCCGGCGGGACTGGTCGCCGGGAGGTCGGCGCCGGCCAGGTGCTAACGGTCGACCGGCTTGACCTCGATGCAGCGTCCGTCCCGGACCGCGCTCTCGGCGGCGCTCTCGATCGCCGGCGTCCAGTCAGCGATCGAGTCCACGAGTGCTTCGCGCGCGAACAGGAGCCGCGCGCGGCGCATCCATCGGGGGGCCGAGTCGGCGGGCGCCGGCTCCGCATCCGTCTCCTCGATCATCTCCTCGAGCCAGAGCGCGAGGGTCGCGTCGGTGGACGCGCAGCGCCCGAGGAACAGCCGCCCACGATAGAACGGCTTCTCTGAGCCAAGGTCGGACTGCGCACCTGGAAACGGCAATCCTCGCGGGATCCCAGGATAGGCACCGGTCGAGCTGCGGACGGTGAAGACGGTGATGGGAGCGTCACAGTCCGAGCAGACGTATCCCGAGAGCAGGAACCACCGCCGAGATCCTTCGCCGTCGAGTCGGCCCACCAGCGCGGCGTCGCGGACCGGGATCAGCAAGGTCGAGGAGTCCGTGAACACGAGTCGCGACGCCGCCGACCCCGCGAGCTGTGGGAACCGGAGCGAGTCGATGCGGACGATCTCACGGGGCGACCTGGTCGTGTCCCACGGCACGTCGAACCCCGGGAGCGAGGCGATGCGACCGTCGAACGAGACGGGCTGACTCGAATCGAAGACTGCCGCGGCGGACGCGGCACGCGAAGCAGGTGTCGCGGGGGCACCCTCCGCAGCGGAGCGCTTCTCGCTCTCGGACGAGTCGCAGGCGACTGCCGCGAGCACGAGCACTGCGAGCCGGCCCCACGCCCACGTGCGTCGGGCGGTCATCATCAAGCGCCGACCTGAGGGGCGACCGGCCGCATCAGCACGCGGTCGGCCTGCGGGTCGGTGCCGACGACGAAGACCTGCGACCCGACGTCGCGATAGCCGGCCTTTACATAGAAGGCGATGGCGCGCGGGTTGCGCTCCCAGACGCCGAGCCAGAGCGTCTGCGCGTTCGCGCGCTTCGCGGCGTCCACCACCTCCGTCATCAGTCGCTGCGCCACTCCGCGGCCGTGCCACGCCGCGGCGACGTAGAAGCGCATCACTTCGATCGGCGCGGGGCCGGTGACGCATGCGGGCGGCGTGCCGCGCCGGAGCTGCGCGTAGGCGACGAGCGTGCCGTCGTGCTCGCCCACGAGCGTGATCATCGCGGGATCGGCGATCTCGCGCGCCTGCTGCGCGGTGCCATAGGCCGAGGCGAGGTGGAGCGCGAGGTCGTCGGGCCGGTTGTCGGCCCCGAAGGCGTCGCGGAAGGTGCGCTCAGCGAGCTCGGCCAGCGCGGCGGCGTCATCGGCGCGCGCGAGGCGGATGATCGGGGTCATCGCCCGGCCGGCGGCCCATCGGGATGCTTCTCGCAGACCGGCGGCTGCTCGGCGCTCCACGCCATCGCCGCGATGCGCCACGCGCCGCTGCTCTTCACGAGCGTGAAGACATCGGCGCCGCAGTGCGACCAGGCGCCGTTCACGTAGAGGTCGTACGGCATCCAGACCATCGCGACGCCGCCGCTCACGAACGCCTTCGGCGCGAAGCCGCGCTCCACCACGCCGGTGATGTTCCCGGTGCGCTGCGCTTCCCGTGTGCGCACGCGGTAGGCGGTCACGCCGTTGCGCGTGGAAGTGGGATAGAGCATCGCCTCGGGGACCATCAGGTCGGTGAACGCCACGGCGTCGCCGCGGGTGATGGCGGCGAGGGCGGAGTCGGCGATGGCGAGGACGGCCTTCTCGTCGGCTGACGTCTG
>CAZIDS010000141.1:3779-8322 GCA_964537945.1 uncultured Gemmatimonas sp. | reverse complement strand
CGAGCTCGGTCACCCATTCGGCGAGCAGCCGCTCGATGTGCTTCTGCCGCAGCGCGAGGCCGTAGTTGTGGCGCGTCGGGAAGTCGCTGATGTCGAGGCGCGTCACGGCGAAGCCGGTGACCTGTGCGACCTGGCCGGCCGCGATGAAGCGATCGGCGATGCCGCGCTGGTCGAGCACTTCGAGCGTGCGGGCCGAGATGCCGAGCGCGCGCGCGCCGGAGAGCCGCTGGTCGGGACGGCGCTCCAGGACGACGACATCCACGCCCGCGAGCGCCAGCTCGCCCGCGAGCATCAATCCGGTCGGCCCGCCACCCGCGATCACGACTGCGTGGTCCGCCATCGAATCTCCTGGTCTGGAAGGCGCTCAGTATCGCACCGCGCGGTGGCCTTGCCGCAAGCCTCCCACCCATACATACATTGTCAGTGGGGAAGCGGCACCGCCGGTCGAGATCACTCCCGAGGATCGTGCCCCGCATCGAGCTCCTCACGCCCGTCGCCGCGCCCGTCGAACGCTGCTTCGACCTGTCGCGCAGCATCGACCTCCACCAGCACTCGTTCGCGGCCAGCGGCGAGCGCGCCGTGGGCGGAGTGATTTCGGGCCTGATCGGTCTCGGCGAGCGGGTGACCTGGGAGGCGACGCACTTCGGCATCGAACAGCGCCTCACGAGCGAGATCACGGCCTTCGACCGCCCGCGGCATTTCCGGGATTCGATGGTGCGCGGCGCGTTCGCCCGGTTCGACCACGACCACTGGTTCGAGCCCGACGGCGCCGGCGGCACGCGCATCCGCGACCGCTTCGACTATGACGCGCCCCTCGGACCCCTCGGCGTGCTCGCGGACCTGCTCTTTCTCGAGCGCTACATGCGCCGGCTGCTCGCGGGGCGGAACGCGGTGGTGAAGGCGGTCGCGGAATCGGATGACTGGCGACGGTTCCTTCCCGGCGCGCCGCCGAGCACCTTCTCCGCATGATCCCTCGACTCGAAGCGCCCCGCCCTCGCGCCACGGCCATCCGCCACGCGTGCGCGCTCCTGCTCGTGGTCGCCGTCAGCGCCTGCAGCCTGAAGGACACCTTCAGCGACCTCTTCGCCGTGAACAAGGCGCTGATGGACAGGTTCGGCGGACAGTACACGCTGAACATCAACAACGGCGTGCACCTCACCATCGGGATCGTCAACGCCGACGACAAGGCCGACACGAAGGGCAGCGCGGATTCCCTGCTGGTGGAGATCGCGCGGACGGCCTACGTCGCGTACCCGAAGCGCGATCGCCTCACGCGCCTCACGCTCCAGTTCGTGAGCGTGAAGTCGATCGGCTTCGGAAAGGCGACCACGACGACGACGGCCAAGACGTTCACTGGCGACGAGCTGCGTGCGCTGGGCGCGGAGCCCGCGCCGGCTCCGCCCGCCGCGCCAGACTCGTCGCGCGACACGTCGCGCGACGCGACGCGCGCCCCCATCACTCCGCCCTGAGCGCCGCCGCCGGATCCGCAGCGGCCGCGCGCCACGCCGGCACCGCGCTCGCGACGACCGCCACCAACGCGATCACGGCGGCCACCGCGGCGTAGGTCAGCGGGTCCACCGCCTTCTGCCGGAAGAGCAGCGGCTCGATCCACCGGCCGGCGTACGCTGCCACCGCGACGCCCACCGCCGCACCGACGAGCACGAGCCGCACCCCGCGCCCCATCACCATCCGCAGGATGTCGTCGCGCTTGGCGCCGAGTGCGACGCGCACGGCGAGCTCGTGCCGCCGCTGCGCGACGTCGTACGCGATCACGCCGTGCAGCCCCACCGCGGCGACGAGCAGCGCCAGCAGCCCGAACGCGCCGAACATCGTCGCGCCGAGTCGCCACGAGCGCTGCTGGCCCTGCACCACCGTCGCCAGCGGCGTCGCGGTGAGGAAGACGTCGAGCGTGATCGCGCGCCGCAGCTCCTGCCGCAGGCGCTCGGCGAGCGCGGCCGGCTCGCCCCGCACGCGCAGCAGGAGGAGGTTGCCGTGCGTGCGCCGCGACTGCGCGAGCGGGATGTAGTAGTGCAGCCGCTGCGTCGCCGCCAGGTCGCGCTGCACCATGTCCTCGGCGACGCCGACGACCGTGATGCACGGCATGGTGTCGGCGCGCATGCGGATGCATCGCCCGATGGGATCGCGGCCGGGCCAGAGGGCGCGCGCCATCCCCTCGCTCACGACCGTCACGTCGGCCGACCCCATGCGGTCCTCGTCGGCGAGGCCGCGGCCGCGCAGGATCCGCGTGCCCATCGTCCGGAAGTAGTCGGGCGTCGTCACCTGGTACGTGAAGGTGCCGAGCGCGCCGGTGGAGTCGCGGTCCTCGAGGAAGACGGGCACGTTCGACGTGCTGAGGAAGGGCACGCTGCTCGCCCACGCCGCCGACTCGACCTCGGGCATCGCCTGCGCGGCCGCGACGACCTGCGCGATCATCGCGCGCATGGCGGTATCGCCCGGGAAGCCGCCGCGCACCTGGCTGTTGACCACGAGCACGCGGTCCGGCTCGTAGCCCATCGACATCGCCTTCACCTTCGAGAGACTCTGCACGAAGAGCGCGGCACCGACGAGCAGCACCGTGCTCAGCGCGCCCTGCACGGCGAGGAGCGCGCCGCGGATGCGCTTGCCGTCATTCGCGCCGCTGCGCGCGCCGCCGCGGAGCGCCGCCGTGAGGTCGCCGCGGCGGAGCAGCAGCACCGGCAGCGCGCCGAGCGCCGCGCCCACCACGAGCGCGATCGCGAGCGTGACGCCGAAGGTGCGCCAGTCGGCGAGCTCGCGCGGAGCCGTCGCCGGTCCGGCGTTGAGGAGCGAGGCGATCGCCGCGCCCGACCACCCTGCGAAGAGCAGCGCCGCGCCGGCGATCAGCAGCGCGAGCACCAGCGCCTCGGCGATCGAGTGCAGCACGAGCCGCCCCGTGCCGGCGCCGAGCGCGAGGCGCACCGCCGTCTCCTGCTGCCGGCGCAGCGCGCGCGCGACGACGAGGTTGGCGACGTTCGCGGCCGCGATGACCAGCACGATGGCGGCGACGACGAGCACCCACCAGGCGGTGCGCGCCTCGAGCGCCGGATCCGGCCCGCCGCCGGGACGCACCGACGAGATGGTGACCTGCGGCTGCGCGACCTCCACCGACGGCAGCGGCAGCGCTTCAGCCGCCTGCGCCTGCCAGCTGCGACCGAAGGCCTGCGTCGCGTCCGCCTCGGCCTGCGCGAGGCTCACGCCGGGCTTCAGCCGCACGAGCGTGTTCATGAAGCCCCACGAGTAGGTCGAATAGTACGTGCGGGCGTCGCTGCCGCCCGCGCTGCCGGCGAAGGTGGTGATCGGCACCCAGAGGGCGGGCGGATCGGCGTCGTTCACGCCGGCGAAGCCGGGCGGCGCCACGCCGATCACCTGCGCGCGCACGTTCCCCACCTGGATCATCGTGCCGACGACGTCGCGCCCGCCGAACTCGGAACGCCAGTACGCGTGCGAGAGCACCGCGACATCGGCGCCGCGCGGCGGCCGGTCCTCTTCCGCGGTGAAGTAGCGCCCCTGCACCGGCGGCGCGTCGAAGAGCGCGAAGTAGCTCGCGGTGACCGTGCCGACGCGCGTGTCGCGCAGGTCGGTGCCGTCGCCGACCGGCAGGTTGCGCTCGGCGAAGCCCGCGACCTGCGAGAAGGAACTCGTCCAGTCCGCGAGGTCGAGGTGCCGCCTGAAGGCGTTCGACTGCGACGTGGCGAGGCGCCCGCGGTCGATCCAGCGATAGTAGATGCGGTGCACGCGGCCGGGATCGCGGAGATACGCGAGCGGCCGGAACATCAGCTGGTCCACCGCGCCGAACATCGTCGCGTTCGCGCCGATGCCGAGCCCGAGGGTCAGCACGACGGTGAGCGTGAAGCCGGGCGCGCGCACGAGACCGCGGACTGCGAGCCGCACGGCCTCGACCACGTGCTCGAGGGCGGGGAGCGTCCAGCGCTCGCGTGCGGCCTCGCGCGCGGAGAGCTCGCTGCCGAGCGCCCGACGCGCGGCCTGCGCCGCCTCGGCCGGCGACGCTCCGGCGTGGATCGCGTCGCGCTCGAGCTGCGCCCGGTGGAACGCGAGCTCCTCCGAGAGCTCCGCGTCGAGTTCATCGCGCCGGAACCGGTCGCGCAGGCGGTTGAGCCATTCCCGCATCGTGGCCTCGAGCGTGGGGGTCAGCCGGCCTGCATCACGCGGCGGACCGCGGCCATGAGCTCGGCGAAGCCGTCGGACTGCGCGCCCAGCTGGCGACGGCCGTCGGCGGTGATCTCGTAGTAGCGCGCGCGCTGGTTGTTCGGCGTCTGCCGCCACTCGGCGCGCACCCAGCCCTTCTGCCGCATCCGCTGCAGCGCGGGATAGAGCGATCCCTCCTCCACCTGGATGACGTCCTGCGATAGGCGCTGGAGATGCTGCGCGATGCCGTAGCCGTGCATCGACTGCGCGCTGAGGGTGCGCAGCACGAGCATGTCGAGGAGGCCGGGGAGGAGGTCGCGTCGGGTCATGGGCGAGTGGTGGGTCCAGGGGATAGACAGTCTATCCCCTGAAAGGGTTG
>CAZIDS010000141.1:0-3679 GCA_964537945.1 uncultured Gemmatimonas sp. | reverse complement strand
CGCATCACCGGCATCGGCGGCGTCTTCTTCAAGAGCACCGGCGACCACAAGGCGCTCGCCGCGTGGTACAAGCAGCACCTCGGACTCGAGCTCGCCGACTTCGGCGGCGCGATCCTGCGCTGGCCGGACGACAAGGCCAACGACGGCGGCCTCACCGTCTGGCACGTCGCGTCGAAGGAGACGAAGTGGTTCAAGCCGAGCGACTCGGCGTTCATGATCAACTACCGCGTGGACGACCTCGTCGCGCTGCTCGCGCAGCTGAAGGCGGCCGGCATCGAGGCGATCCAGGGCCCCGAGTCGCACGAGAACGGCAAGTTCGCGTGGATCCTCGACCCCGACGGCAACAAGGTCGAGCTCTGGCAGCCGATGGCCTGGGACGACAAGAACAAGGGTGCCTGAGCCGGGCGCGGCCAGCGAACGCGGCGGCGAAGACGTACGCGCGCCGCTCGCTGGCGTGGTCCCCCACGCGCGGATAGACTCCGGGCAGACGCACACTCTCCCTCCGGAGGAGCCTTTGCGCGCCCGTCCACCTGCCGCCTACGACCGCCTCACGCAGCCGCTGGTCCGCGTGAACGGCGAGCTCCGTCCCGCCACCTGGGACGACGCGCTCGACCGCGCGGCCGACGGCTTCCGCCGCATCAAGGCCGAGCACGGCCCCGATGCGCTCGGGATCTTCTCCTGCTCCAAGTCGACCAACGAGATGAACTTCCTCGCCGGGAAGCTCGCGCGCGTCGGCTTCGGCACGAGCAACGTCGACAGCTGCAACCGAACGTGACACGCGCCTAGCGTCGTCGGTCTGGCGACGGTGTTCGGTGCGGGCGGCGGGACGTCCTCGTACCGGGAGATGGAGGAGACGGACCTGATCTTCCTGTGGGGCGCGAACCCGAGGGAGAATCATCCGATCATCTATCATCACGTCCTGAAGGGCGTGAATCGCGGCGCGCGCCTGTACGTCGTGGATCCGCGCCGCACGGCGTCCGCCCAGTGGGCCGACGTCTGGCTCGGCATCCACGTCGGCACCGACATCGCACTCTCGAACGCGATGGCGCGCGTGATCATCACCGAGGGGCTCGCGAACGAGCGCTTCATCAAGAACGCGACGAGCGGCTTCGACGCGTACAGGGCCTCGGTCGAGACCTGGACGCTCGACAAGGCCGAGCAGGTCACCGGCGTGCCCGGCCACGTGATCGCCGACGCCGCGCGCGCGTTCGCGAAGGCCGACAAGGCGCTCATCTGCTGGACGCTCGGCATCACCGAGCATCACAACGCGGTCGACAACGTCCTCTCGCTGATCAACCTCGCGCTGCTCACCGGCCACGTCGGGCGCCACGGGTGCGGGCTCAACCCGCTCCGCGGGCAGAACAACGTGCAGGGCGGCGGCGACATGGGCGCGATCCCCAACCGCTTCGTCGGCTTCCAGCCGCCGCTCGATCCCGAGGTGAAGGCGCGCTTCGAGGCCGCGTGGAAGGTGAAGCTCCCCGACAAGCTCGGCTGGACGATCACCGACATGTTCCACGCGATGGAGCGGCGCGACCTGCGCGGGCTCTTCGTGATCGGCGAGAACCCGGCGCAGTCCGAGGCCGACCAGCACCACACGCGTGCGCTGCTCGAGGGGCTCGACCACATGGTCGTGCAGGACATCTTCCTCACCGAGACCGCGAAGATGGCCGACGTCGTGCTCCCCGCCGCCGCGAGCTGGTGCGAGGCGGACGGCACGGTGACCAACAGCGAGCGCCGCGTGCAGCGCGTGCGCAAGGCGCTCAACCCGCCCGGCGACGCGCGCGACGAGCTCTGGATCCTCGCGCAGATCGCGAAGCGGCTCGGCCTCGACTGGGGCGCGCCGACGGCCGAGAGCGTCTGGGACGAGGTGCGCACGCTCGCGCCGCACATGTTCGGCGGGATGACCTATCCGCGCCTGACGGAGCTCGGCGGCATCCAGTGGCCTTGCCCCGACACCGCGCATCCCGGCACGACGCTGCTGCACGACCGGCTCTGGGCCGAGCCGCGCGTCGGGCCCGCGGCACCCTTCTCCGTCGTCGTGTACGAGCCGCCGGTCGAGATGCCCGATGCCGAGTATCCGTTCCAGCTCACAACGGGACGGCGCCTCGACTCGTACAACACGGGCGTGCAGACCCTCGGCTACGCGTCGCCGCTGCGGCGGCACGAGACGCTCGACATCTCGCCCGAGGATGCCGCGCGGATCGGGCTCGCCGAGGGCGACTTGGTGCGCGTCGCGTCGCGCCGCGGCGAAGTCGAGGCGCCGGTGCACCTCGAACCCAACCTCCGGCCCGGCCTCGTCTTCATGACGCTGCACAACCAGGACCAGGTGCGCGTGAACCTGCTCACGATCGATGCGACCGACCCGAAGAGCGGCACCGCCGAGTTCAAGGCGTGCGCGGTGCGCGTGACGCCCGTGGCCTCCGCGCTCCCGGTGGGCTGACCGCACGTGGACATCCGGCTCAGCGACGCCGAACCCACCGCTGGCGAGCGCGCGGCGATCGACGCCCTCCTCGGCGCGCCCACCTCGGGTTGGGATGGCGGCACGCGCGACGTCGCGCGTGACGGGCACGTGTCGTTCGGCGGGCACGAAGCGCGCGGGCGGCGCCACCTGCTGCTGCCCGCCCTGCAGGCGCTGCAGGGCGCGGCGGGTTGGGTCAGCGAAGGCGGGCTGATGTACGCCTGCGCGCGCCTCACCGTGCCGCCGGCCGACGCGTGGGGCGTCGCCACCTTCTATGGATTGCTCGCGACCGCGCCGCGCCCGAGGCGCACGCTGCACGTTTGCGACGATGTCGCCTGCCGCACGCGCGGCGCGAAGCAGGTGATGGCGAAGCTCGAGAAGGAGTGCGGCGCCGCGCACCACGCGCCCGAGGGTGAGCACACGCACGTAGCCGAGTCCGGCTGGATGCACAGCCCCTGCCTCGGCCTCTGCGACCTCGCACCCGCGGCGCTGCTGACCGTCGCGGGCGATGCGCCGCGCGAGCAGCTCAGCGGCGCGATCACGCCCGACGAGGCCGTGGCCGCGGTGCAAACCGGGACACTCCCCGAGCGACGACCGACCCTGCCGCAGCAGGGCGAGGCATCCCTCAGGCTCCTCAAGCGTGTCGGCGTCGTCGATCCGTCCGACCTCACGGCGTTCGAGCGGTCGGGCGGCTTCGCGGGGCTCAAGCGCGCGCTGCAGGTCGGCCCCGAGGCCGTGATCAAGGAAGTGACCGACTCGCGGCTGATGGGCCGCGGCGGCGCCGCCTTCCCCACCGGCCGCAAGTGGGCCGCGGCGGCTGGCCAGCGCGAGCGGACGCGCTACGTGATCTGCAACGCCGACGAGTCGGAGCCGGGCACGTTCAAGGACCGTGTGCTCATGGAAGGCGACCCGTTCGCGCTCGTCGAGGCGATGACGATCGCGGGATTCGCGGTCGGGGCGCAGCGCGGCTTCATCTACATCCGGGGCGAGTATCCGCTCGCAGCGGAGCGGCTGGCGCACGCGATCGCCGAATCGCGGCGGGCCGGCTGGCTCGGCGCGAACGTCGGCGGATCGGGCTACGCGTTCGAGATCGAACTGCGGAAGGGCGCGGGTGCGTACATCTGCGGCGAGGAGACGGCGATCTTCAACTCGCTCGAGGGATTCCGCGGCGAGCCGCGCAACAAGCCGCCCTTCCCCGTCGAGGCGGGCCTGTTCCGCAAG
>CAZIDS010000140.1:0-8409 GCA_964537945.1 uncultured Gemmatimonas sp. | reverse complement strand
GGCTCCGCAGCGGTCGCCCCGGCGCGTAGCAAGAGACCGCGGCGCAGTCTGCCGCGGGCTCGCAGCGTGTAAGCGCCAGGGCGAACCGCGGAGGGGCCTACGCGCCGCGCGACTTGTGCCGAGCAGTAGCGCCGCGAATCACCGCTTGCGCGCGCCGGCCGCGGCCGCCCCTCCGGCGGCCGGGGTGGGCGCGCCCGCGCCGCCGGGGGCGTTCGTCGGGTCGGCCTCGACGAACGACGTGTCGTGCCCCTTCGCCTTGAGCTGGTTCACGAAGGCGCCCTTGTCCACCGACTTCATGTAGGCCTCCTTCGGCTCCACCAGCTTCTTCTCCACCAGCTCCAGCAGCGTGTCGTTCATCGTGATCATGCCGAGCCGCTTCGACGTCTGCATGATCGAGGGGATCTGGAACGTCTTGCCCTCGCGGATCAGGTTGCTGATCGCGGGCGTCACCAGCAGGATCTCGCGCGCCGCCACGCGGCCGCCGCCGATCTTCTTGCAGAGCACCTGCGAGACCACGCCCTTCAGCGACTCCGACAGCATCGTGCGCACCTGCTCCTGCCGGTCGGCCGGGAACTGGTCGATCAGCCGGTCGATCGTGCTCGCCGCCGTCGTCGTGTGGAGCGTGCCGAAGACGAGGTGGCCCGTCTCGGCCGTCTCGATCGCGATGCTCACCGTCTCGAGGTCGCGCAGCTCGCCGACGAGGATGATGTCCGGGTCCTCGCGCAGCGCCGCGCGCAGCGCGCTCTTGAAGCTCCCGGTGTGCACGCCCACCTGCCGCTGCGTGATGATGCAGTTCTTGTTCTCGTGCACGAACTCGATCGGGTCCTCGATCGTGATCACGTGGTCCGACCGCGAGCGGTTCACGAGATCCACGAGGGCGCACAGTGTCGTCGACTTGCCCGAGCCGGTCGGGCCGGTGACGAGCACGAGGCCCTTCGTGAGGTAGCAGAGGTTCTGCACCTCCTGCGTCACGCCGAGCTGGTCGGCGGTGACGATGGCGCTCGGGATGACGCGGAAGACCGCGGCGACGCCCTTCCGGTCGCGCAGGACGTTGGCACGGAAGCGCGCGACGCCGGCGATCTCGTAGGCGAAGTCGGTGTCGTTCGAGTCGTTGAACTCCTTGCGGTTCTTCTCGGGCATGATCGAGAAGAGCAGCGACTCGGTGGTCGCCGGGTCGAGCTTGCTCTGGCCCTCGAGCCGCTCCATCTCGCCGCTCTTGCGGAGGATCGGCGGCTCGCCGACGCGCATGTGCAGGTCGGAGCCGCCCATCTCGACGAGCATGCGGAGGAGCTTCTCCATCCCCTCGCGCGCGGCGGCGGGGTCGCCGGCGGCCGCCTTCACGTCGGGCACCACCGGCGCCGCCGCCGACCCGCGCGCCGCGGCGCTCGCGCGCGGCGCGGCCTCGTCGGGCAGCACCACGCGCTGCATCATCCCGGTGCTGCGCTGGAACTCGCCGGCGTCGTCCACGACGATGCTCACCGCGAGCGTCTCGCCCTGCAGCATCGCCCGCACCGCGAAGACCGAGTCCTCCGACGAGTAGCGGAACTTCGTCGGCTGCTTCTGGTCGAGCTGCAGCGCCGCCTGCGGCGTCGCGATCTCCTTCACCAGTGCCACGATCTGCGGACCGGTGAGCGCCTTCGTCACGGGCGTCGTCTTCCCGTCCGAGACCAGCACGGCCGCGCCCCCCTCCTTCAGTTCGAGGGAGTCGGCGCGGTTGGTGATCATCACCGAGAGGAGGCGGTCGAGTTGGGCCATTCTAGCCGGCGATGAAGGAGGAAGGACGAAGGATGAAAGTAGCTCAGACCGGGGCGAGCGACTGGGGCGCGGCCGCCACGGCGCTACCCGGCGGGCAGCAGGCCTCCAGCGGGACGCCCTCCAGCTGGATCGTCGCGTGGTGGATGCCGAAGCGCGCCACCGCCGCGTGCAGCTGTTCGAGCACGCGCTGGTGCCCCGCCTCCGCGGGCGCGACCGCGTGGGCGCTCATCGCCACCACGCCCGAGGTCAGCGTCCAGACGTGCAGGTCGTGCACCTCGCGTACGCCGGCCACCCCGGCCATCGCGCGGCGCAGCGCGTCGAGCTCGATGTGCGCCGGTGTCGCCTCGAGCAGCACGTCCACGGCCTCACGCACGAGGCGCCAGGCGCCGAGCACGATCAGGGCGGTCATCACGATCGACGCGATCGGGTCGGCGATCACCCACCCCTTCCAGCGCACCAGCACGGCGGCCACGATCGCCGCGACCGAGCCGAGCAGGTCGCCGAGCACGTGGAGGTAGGCGGCGCGGATGTTCATCGAGTGGTGCGCGCTGCCGTGCAGCCACCACGCGCTCAGCGCGTTCACCGCGAGCCCCGCGACCGCGACGACGAGCATCAGGCCGCCGGCGACCGGCTCCGGGTTCGAGAGGCGACGCGCCGATTCCCACAGGATGAACGCCGACGCCACGAGCAGCACCGCGCCGTTGATGAACGCGGCGAGGATCTCCCACCGCAGGTAGCCATAGGTCTTCTTCGGCGTCGCGGGCTGGCGCGAGAACCAGGCGACGAAGAGCGAGAGCGCGAGCGCGCCCACGTCGGTGAGCATGTGCCCCGCGTCGGCGAGCAGCGCCAGCGAGTTCGCCATCCACCCGCCCACCACCTCGGCCACGAGGAAGACCGCGGTGACGACGAGCGCGAGCCGCAGCCGGCTCGTGCCCACCTCGTGCGCGAGCGTCGCGGCGTCGTGCGAATGCGCGTGGTCGTGCGCGTGGTCGTGCGCGTGATCATGCGCGTGCGCATGGTCGTGCGCGTGATCATGGGCGTGCGAGTGCGCGTGCGAGTGCGCGGCAGTGTCAAGCGCCGCCGCGCCCTCATTCGGCTGGCGATTCATCACGCAATCGCCATAGCTTTCGCCCGTGTTCTCGCGCCTGTTCGCCATCGTCGCCCTGTTGGCCCTCAACGCCTTCTTCGTCGCGGTGGAGTTCGCGCTCGTGAGGGCGCGCCGGTCGCGCCTCGAAGCGATGGTCCGGAACGGGGACCATTTCGCCCGGTTCGCCGTCACCGCGACCTCCCGTACCAATCTCACACGTGTACTGTCGGCGGGCCAGCTTGGTATCACGTTGGCCAGCCTGGGGCTGGGGTGGGTGGCCGAGGCCAGCCTGGGGGAGGCCCTCCAGCACTGGTTCGCCGGGCTCCCGATCCCGGTGGAGCTGTCGGTCCGGGTGGGCATCGCCGCGGCGGTCGCGCTGACCGTGGTGACCTACCTCCACGTGGTGCTGGGCGAGCTCGCCCCCCGGGCCCTGTCGCTCAACTATCCCGAGGCCTTCGCCAAGTGGCTGGCCCCACCGATCCTCGCCTTCACCTGGCTCACCTGGCCCTTCATCTGGGTGCTGAACGGGTCGAGCAACCTGCTCCTGCGCGCGTTCGGCCATAAGGCGGTGACGGAGGAGGAGGCGCCGCACTCGGCCGACGAGCTCAAGCTGCTCGTCGAGCGGGCCAGCGAAGGCGGCGTGCTGCCGACCACCGACGCCGAGATCCTCGAGGGCGTCTTCGAGTTCAGCGAGAAGAACGCGCGCGAGGTGATGACGCCGCGAACGGACATCGTGGCGATCCAGGCCGAGTCATCGCTCGACGAGGCGGTCGCGGTGGTGGAGGAGGCGGGCTTCTCGCGCTACCCGGTGTACCGCGACACGATCGACGACATCGTGGGGATGGTGCACGCGAAGGACCTGCTGAAGGTCCTCGCGCGGCGGCCCGAGGCCTTCGCGCTCGAGACGATCATCCGGCCGGTCCACGTCGTGCCGGGCAGCCGCGAGGTGGAGGAGGTGCTCGCCGACTTCAAGCGGCGGAAGGAGCACCTCGCGATCGTGCTCGACGAGTACGGCGGCACGGCGGGGATGGTGACGATGGAGGACCTGCTCGAGGAGATCGTGGGCGAGATCCTCGACGAGTACGACGAGGCGCCGGCGCCAGTCCTCGAGGTGGGGGCCAAGGGCGTGCGCGTGATCGCGGGGGACTCGAACATCTCCGAGGTGAACGCGGAGCTCGGCCTCACGATCCCCGAGGAGGACTACACGACGGTCGGCGGGTTCGTCTTCGGGGCGCTCGGGCGGCTGCCGGTGGTCGGCGACCGCGTCTCGGGCGGCGGCGCGTCGTTCACGGTGCGCGAGATGGATGGACGGCGGATCAAGATGCTCGCGATCGAGGTCGTCGCGGCGACCTGAACGGCTCTCACCATAGAGAGCAAATAGAGCACAGGAACAGCAACAGCTTCACCACAGGGAGCTGAGGGCACACAGGGAGCTTCGGTCGCCGCCCACACCTCGGCGCGCCGAGTACTCCGCGCTGTCCGACTCGCTCTCACCGCGGACGATGAACGACTGGGGGTACCGGCCACGGCAAAGGCGCCTCGCAGTCTCCGTCGATCAGTCGCGGGAAATCCTTCGGAGGCGCCTCCGCGCGCACCGATGCCTCACGGCGGGCAGGGACCCCTGGTGAACCCTGAGCCCCCCGTGGTGAACGCGGTTGCGGTCGCTGGACGAGCCAGCCCTACCGCGCCGCCATCCGCGCCGCCTCGTACATGGCGGCAATCATGGAGCTGGCCGAGGCCTTTCCCTGCCCCGCGATGTCGAGCGCGGTGCCGTGGTCGGGGGACGTCCGCACGAACGGGAGCCCGAGCGTGACGTTCACCGCCGACCCGAAGCTCGCCACCTTGATCGCGGTCATCCCCACATCGTGGTACGGCGCGATCACGCAGTCGAACAGTCCGCGCATCGCCTTCACGAAGACCGTGTCCGCCGGCAGCGGCCCGGTGAGCCCCGCCTCGCGCGCGACCGGCGCGAGGAGCTCGTCATCCTCGCGGCCGAAGCGCCCCTGGTCCCCGGCGTGCGGGTTCAGCGCGCAGAGCGCGATCCGCGGCTCGGCGATCCCGAAGTGCCGGCGCAGCCCCTCGCGCGTGATCCGCGCGGTGCGCATGATCCGCTCGGCCGTCAGCTCCTTCGGCACGTCCCTGAGCGCGACGTGCGTCGTCGCGAGCACGACGCGCAGCTTCTCGCTCGCGAGCATCATCACGGTTGGCTGCCCCGTGAGCGCCTCGAGCATCTCCGTGTGCCCGGGGTAGTCGTAGCCGCCCGCGAGCAGCTCGGCCTTGTCGATCGGCGCGGTCACGATCCCCTGCACCGTCCCCGCCTGCGCGAGCTCGACGGCGCGCGTGATCGCCCTGCCCGCGAGCGCGCCCGCGCGCGCATCGCGCTTCCGGCCGTCCGCGTCGGTGCTGCTCGGCCCGGTACCCTCGGTCCACTCGCCGAGCGACTCGTCCACCGCGACGCCGCAGCCCTCGGGCCCCACGACCACGAAGCGAGCGGCGCCCGCCACCGAGGGGGTGGCGAGCGCCGTCGCGACGATCTCCGGTCCGATGCCCCGGGGATCGCCGAGGGTGAGTGCGAGCGTCGGGCGCGCCGTCAGAGCCGCAGCGAGACGTACATCTCGCGCCGGAGGTTGTCGAGCGTGCGCCGGATCTGCTTCTCCTGCCGCAGCTGGCCGCGGATCCGCTCCTGGTACTCCTCGAGCGTGAACTGGCCCGGCGGCTTCGCGAAGATGACCTGCGCGATCGCCCACTTGTTGAGCCCGCTCCGGCTGTCCGGCAGCGCGAAGATCGGCGTGAAGCCCTGCGCCGGGATGTCGCGCAGCGCCACGCGGTACTCGGCGGGCAGCGAGTCGCGCGCGTACCCGTCGGGGATCGAGCGCTCCTCGTCCATGTCGTGGTAGCGCGCGACGAGCGTGTCGTACGGCATCCCGTTCTTCCAGAGCGCGAGCACGGTGTCGGCGAGGATGCGCGCGGTCGCGACGTCGGCCGAATCCACCGCCGGCTTGATCAGGATGTGCCGCGCCCGCACCTCGCCGGCGCGCACGCGGTCGACGCGGATCACGTGGAAACCGTACTGCGTCTCCACGATCGGCGAGATGCGCCCGGGGATGAGCGCGAACATCATCCGCTCGAACTCGGGGACCATCACGCCGCGGCGCGCCCAGCCAAGGTCGCCGCCCTGCGCGGCGCTGCCGTCCATCGAGTACTTCCTGGCGGCGGAGTCGAAATCGGCGCCCTTCTCGAGCTCGAGGCGGATGCTGTCGAGCAGCGCCCGCGCACGCGCCACGCTCTCGGGGCGCGGGCGCACCTTCACGACGATCTGGCGGAAGGCGACCATCGCCGGCCGCGGCGGCAGCTCGCCGCGCAGCCGCTCGAACGCCTCGGCCACCTCGCGCTCGGTGACGTTCACCGGCGCCATCCGGCCCTTCGCCTTCAGCGAGTCGATCGCGCGGCGCTGCACCTCGTCGCGGATCGCCGCCTCGACCGACTTCTTGCGGTACTCCTCCGCCGAGCCGAAGCCCTCGCGGCGGAGCGCCTCGCGGAACTCCTGCTCCGAACCGAAGCGCGACCGCGCCTGGTCGAGGTCGCGCTCGACGCTGCTCGCGACGTCGGCCTCGCCGACCTCGATCTTGTAGTCCTTGGCGACCGCGAGGAGCACCTCGCGGTCGATGATCTGCCCGAGGAAGTTGCGCGCGACGGCCATCTGCGCGGCGCTGTCGGGAGGGAGCTGCATCCCCTGGGCGCGCGCGAAGTTGATCGCCTCGAGCACCTCGCTGAACAGGATCGGCTTGTCGCCGACCACGCCGGCGATGCGATCCACCTCGATCCCCTTCAACCCCTGCGGCGCCTGCGCCACCGGGAGCTGCGCGCGCGCCGGCGCCGCGACCAGCGCGGCACCGCCGAGGGCGAGCAGGAGGCGCGTCGGACGCATCACGGACGCTTGGTCCCCGGCGCCGGCGCCGGGGTTGCCGGCGTCGCCTGGCTCGGCGGCGCGCCGAAGGGCACGGCCGTCGGCGGCTGGGCGGCGGCGCGCGCCGAATCGGCGGTGGCGCGGATCTTCGTCGCCTCGGCGAGCACGCGGTCCACGCCGGCCGGCACCACGCGACTCTCGTAGCGCGAGCGGAGCACGAGCGCGATCTGCTCCGGCACGTCCACGTACTGGACCTGCTGGCGCACCATCTTGCTCATGTAGTCGTCCACGCGGGTGCCGGCGAGGCGCTCGCGGGCGCCCTGGTCGGCAGCGCTGTCGGCGAGCTGCTTGGGCGCGATGCCGAGCGCCTCCATCGTCGCGGAGACGCGGCCGCGGAACGCCTCGCGGTAGCCGCGGATGTCGCCCGTGTCGAGCGCGATGCCGGCCGAGTCCGCCTGCCGGAGCAGGAGCTCGTTCCGCATGATGTAGTCCTTCACGAAGAGCGGGATGAGCGAGTCGGGCGCCTGCACGACCTGCTGCCGCATCCGGCTCTGCGCCGGGAACGCCGCCATCCACATCGCGAGGCGCGACGCCGTGAGGTTGCCGTTGCGCGCGGTCGCGATGACGGTGTTGTCCTCGCGGTACGCGTCCACGTCCTCGGCGATCGCCTTCACGACCTTCGGCGCGCTGGCGCGGACCTGCACGTTCTGCGCCTTCTCGAGGCCCGCGAAGTAGGTGCTCTCGGCCGCCTGGCCCGCGATCGCGGCGTACTGCTGCGGGAACTGGTCAGCGATCTCGGCGAAGGTGTGGCGCCGGATGATGTGGTAGCCGAACTGCGACTCGACGACGCCCGTGACGCCGCCCGGCGGGACCGAGCGGATGCCGTTGTCGAACTCGGCGACCATCTGGCCCGGCGCGAAGACGCCATAGTCGCCGCCGCGCTCCTTCGAGCCCGGGTCCTGCGTGCGCTGCTTCGCGACCGCCGCGAACTGCGCGAGCGAGGCGTTGCGGAGCTGCGCGGCGAGCTGTTCGGCCTGCCCGCGCGCCGCCGCGTCCTGCTGCGGCGAGGAGCCGCCCGGCGACTTGGAGATCAGGATGTGCGACGCCGCGAGGAGGAGGCCGTCGTTGTAGGCCTTCTCGTAGGTCGCGGCGTCGGCCTTGCCCCACTCCTTGGCGATCGTCTCGTAGAACTTGCGCGACTTCAGCTGCGCGACGGCGCTCCACATCCCGGCGTCGGCGTCGGCGTCGGTGGCGAGCGAGTCGCCCTGCGCCGCGGCGTGCCCGAGCAGCTGGTAGTTCACCCAGAGCTGGGCGACGGTGCGGACCGCGTCCGCCTGCAGCGGCACGTCGGTCGAGCCGAGGAGCTCGGCGAGCTTCGAGACGGTCAGCTCCTGCGAGCCGGCGCGGGCGACGACGTCCACGTGGGCGGTCATCGCCTCGCGGAGGCCTTCGCAGGCGGTGAGGCCGGCGATGGCGACGAACGAGGCGGTCAGAAGGCGGGTGCGGGTCATTGCTGCGGAGAGAGGAGGGAGGAGGGCTTCTACCGTGCGTCGGGCGAAATGGTCCTGAGCGCCCGGACGAGCCCGTCCAGGAGCGTCGCGCCGCAAAGTCTGGTGAGCTTGAGCGACAGGGGCTGCACCCGCCGCACGTCCACCTGGAA
>CAZIDS010000139.1:0-8413 GCA_964537945.1 uncultured Gemmatimonas sp. | reverse complement strand
CTTGCGCGCCAGCTCGCCGACACGCGTCCAGAGCGGATGCTCATGCGTCTTCTTCCACTCGTCGATCCCGGTGAAGCGCTCGCCGCCCTGCTGGCCTTCCACGTAGATGCGCGCCGGATAGTCCTCGAACACGCCCTTCGTCCCCTGCACGCCGTTGAGCCGCGAGTACGGCCGCGGGTTCGAGACGTCGTGCTGCAGCAGGATGTTGCGCCCCTTCGCCGTCATGATCAGCGACGAGTTGAGGTCGCCGGTCACGTAGCGCTCCTGCCACTTCGGGTCGCCGCGGTCGGCGACCGTCGTCTCGCGGTGCAGTGTGAGCCCGCGCTCGGGCGTGCTCATCGAGACGAGGTAGGTCATCCGGTCGCCGGCGTTCAGGTCCATGTACCAGGCGACCGGGCCGAGCCCGTGCGTCGGGTAAAGGTTGCCGTTCACGCGGGTGTGCCAGCCGCGGCGCCAGAGCCCCTCGTCGCGCGTCTCGAAGAGGATCTCGCGCAGGTCGTGCAGGTAGGCGGCCGAGCCGTAGAGCACGTCGCCGAAGACGCCGTCGTGGACCATCCGGTTCACGAGCATCTCGTTGTAGCCGTAGTTGCAGTTCTCGAGCTGCAGGCAGTGGCGGCGGCTGGCCTCGCTCGCGTCCACGAGCGCCCAGAGGTCGCGCAGCGTGGTCCCCACCGGGCACTCGGAGCCGCAGTGCTTCCCCGCCTTCAGCGCGGCCAGCAGCACCGGCACGTGCCATTCCCACGGCGTCGCCGTGTACACGAAGTCGATGTCGTCGCGCGCGACGAGCCGCTCGAAGTCGCGCTCGCCGTTCGTGTGGACCGCCGGCGCCGGCATCCCCGCATCGGTGATCATCTTCACCGCCATCGCCGCCTTCTCGGGGACGATGTCGGCGATCGCGGTGATCCGCACGTTGTCGATCGCGAGCAGCTCGGAGAGCACGCTGCGGCCGCGGAGGCCCGTGCCGACGATCCCGATGCGGACCGACTCGTGGCGGGCGAACGGCACGCCCTTCATCGTGCGCGCGCTCGCGGCGCGCGGCGGTGCGAGGTCGGGATGCTCGGCCGCCGTGATCGACTCGGCGATCGCGGGGAGGGGCGTGAGCGCCGAGGCGCCCGCGATCGCGCCGCCCGCGACCAGCGCCTGCTTCAGGAGGTCGCGGCGGTTCAGGGTGGGGTCGGTCATGCGCGGAAAGATGCCGAGCCCCGTACCGTCCCGCGAGAGCGAGCGTCGTCTACCGCGCGACCGGCCGGAAGATCACCTCGACGCGCCGGTTCATCGCCCGCGCCTCGTCGGTGCGGCCCGCGACCGCCGGCCGCGACGAGCTGAACCCGCGCACCGTGATCCGCTCCTCCGCGACGCCGAGCCCCATCAGGAAGCCGCGCACGCGATACCCGCGCCCGAGCGAGAGCGCGAAGTTCTGCTCGTCCTGGCCGACGTCGTCCGCGTGGCCGTCGATCTCGAGCACGTAGTCCTCACGCGCCGCGAGCATCGCGGCCACCCGGAGCAGTTTCTCGGCCTCGGCGTCGCGCAGCTGCACCGACGCCGTCTCGAAGTAGACGATGTCGAGCCGCATCGCCCCGCCGAGCCCGGCGAGCGCCACCCCGGTGACGTCAGGACGAACCGGCGGGATCGTCGGCGGGGCGTCCGGCGGCACGCTGCAGCGCGGCAGGAGGTCGAGCTGCACCGGCTGCTGCCACGTGAGCTCCACACGGCGGTCGCGCTGGCGCCCGGCCCGGCCCCCCTCGGTCCCGCGCGGCCGCGTCTCGCCGAAGCCCACGGCCGTCAGGCGACCCTCGTCCACGCCCTGCTGCACCAGATAGCCGCGCACGGCGTTCGCGCGGCGCTCAGAGAGGCGCTGGTTGTACGTCGCGTCGCCGATCGAATCCGTGTGCCCGCTGATCTCCACGGGGATGCCTGGCCGCCGCTGAAGCTCGGTGACCACGCTGTCGAGTATGAGGCGGACCGTTCGCCGCAGGAACCACCGGTCGGTGTCGAACTCGACGCCGTCGAGGACGGTCCGCGTCTCGCTCGTCGGCTCGGGGCAGCCGGTGGCGTCCACGGCCTTCCCCGAGGGCGTGTTGGGGCAGCAGTCGAGGGAGTCAGGGACCCCGTCGCCGTCCCGGTCAGGGAGCGCCTGCGGGGGCATCGGGACGATCGGGACGATCGGTCCGATGGGCTCGAGCGCCGGCGCGTTGGTGAGCACGCTGTCCACGAAGAAGGCCAGCGAGCGGGCGCGACGGTCGTGCGGCTCGGCGCTGCAGGCCGCGCCCTCGGCCGCATCGTGGCCGGCCCGGATCAGCTCGATCTCCAGCTGGGCCACCTCCTCCGCCACCAGGTCGAACCGCTGATGCGCCTTGAAGCGCTCGACCTCCTTCCATAGATCGGGCCGGACCTCGCGAGTGCCGGTGATCAGCCGCGTCCGCGGCTCGACGGCCAGCGGGCCCCCCGCGCTCAGGACGCCGATCAGCCGCACCGCCTCGGCCGAGCTCTCCTCGATCACCGGTCCGCGGTCGTTCGCCCAGTACTCCTCGCGGGCGAAGGCCAGCCAGGCGTTCGCCTTCGCCGCGAGATATCGCCTCGACGGCTCGCGCGTCTGGTTCGCCGTCACCACGTCGAGCTTCCGCTGCCACTCGGCCAGCCGGGCAAGGTCCTCGGAGATCGCCTCGTCGGTGATCCGCGCTGCCGAGGTGTTGAGCCCGGTCGCGCTCCGCCCGCCCGGCGCGCAGCTCGCCACCAGCCCCGCCCCGGCCACGAGGGCGAGCAGGCCGGAAAGTCGGCGGAGAGCGGGAAGGCGCGGGCGGCTGGTCACGGGCGGGCGGGAGTCGTGGTCGCGCTCGTGCGGGCCGGCGGCGTGCCGCCGGAGCCGAGCGACCCGAAGATATCCTCGGAGAACTTCCAGCCAAGGTCGATGTAGAGGCCGCGCTGCGAGCTGTTCGCATCCGTGAGCCCGGCCGACTGCACGCCGAACAGGTTCGCGCCGACGGCGAGTCGCATGTTGCGCGCGAGTCGGCGGCCCACTTCCGCGCCCAGCCCGTACTCGCGCTCGTCGAAGCCGCCCGAGAAGAGCGTGCGGCCGATGACGGCGACGTCCCAGTCGTTCGAGAGGTCGAGGAGGCCGCGCGCGCTGAGGAGGTGCGCGTCCTGGTCGGAGCCGACGCCGCCGACGACGTCGCGGCCGATCTTGGTGGCGTACTGGCCGCTGATCGTGAGGCGGCCCGTCGCGCGCACGTTCACGTGCGCCGAGAGGATGTGGGCGCGGCTCAACGCCTGCTCGAGCGGCGTCGGCGTGCTCTCCTCGTAGCGGTACTCGTAGCGGGCGAGCGCGTTCCAGCGGTCGGTGTCGGTCTGGCGCCAGGCGAAGCCGAGCTGCGTGCGGCTCTGCACCTGCTGGTCGTCGACGACGCTGAAGAGCGAGCGGCCGAGGAAGGTCACGTCGCGGCTCACCTTGCGGGCGTAGCCGAGCGTGCCAAGCCAGCTGTCGCCGCCGGTCGCGTCGCGGAACTCGAGGCGCGCGGTGCCGCGCCAGAGCGGGTTGCGGGTGTACTCGAGGCCGCCGCTGACGGCGGTCGCCTCGTCGGCGGTGCCCTTCAGCCGCTCGACGCGCTCGAACGACGTGTTCAGCACGAAGCCCCGCTGGATGGTCCAGCGGTTGCGCAGGCCGATCGCCGCCTCGGCGTCGCGGCCGGCGAAGGCGTCGCGCGCGCGGTACTCGGTGAAGGCCTGGTTGCCAGTGAGGTAGTCGGTGTCGATGCCGAGCACGGTCTGCGCGGTGCCCTGCGCGCCGTTCAGCGCGTACGGGCCGGCGAAGGACGAGAGGAACTCGTGGCGCCCGTAGAGCCGCGTGCGCTTGGCGACGCGCAGGTCGGCGCCGAGCGCGGCGCGGCGCTGGTCGGCCTCCTGCACGTCCTGCTCGAACTCGGCCCAGACCGAGGCGCGGCGCTCCTTCGCGAGCTCGGCCGTGATGCGCGTGCGGAGCGCGTTCGTCGCGTTCGGCGTCGCGCCGGCGGTCGCGCCGGAGGCCGGCGTCGCCGTCTCCGAGGCGTGGCGGAAGCCCGCCTCGTCGCGCAGCCGCTGGTAGAAGGCGCGCTCGACGCCGAGCATCGCGCCGTCGCGGCGCCCGCCGGTGACGTTGTCCTCGGTGCGCAGCGCCTCGGCCATCACCCGCGTGCGCGGGTCGACCGTCCACGAGCCGCGGCCGCCGAGCTCCGTGCGCCCGCCCTGGAAGGTCGACGAGAGGTTGCTGAAGCCCGAGTCCGCACGGCCGGCGAAGAGGCGCGCGTCGAACTTCGTCGAGCGGTGGCGCAGCTCGAAGCGCGTCGCGAGGCTCGTGACGAGGCTGTCGCCCGAGGTCTGCGCGCCCTCGGCGAGGAGGAACGTGCCCTCGCCGAGCTGCAGGGTCGCCGTGAGGCCGGCCAGCGTGCGGGCGTCGGTCGGGTTCGCGTCGCGCACGAAGGTGCCGCCGAGGTCGAGGCGGCTCGTCACGCGCGCCTGGCCGCTCACGCCCGCCTGCCAGTACGCGTCGCCGCCCTGCTCCACCTCGTAGGTGACGCGCACCGAGACCGGGTTGAGATCCTGGTCGAGGCTGGGCACCGGGCGGCGGAAGATGATCCGGCCGGTGAACGGCTCGAGCGAGTAGTCGCTGAAGCGCTGCTGCGGCTCCGTCCGGACGATCAGGCTCGGCTGGTTGCGGTCGCGCGTGATGATCTCGACGCGCTCCGAGTTCAGGCGCACGTCGCGGCGGCGGAGCGTGTACGGGCCCGAGATGCCCATCCCGCGCAGCTCGTCGACCACCTGCGTCAGGCGGCCCTGGCTCGCGAAGAGGTCGAGCACGCCGCGGCTCCCTTCGACGTGCTGCCGCGCGCCCGTGAGCGTGCGGTCGTACGCCGTGAGCACGCGGCCGTCCACCGCCGACGGCGTCGAGAAGTCGCCGAAGAGGAAGAAGTTCCGCTGCTTGTCGACGCGCACGTAGAAGCGCCGCGCCGACTGCGCGTCGAACTCGCGCACCGAGGCGTCGCCGTAGACCGGATAGAACTCGTCCGGCTGGATGTCGCGCTTGAGGCGTTCGTATTCCTCGCGCTCCGAGTCGAAAGCGAGCGTGAGGAGGTAGTCGCCCTTCACCTTGCCGCGCAGGTAGAGCGCACCGCGGGCGCCGGCGCCGATGTCGCCATCGGCGCTGGAGACCGCGACGTCGCGCAGGACCTCCTCGAAGCCGTCCTCGGCGCGCGCCGGCGTGAGCGCGCCGAGCGACAGCGAGCGCAGCGAGACGCGCGCCTGCACGAGGCCCGTCGCGAGCAGCGCCTGCTCGGCGGCGGCGAACGTGATGCGCTGCGTCGTCTGCAGCTGTTCGGTGGTGACGCGCACCTGGCCGTTGCCGGCCTGCATCGGCGCGGCGAGCTGGAAGACCGCCCCGCTGTCGCCGAGGGTCGTCTGCACGCCCGGCTCGGCCGGATCGAGGTCCTCGACCAGCCAGCGGCCGAGCGAGCTCTCGAGCGTGACCGGGCCCGGCGCGGCCACCCGCGTGCCGCGCGCGTCGACGACGCGCACGATCACCGCGACCGCACTCGTGCCGTCGGCGGGGAGCGGCACCTGCGGCACGCGCACGTCGAGGCGGTGGCCGTTGGCCGGGGCCGACGTGCGCGACGAGTCGGGGCGCAGCAGGAAGGTCTGCTGGCCGTCGCCGAGCATCGGCACGCCGGTGGCGAGGAGCGGGCGGTACGCGCCGCGGGCGACGGTGTCGACGCCCACGACCGCCGGCCGCGATGCCACACCGCCCTCGGCCGCGGCGAGCGGCGCGGCCGGCGCACGCGCGCCGATCATCAGGTCGGGGCTCGTCGGCGAGCCGCCGCCCAGCATCGTCGCCACGCCGCCGGCGACGTCGGTGCTGACCGGCTTGCCGCCGATCATCACGGTGCCGCTGTCGGCGACGAGGCCGGAGATCTCGCCCTGCGCCCGTCGCTCGAGCACCGCGCGCACCACCGCGTCCGTGCGCCGGATCGCGAAGGTCGCCGAGTGCAGTTCGCCCACGGTGAGGTCGACGAAGCGGCTCCGCGGGTCGCCCGCGTTGCGGCGGCCCGTGAGGATCAGCTCGGCACCCGGCGGCAGCGTCCGCTCGTCCACCCGCAGCACGTGGCGGCGCGGGCTCAATCCATAGAAGGAGTACTTGCCCTCGACGTCGGTGATGACCGAGGTGCCGTCCTCGAGGATGAGGCGGACGCCCGGCACGCCGACCTCGTGCGCGCCCTGCGTGACGCTCAGCGAGTCGCACTCGCAGTCGATGATGACCTTGCCGACGATGAACGCGCGGTCGGAGAAGACGCCGCCGTCGACGCGCACCTTCGCGGCCGCGACCGGCGAGGTCGAGCCGGAGAGCGCACTCGAGGCGACCGCGCGGTTGATGCCGTCGCCCAGCCGCGCGCCCGGGCCCACCCGGAGGCGATAGGTCACGATGCTCGAGTCGCCGGCCGCGATCGGCCCGATCGTGAACTGCAGCCGCGGGCCGGCGCCGCCCGTGGGGTCGGCGATCGGCGAGCCGTTCACGCGCGCGGTGCCGCGCACGTACGAGAAGCCCGAGGGCAGCGCATCGTCGAGCAGGACGTCGGTCGGCGAGGTGGTGCCGCCGGCGCGGATCACCACGCGATAGTCCACCACGTCGGCGATCTCGACCACGTCGCGCGACGCGGTCTTCGAGACCGCGAGCACGAGGTCGGTCACGAGCACCGGCGCGGTGGTCGAGACGTTGTTGCCGACCGAGATCTCGTCGCCGAGCGTCGAGACGATCACGCGGTTCGTGACGCTCGGCAGCGCGGCCGCGCTCACGCCGACGGTGAGCGTGAAGCCCGCGCTCGCGCCCGGCGCCAGCGCCGCGGTGCGCACGCAGGTGACGGTGCCGGCGGTCGCCGAGCAGGCCCAGCCCGCGCCGACGGCCGACACATAGGTGAGCCCGAGGGGCAGCGTGTCGGTCACGGTGATGTCGCCGACCGTCGCGGCCGGCCCGACGTTCGTGACCTGCATGTCGTAGACGCCCTGGCCGCCGACACGGAAGACGCCGACCGGGACCTTGGTGATCGAGAGGTCGATCGCCGGCGTCACGTTCGTCGGGTCGCTCGCACCGTCATTCAGCGGGTTCGGGTCGCCGACGGTCGACACGTGCGCGCGGTTGGTCACGTTCGGCAGCGCCGCCGCGGCGACGTCGGTGACGAGGGTGATCGTCGCGGTCGCGGCCGGCGCGATCGGCGTCGGCAGCGTGCAGGTGACCACCTGGCCGACCGCGCCGCAGGTCCAACCCGCCGCAGTCGCCGAGGAGAACGTGAGGCCGGCCGGCAGCGTGTCGGTCACCGTCGTCGTGCCCGAGGTCGCCACCGGGCCGGTGTTGCTGACGGTGATCGTGTAGGTGCCCTGCAGGCCGACGGTGAAGCCGCCCGCGTGCGTCTTGGTGATCGCGAGGTCAGGCTGCTGGATGAGCGTCGCGTCGGTCGCGCTGTTGTTGCCCGACGGGTCGTTCACGCCCACCGGCGCCGTGACGATCGCGGTGTTGGAGAGCGTGCCGCTGCCCGCGACGACCGACGAGACCGTGAAGGTCGCCGTGCCGCCGGCCGCGAGGTCCACGGTCGTGTTGATGTTCCCCGCCCCGCTCGCGACGGCGCAAGCCGAGCCGGCCGACGCGGCGCAGGTCCACGTGGGTGCGGCGAGCTGCACCGGCATCACGTCGGTGACGGTCGCGCCGGTCACCGCGCTCGGGCCCGCGTTCGAGACGACGATGGTGTAGGTCACCACCGCGCCCTCGGCGATCGTCGTGCGCCCGTCGCTCTTCGTGATCGACAGGTCGGCGGTCGCGGTCGCGGTGGTGACGTCGGTCGCGCTGTTGTTCCCGGCCGGATCGTTCACGCCCACCGGCGCCGTGATCGTCGCGGTGTTCGTGATCGCGCCGGCGCCGGTGACGTTCGCGGTGACCAGGAAGGTCGCCGAGCCGCCCGGCAGCAGGTCGACCGAGGCATTCAGGTCGCCGGCGCCGTTCGCCGGGCAGGCCGAGCCGGCGGTGGACGAGCAGGTCCAGGTCGCGCCCGAGAGCGCGGCCGGCAGCAGGTCGGTCACCGTCGCGCCGACGACGGCCGACGGGCCGTTGTTCGTCGCGACGATCGTGTAGGTGAGCGTGCCGCCCTGCACGACGGTCGCGACGCCGTCGGTCTTGGTGATCGCGAGGTCGGCGGTCGGCAGCACGTTCGTGTTGTCGGTCGCGCTGTCGTCGGACGGATCCGGGTCGAGCGTGCCGGCCGGCACCGCGACGGTCGCGGTGTTGGCCATCGCGCCGGTGCCGGTGGCGGTCGCGGTGAGCGTGAAGGTCACGCTGCCGCCGGCCGCGAGGTCGACCATCGCGGCGACGCCGCCGGTGCCGCTCGCCGGGCAGGCCGAGCCG
>CAZIDS010000138.1:0-8442 GCA_964537945.1 uncultured Gemmatimonas sp. | reverse complement strand
GCGACCGGGAGCGGCGCCTACGGGCTCCTGCTGAAGGAGATCACCGACGGCGCGCTGACCGGGAACCGCTTCGAGGGGAACTCGACCGGCCTCTTCCTCGAGGGCGCGTCGCGGCTCGACATCCGCGACAACGACTTCCGCCGCAACGGCTGGGCCGTGCGCCTGATGGCCGACGCCGAGGACAGTCACTTCCGCGGCAACCTCTTCGCGGCGAACGCGTTCGATGTCGCGACGAACAGCCGCGAGCTCCGCAGCGACTTCGCGGGCAACTGGTGGGACGCCTACCGCGGCTACGACCTCGACCGCGACGGCACCGGCGACGTGCCGTTCCGCCCGGTGCGGCTGTTCGCGCTCGTCGTTGAGCGCCATCCGGAGGCGCTGCTGATGCTGCGCTCGCCGGTCACCTCGCTCCTCGACGCGGCCGAGCGCGTCTTCCCGGTGCTGACACCGGCGGTCGCCGACCCCACACCGCTGAGGAGGCCCCCGCGATGATCACGCTCGACGGCGTCCGGAAGGCCTACGGCGCGCGGCCGGTGCTCGACGGCGTCTCGCTCGCGCTCGCGCCGGGCCGCATCATCGCGCTGGTCGGGCCGAACGGGTCGGGCAAGACGACGCTCATCAAGCTGATCCTCGGCCTCGCGCGTCCCGACGCGGGTCGGCTGCTGCTCGACGGTGTCCCCTTCGATGCCGACGGGCGCTACCGCGCGCGGATCGGCTACGCGCCGCAGATGCCGCGGTACCCGGAGCATCTCGCGGTCGGCGAGGTGGTCGGGATGTTGCGCGCGCTGCGCCCGGGCGCCGGGACGGACGAGACGATGCTCGACGCATTCGGGCTGCGCGCCGAGTGGGAGACGAAGGTGGGGACGCTCTCGGGCGGCTGGCGCCAGAAGCTCGCCAATGCCTGCGCGTTCCTCTTCGCGCCCGACGTGCTGGTGCTCGACGAACCCACGGCGGGACTCGACCCGGTCGCGAGCGGCCTGCTGAAGGCGCAGCTCCGCACCGCGCGCGCGGCGGGCCGCACGATCCTCATCAGCTCGCACCTGCTCGCCGAGCTCGAGGAGCTCGCCGACGACGTGGCCTTCCTGAACGAGGGCCGGCTGCGCTTCGCGGGGCCGGTGGAGGCGCTGCTGCGCGAGACCGGCACGCGGCGGCTCGAACCCGCGGTCGCCGCGCTGCTGCGCGGGCTGAAGGTCGTATGAGCACCGTCTCGCTCGTGCTGCGCGCCGGCGTGCGTGACCTCGCGCGGAGCCGCTGGCTCTTCGCCTACGCGCTCGGCTTCTGGGGGATCACCGAGGCGCTGTTCCTGTTCGGCGGCACGGGGCCGCAGGTCGTGCTCAGTCTCTTGAACGCGATGCTCCTCATCGTGCCGCTCGTCGCGCTCGTCTTCGGGGCCGCGCACGTGCAGGCGTCGCGGGAGTTCACCGAGCTGCTGCTCGCGCAGCCGCTCTCGCGGCGCGCGGTCTTCCTCGGGCTCTACCTCGGGATGGCGCTGCCGCTCGCGGCGGCGTTCCTCGCCGGCGTCGGGCTGCCGCTGCTGCTCCACGGCGCGTCGGCGGATGCGCCGCGCCTCGCGCTCGTCTTCCTCGCGCTCGCCGGCGTGCTCCTCACCCTCGCCTTCGCCGCGATCGCGATGGCGATCGCCCTCGGCGCCGACGATCGCCTGCGCGCGATGGCCCGCGCCGTCGGCGCGTGGCTCGCCCTGACGATCCTCTACGACGGTGCCGTGCTCGTCGCCGTCTCCCTCTTCGGCGAGTGGCCGCTCGAGCGGCCGATGCTCGTCGCGATGCTCGGCAACCCGGTGGACCTCGCGCGGGTGCTCGTGCTCACGGCGCTCGACGCGACGGCGATGCTCGGCTACACCGGCGCGCTCTTCCGCCGGTTCCTCGGCACCGCCCTCGGCCCCGCGGTCGCGCTCGTCGGGCTCACCTGCTGGGCCGTGCTGCCGGTGCTGGTCGCGCGCCGCCGCTTCCTGCGCCGCGACTTCTGACGGTCAGTCGCCGCGGATCGCCTCGAGCGGGTCGACGAGGCTCGCCCGCCGCGCCGGCAGCCAGCTCGCGACGATGCCCACCGCGATGAGGGCGACCGACGTCAGGCCGAAGACCAGCGGGTCCATCGCCGAGACGCCGTAGAGCAGCCGTCCGAGCAGTCGCGTGGAGGCGAGCGCGACGCCGACGCCGACCACGACGCCGATGAGCACGATGCGCGAGCCCTGGCGGACGACCATCCGCTGGACGCTCGCCGCGGTGGCGCCGAGCGCCATCCGGACGCCGATCTCCTTCGTCCGTTCTGCGACGATGTACGACAGCACGCCGTACAGGCCGACCGCGCCGAGCAGCAGCGCGAGGGCGGCGACGATGCCGAGCGTGAGCGTCGTGAACGAGAGCTGCACCATCGCGCGGTCGGCGAGGAACTCCATCGTGTACTCGCGGTAGACCGGCGCCTCGGGCGCGACCTTCCGCACGAGCTCGCGGACCTCGGCGCGGATCGCGCCGGCCCGGCTCGACTTCACGACGTACGCCGGCGACCCCATCGCCCACGAGGTGTCCGTCGGGCCGGTGAGCGGGAAGTAGATCCCGGCGTCGGTCTCGTCCCGCCAGTCGTTCTGCTTCACGTCGGCGACGACGCCGACCACGGTGTACGGCACGGTTGGCTGGCTCGCGCGGCGCACGCGCTGGCCGAGCGGGTCCTGCCCGGGCCAGAGCTGGTCGGCCGCGCTGCGGCTCACGATCACGCTCGCGTTCGGGACGATCGCCTCGTCATTCGAGAAGATGCGGCCCTTGAGCAGGTCGATCCCCATCGCCCGGTAGTAGTCGCCGCCGCTGAAGTTCGTCTGCAGGCGGATGCCCGGCGCGTCGTTCGCCATCGCCTCGGTGAGGAAGCGGGTGGTGCCGGTCCCCTCGTCGAGCGGGATGTTGTTGACGACGCCGACGAGTTGCGTCCCGGGGAGCGCGCGCAGCTCGTCCATGAACGCGAGGTGCAGCCGGCCGTAGCTCGGACCGTCGCGCAGGCCCTCCTGCTGCGGCGCGTACTGGAACGTGTAGAGGTCCTTCGTGTCGTAGCCCGGGTCCTGGTCACGCAGTGCGCGCACGCTGCGGACGAGCAGCGCCGAGCCGATCAGCAGCACGAGCGCGAGCGCGGTCTGCGCCGCGACGAGCGCGTCGCGGCCCCAGCGGCTCCGTTCGGTGCCGGTGCGCCCGCCCTCGCGCAGGCGGCGCAGGTCGGGCGAGGCAGCGCGCATCGCGGGAATGATGCTGCACGCGAGCGTGACGATCGCGACGAGCACGAACGCGGCCGCGATCGTCGGCAGGTCGAGGTGCACCGACGAGAGCCGCGGGATGCCCTCCGGCGCCGCGCGCAGGAAGAGCGGCAGCGCGTTCGCGCTCAGTAGCACCGCGGCGATGCCGGCGAGGCCAGCGACCACGGCGCCCTCGCTCAGCTGGAGCCGCACGAGCTGGCCGGCCGACGCGCCGAGCGCACGCCGGACGGCGAGGTCGCGCTGGCGCCCCTCGACGCGCACGAGGAAGAGGTTCGTCACGTTCGCGCACGCGATCACCAGCACGATCATCGCCGCGCCGAGCAGCACCCAGAGCGACGTGCGCAGCGTCGGGCCGACCAGCGCGTCGAGGAGCGGACTCACCACTGCCTGGTGCGCCGCGATGATCTTCGCGTAGTTCGGCGAGCCGCCGAAACGTTCGGGGATCGACTTCGAGATCTGGGTGAGCTCCGCGGCGAGCTGCTCGCGCGTGACGCCGGGCTTCATCCGCGCGACGACCGGCGTTCCGAGGTTGCCGGGCTGCACGTCCGATAGCTGCACCTCGCCAGCGACCCAGAGCAGGTCGTTCTCATTCGGGAAGGCGAAGCCGGCGGGCATCACGCCGACCACCTGCCGCATCTGTCCGGACGTGAAGTAGGAGCGGCCGATCACCGCGGTGTCGCGGCCGAACCACTCGGTCCACAGGCGGTCGCTGATGACGATGGCGTTCGTGCCGTCCTCCGGCAGCGGCAGGCGGCCGGCCTGCGGACGGACGCCCAGCGTCGCGTAGATGCCGTTCGTCGGGAACGCCATCCGGAGGCGCTCGACGCGCTCGGCCGTGCGGAAGGTCGAGGTGCCGCCGCTGAAGAGGAAGATCCCGTCGATGAGCTTCGACTGCTCCTTGTACTGCAGGTAGAAGTCGTTGCCGAGGGCGAAGTCGCCGGTGAGGTCGGTCCCCGGCGCGACGCCGGAGATGATGACGAGGCGGTCGGCGTCCGGATACGGGAGCGGGCGCAGCAGCACCGTGTTCACCACGCCGAACATCCCGGCGGCGGCGCCGATCGCGAGCGCGAGCGTGCCGACGGTGGTGACGAGGAAGCCGGGGGTCCGGCGGAGCGCGTTCCAGGCGTGGCGCAGGTCGGCGAGCCAGGGCGACATCACGAAGGGTCCTCGGTGGGCTGTGCCGCGTTGGACAACGGTCGTGCCGGGCGCGTTGCGCCCCGAGGCTCACGACGGGCGCGTACGGCGCCCGGTTTCGCTCAGACCTTCTGGACCGGCCGGCTCGCCCGGAAGTACGTGCTGCGCCACCGCTCGACCTTGTCCAGCACGTCGCGCACCGTGATCCGCGGCAGGCGGTCCATCCGGTTCTCCATCGAGATCGGATAGTCCTCGCCCGGCTCGCCGTAGGCGTCGATCATCAGGTCGCGGTACTTCCGGTACGGTCCGACACGCTTCGGGTTCGAATACCCGATGAGGCTCACGACGGGCCGGTCGAGCGCGACCGTCATGTGAAGGGGGCCGGTGTCGGGGGAGAGCACGAGCGCCGCGCCGGAGATGATCCCCACCAGTCCCCGCAGCCCGCCCTGCCCGAGCGCGCTGAACGGCTTCACCTTCGTCCGCTCGAGGATCACCTGTTCGGCGTGCACCTCGCGCGGCGACCGCGCGCCGACGAGCACGGGCTGCAGCCCGAAGTCGTGCCAGAGCGCGTCGCTCACCTCGGCCCAGCGCTCGGGGAGCCAGTCCTTCTGCGGCTTGCTCGTCGCCACCACGATCGGCGCGATCGGCCGGTCGAAGCGCGCGAGGAACTCCCGCTGCCACTGCCGCTCGGCGTCACTCCACGGGCCGAGGTCCCATGTGACCGGCTCGTGCGGCACGCCGAGCCACTCGCAGAACTCGAAGTACTGGTCCTGCACGTGCTGCATCGGCCGCGGCGCGATGCGGTCGGTGGTGAAGAGCCAGTTCGCGTCGCGCGCGCGGGCGCGGTCGAAGCCGAGCTTCACCGGCGCGCGGGTGAACGACGTGATGATCCCCGCCTTCAGGTAGACCTGGAGGTTGATCACGAGGTCGAACCGGCGCGCGCGCAACTCGCGCCGGATCCCGAGGAAGCCGGCGAGCCCCTTCGACCGGTCGAAGAGGATGATCTCGTCCACGCAGCGGTGCCCGCGCACGAGCGTGGCCGGGCCGGCTTGCAGCACCCAGGTGACGTGCATCGCGGGGTGATGGCGCTTCAGGGCCGTGAGCACCGGGAGGACGTGGACCGCGTCCCCGACGGCGCTCATCATCACGATGCAGACCCGGTCGAGCGGGACCCTGCTCACGCCGGGCCCTCGGCGAGCTCGGCGAGGCGGGCGATCGCCGCGTCGTCGAGCTCCAGCGATTTCCGGTCGCGCAGCTTGCGCAGCGAGCGGTCGAGGCGCGCGAGGTTCTGCGCGCCGACGTCGGCGTCGTTCGGCGGACGGAAGCGCACGCGGTCGACGTCGAGCACCCACGCCGACCACCGGCCGGCGTCGCGCGCGACGTAGAGGTTCTTCGCGTTCAGGTCGGCGTGCTGCGCGCCGGCGGCGCGCAGGTCGCGCATCAGCGTGGCGACGGCCACCAGCAGCGCCTCGCGCGACGCCGGGTTCTGGTCGCGCCACGCCACGGGGAACTCGGCGCCGGGCGGCAGCCGCCGTGTCGCGACGTCACAGCGGCACATCCCCGGGCCGGCGGGATAGAGCGCGTAGGCGACGACGTCGGGCGTGCGCACGCCGGCCTCCTGCAGGCGCAGCGACGTCTCGAGTTCCCAGGGCGCGCGGCCGGGCCAGACGAAGCGGTCACCGCGCACGGCGCGCAGGAACCCGCCGCGCTGCGCGTGCCGCACCACGATGTCGATCGCGGCGCCGGGCAGTCGCACGCCCCACGCGGTCGCGCGCCCCTGGAACGCCTCGGCGCCCGGCACGGTCGCGGCCCAGCCGTGCAGCGTCTCGTTCGTCGCCAGCGCGCTGCGCAGGCCGGCGGCGGCGGCGACGCGCGCGACCACGACCGTGCTCCCGACCTCGAATCGTTCGTAGCCGTTGGGCGCGGGGACCGCCGAGCGTGTCACCGCTTCACGCGGAAGACCGGCATCGCCTGGCTCTTCCCCTTGAGTTCCATCGGCGGCAGGGAATCGAGCGGCGGAGGGGCGCCGAGCGCGCCGCGGAACTGCTCGGAGATGAGGATCTCCCCGGGACCGGCGGCGCCGCAGAGCCGGCTGGACACGTTCACCGGGTCGCCGATGACCGTGTACTCGAGGCGGCGGTCGGAGCCGATGTTGCCCGCGAAGACATCGCCGACGTTCAGTCCGATGCCGATCTGCAGCGTCGGCCGCCCTTCGGACGTCCAGCGCGCATTCAGTCGGTCGAGCTCCTCCATCATGTCGAGCGCGGACTGCATCGCGCGGTCGCAATCATCCCGTTCGCCGATCGGCGCGCCCCACTGCGCCATCACCGCGT
This sequence comes from uncultured Gemmatimonas sp., assembly GCA_964537945.1. Lineage (GTDB taxonomy): Bacteria > Gemmatimonadota > Gemmatimonadetes > Gemmatimonadales > Gemmatimonadaceae > Pseudogemmatithrix. Next base: position 1,719 of record CAZIDS010000138.1, on the reverse strand, counting down.
CGCCGATGAACTTGTCGAGCGTGCCGCCGTGGCGGAACACGCACTCCACCATCTCGGTGAAGTACTCGGTGAGCAGCTTCGCCATCGTGTCCGGGTTCATCGTCTCCGAGAGGGCGGTGAAGCCGCGGATGTCGGAGAAGAGGACCGCGACCTTCCGCTTGTCGCCGCCGAGCTTCACCGCGTCGGGGCTCGAGGCGATGCGCGCCGCGAGGTGCGGCGTGAAGAAGCGCTCGAAGTTGCTGCGCGCCAGCGCCTCCTTGCGGATCCGCTCGGCCAGCTGCCCGTTCTCGATCGCCACCGCGGCGATGCCCGAGAACGCGATGAGGAAGTCGAGGTCGGTCTCGGCGAAGCGCTTCAGCGAGAAATTGTCGACGTAGAGCACGCCGAGCACGCGGTTCTCGCTGCCGATGAGCGGCACGCACATCGCCGAGCGCACCTTCTGGAGCACGACCGACTGGCCCTGGAAGCGCTGGTCCTCGCCGGCGTCGTCGGAGAGCACGGCGACCTTGTCGTCCACCGCCATCCGCGCGATCGACTGCGGGATGTCGCTCGACGCCTTCTCGCCGCGGCGGTCGCGCGAGATCTTCGGGTGCAGCAGGCCGAAGTCGTCGGTCAGCTGGATCGCGCAGCGGTCGGCCTCGAGCACCTGGAAGGCGTACTCGCAGATCTTCTGCAGCAGCGCCTCGATGTCGGCCGATCGCGTGAGGCCCTTCGAGACCTCGAGCAGGATCGCGAGGCGGCGGCGATCCTTGTCGGCGGCGTCGCCGGGGATCGAGTCGCCGATCTTCGCGCCCTTGCCCATCGCGAACGCTTCACCGGTCTTCGGGATCTGGCGGACGATCGTCGCGCCGCCCGGCTTCGCGCCCGCACCGGCGGGCGCCGGCGGCGGCGCCGGACGCGCCGGCATCACCTGCTCGAGGCGGAAGACGACCTTGCCGAACGTGACCTCGTCCCCCGGCACGATCAGCGACTTGTCCACCTGCACGCCGTTCACGAACGTGCCGTTGCTCGAACCGGCGTCGGTGACCTCGACCCCGCCCGGCGTGACCTTGAGGTCGGCGTGCTTGCGCGAGATCGTCGGGTCGACGACCGCGCAATCGTTCGTCACCGCGCGGCCGACGCTCAGCAGCGCGCTCCCCGACAGCTCGAAGGTGTAGGTGTTCCCGACGCCGATGAGGCGGTAGTGCATCGGCGAAAACTACCGAACGGGGGCGGGGAGTGCGACTACCGGGCGCCCGCCCCCGCCCGCGCCGCCGCCCGGACGCGTCCGATCGCCGTCAGCATCGCCCGCGCCTTGTTCTCGGTCTCGGTCCACTCCTTCGCCGGGTCCGAGTCGGCGACGATGCCGGCGCCCGCCTGCACCGACACCTCGTCCCCGTCGAGGATCGCCGTGCGGATCGTGATCGCGAGGTCCATCCGCCGGTCCCCCCACGCCACATAGCCGAGCGCGCCGGCGTACGGCCCGCGCCGCTCCGGCTCCAGCGCGTCGATCACCTGCATGGCGCGCACCTTCGGTGCGCCGGTCATCGTCCCGGCCGGGAAGACCGCCTTGAAGGTGCCGAGCGCCGAGCCGTCCTCGCGCAGCGTCCCCTCCACCTGGCTCACGATGTGGTGCACGTGCGAGTACCGCTCGACCGTCATCAGGTCCGTGACCTGCACGCTCCCGTAGCGCGCCACGCGCCCGACGTCGTTGCGCCCGAGGTCCACCAGCATGATGTG
>CAZIDS010000137.1:0-8589 GCA_964537945.1 uncultured Gemmatimonas sp. | reverse complement strand
ATCCACCACCACTTCGAGCTGAAGGGGTGGCCGGAGACGCAGGTGGTGATCCGCTTCTGGATCCTCGGCATCTTCTGCGCCTTCCTGGCGCTGAGCACCCTCAAGATCCGGTGACCGACGCGCTCCGCGCCGTCGCGGCCCGGGGCGAGGTCGCGGTGATCGGCCTCGGCGCGAGCGGCCGGGCGGTGGCGCGGCTGCTGGCGAGGGCGGGGGCGAGGGTCTACGCGAGCGACGCCGCGCGTTCACAGGCGTTGCAGGAGACTGCGGTGGGGCTCGCGGCCGAGGGGATCGCCGCCGACGTCGGCGAGCACGACCTCTCGCGCATCGGGAAGGCCGGCTCGCTGGTGGTCTCGCCCGGCGTGCCGCCGGACGCGACGCCGTTCGCGGTGGCCCGTGCGCACGGGATCCCCATCTACTCCGAGATCGAGATCGCGCTCCGCGCACTCCCCGGCGTGCCGTACATCGCCGTGACCGGTACCAACGGCAAGACGACCGTCACCGCGCTCATTGCACACCTGCTGCGCGCACTCGGCCACGAGACCGTCGAGGCGGGGAACATCGGAACGCCGCTCTCCGACATCGCGCTCGCGCCGCACAAGCCGCAGTGGATGTCGCTCGAGCTCTCGAGCTTCCAGCTGCACGACACGCCGTCGGTCGCGCCGACCGTCGCCGTGATGACGAACCTCGCCCCCGACCACCTCGACCGGTACCACAAGCTCGAGGACTACTACCAGGACAAGGACCGTCTCTTCGCGAACGCCACGCCGCAGAGCATCCGCGTGGTGAATGCCGACGACGCCGAGGTGATGCGGCGGACGGCGCGCGTGCCCGGCTCGGCGCGCCGCTTCTCGCTGCGCGACCGCTCGGCCGAGGCCTGGTACGATGCGGGGCAGCGGATGCTGATGCTCGCTGATGCTCCATTGCTCGAGCGCGACCACCTCCCGCTCCTCGGCGACCACAACGTCGCGAACGCGCTCGCCGCCGCCCTCGCCGCCTGGTCAGCCGACCCGGCGCACCAGAACGCGACGGGGCGGGCGAAGCTCGCCGCGGGGCTGATGAGCTTCAAGGCGATCAAGCACCGGTTGGAGCCGGTCGGCGAGTTCGGCGGCGTGCTCTGGATCAACGACTCCAAGGCGACGAACATCGGCGCGGCGAAGGTCGCGCTCGAGGGGATGACCCGCCCGACCGTCCTCCTGCTGGGCGGGCGGCACAAGGGAGAGCCGTACACCGCGATGCTCGACGCGGTGAAGGCCCACGCGAAGGTGGTCCTGGCCTACGGGGAGGCCGCCCCGCTCATCGAAGCCGACCTGGGGGAGCACGTGCCTCTCGTGCGGCTCGGATCGTCATTCGAGCAGGTCATCTCGCGTGCCCGCGCGCTCGCTGCGCCCGGGGACGTGGTCCTGCTCGCTCCCGCCTGCTCCAGCTTCGACATGTTCAAGAACTACGAGGACCGCGGCGCCGCCTTCCGGCGGCTCGCGGCCGACAGCTGACCGCCCCCGCGGGGATCCTCGGCGGCGCCCGCAGCACTCCGCGTTCGGCCCAGGCCCAGGGGAGCGCGCTCGTGCGCGACCGCTGGAAGATGTCGGTCGAGGCGAAGGCGCTCGTGATCGTCACCGCGGCCCTCGTCGCGTTCGGCATCGCCACGCTCTACTCGGCGAGCGCCTATGTCGCCATGCAGGGCGGCAAGCCGAGCTGGTTCTTCCTCGTCCGCCAGCTCACCGGGATCGGCGCCGGGATCGTCGCCTTCGCGGTCTTCGCGAAGATGGACGCCGAGCGCTGGCGCGGCTGGGCCTGGCCGCTGATGTGGCTCACGATCGCGGCGCTCACGATCATCGTGATCCCCGGAACCGAGTTCATCTCGCCGCGAATCAATGGCTCGCGCCGCTTCCTCCTCGGTGGCTCGCTGCAGCCGTCGGAACTCGGCAAGCTCGCCGTCGTCTGCTGGACCGCGATGCTGATCGTGAAGAAGGGCGGGGAGGAGGGGCTGCGGCGGCTCTCGAAGGGGATGCTGCCGTTCGTCCTCATCCTCGGCGTGCTCAGTGGCCTCGTCGCGCTCGAGCCCGACCTCTCGGTCGTGATCTTCTACACGCTCGTGATGGGCGTGATGCTCTACGCCGCCGGTGCGCGCATCGGGCACTTCGTCGTGCTCGGCCTGCTCGGCGCTCCGCTGATGTGGCGCTACGTGCACAAGCTCGAGTACGTGCTGCAGCGCCTGCTCGGCTTCGCCGCCGGCGCCGCCGATTCCACCGCGCAGGTGAACCACCAGCTGCAGCAGTCGCTCATCGCGGTCGGGTCGGGCGGCCTGCTCGGCGTCGGCTTCGGGCAAGGGCGCCAGCAGTTCGGCTTCCTGCCGCTGCCGTACAACGACTTCATCGGCAGCAACGTCGGCGAGGAGTGGGGCTTCATGGGGATGCTCTTCCTGATCCTCGCCTATTCGGCGTGGGGCTGGCTCGGCTTCCGCATCGCGAAGCAGGCGCGCACGCCCTTCCAGCAGCTCGTCGCGATCGGCCTCACGGTGACGATGGTCGTCACGGCCTTCCTGCACCTCGGCGTCGTGATCGGCCTCCTGCCGACGACGGGGCTGACGCTGCCGTTCATCTCGTACGGCCGCTCGAACGTGCTGCTCTCCCTGCTGATGACCGGGATCCTCGTGAACATCGGGAGCGTGAAGGAGCGCGTGATCGGCGACCGCGCGACGAATCCGCTCGCGGCCGGGTGAGATGACGGTGAACGTCGTCTTCACCGGCGGCGGCACCGGCGGACATCTCTACCCGGGGCTCGCGATCGCGCGCACCCTCGTGCGCGCACGCGCCGACGTGCAGCCCTTCTTCGTCGGCGCCCAACGCGGGATCGAGCGCGACATCCTGCCGACGACCGAGTTCCCGCACCTCCTGCTCGACCTGCATCCATTGTACCGGCCGCAGGTCTGGAAGAACTGGCGCACCTTCCGCGGCGCGCTCGACGGCTGGGGGAAGCTCGACCGGCTGATGCGTGAGCGGCACCCGACGCTCGTCGTCGGCACCGGCGGCTACGCGGCGGGCCTCACCAGCGCGTGGGCTTGGGCGCGCGGCATCAAGGTGGTGCAGCACATCGGCGACGCGATCCCGGGGATCACCGCGCGCTGGAGCGCGCGCATCTCCACCGAGGCGTACCTCGGCTATCCCGAGGCCGAGCGCTACCTGCCGCACAACGGCTGTGTCTATCGCGACACGGGCAACCCGATCGAGCCGCCGCCGGACATCAAGCCGGGGCCAGCCGAGGCGCGGGCCAAGTGGGGATTCCCCGCGGCGGCGACGGTGCTGCTGGTGTTCGGGGGGAGTCAGGGCGCGCGTGCTCTCAACCGCGCGGTGGCTGCGTGGGTGGAGCAGGGACTCCCCAAGGGACTCTGCGTCCTCTGGGGCACCGGCAAGGCGCATCACGACGCGTACAAGCATCTCGATCGGCCCGACGTGCGAGTGCTCCCCTACATCTCGCCGATCGCCGAGGCGTACGCGACGGCCGACCTCGCGCTGGTGCGCGGCGGGATGATGGGCTCGAGCGAGCTCTGCGCGTGGGGCGTGCCGATGGTGATCGTCCCGCTCCCCACGGCCGCGAATGACCACCAGACCGCGAACGCGAAGGTCCTCGAAGCCGCCGGCGCGGCGAGGCATATCCCCGAGAGCCAGCTCACCGTCGAGCGCGTGGGCGCCGAGGTAGGCGCCCTCCTCGCCGACCGCGGCAAGCTCGCCTCGATGGCCGCCGCCGCCCGCGCGCGGGCCCGTCCCAACGCGGCGGCCGAGATCGCCGCGCACGTCGCGCGCCTGCTCGGGCCCGCATCCTGAGCCGCTAGATTGCGCACCGGATGACACTGCTCAGTGACAAGGACCCGCGTCCGATCCACTTCCAGGGCATCGCCGGCGCCGGGATGAGCGCCCTCGCGGAGCTGTTCCAGCGCCGCGGCGCGAAGGTCACGGGCTGCGACCAGAACCCCGACGGCGCGGCCGACCTCGTCGCGCTCGGCATCCCGGTCACGAAGGGCCACGACCCCGCGCACCTCGAAGGCCATCGCGCCCTGGTGGTCTCGTCCGCCATCCCCAAGGACCACCCGGAGATCCTCCGCGCGCGCGAGATGGGGATCGAGGTCGTCCGCCGCGCCGAGGCGCTCGCCGAGGCGACCGCGGGCGGCTTCCTGATCGGCGTAGCGGGCACGCACGGCAAGAGCACCACCACCGTGATGACCACCGAGGCCCTCTCCGCCGCGGGGAAGGCGCCCACCGGCGTCGTGGGCGCGCGGGTGACGAGCTGGCAGGGGAACCTCTCGAAGGGCGGCCACGACGTCTTCGTCGTCGAAGCCGACGAGTACGACCGCTCCTTCCTGGCGCTCACGCCCTCGGTCGCCGTGGTCACCAACGTCGAGGCCGACCACCTCGACATCTATCGCGACCTGCAGGACATCCACGACACCTTCAGCGAGTACGTCGGGCGTGCGCGGTACGTCGTGCTCTGCGCCGACGACCCCGGCGCGAACCGCCTGCCGTCCCCCGCGACGGCCGAGGTGATCCGCTACGGCATCACGTCGAGCGACGCGAGGCTCGTCGCGCGCGACATCCGGCATCACGACGGCCGCACGACCTTCAGCGTCATCTACGACGGCAAGCCGAGCGGCGAGGTGACGCTCGGCGTGCCCGGGCTGCACAACGTGCGCAACGCGCTCGCGGCGCTCGCGTGCGGCATCGGGCCGTGGGCGCTCAAGGTGGAGGAGATGGCGCCGGGCCTCGCCTCGTTCGTCGGCGCCGAGCGGCGATTCCAGCGCATCGGCGCGGCGAAGGGCGTGCAGGTCGTGGACGACTACGCGCATCATCCCACGGAGCTCGAGGCGACGCTCGCCGCGGCGCGCGAGGCCTACCCGGCGCGCCGCATCGTGGTCGCCTTCCAGCCGCACCTCTTCTCGCGCACGCGCGACTTCGCGCGCGAGTTCGGCAGCGCGCTCGCGCGCGCGGACGTGATCGCGCTCTGCGACATCTATCCGGCGCGCGAGAAGCCGATGGAAGGCGTGACGAGCCAGCTCATCGCCGACGCGGCCGTCAAGGCGGGGCGCGCGCCGGCCTGGACCGGCCCGCGCAGCGAGGCCGCCGGCGCGCTCGCCTCGCTCGTGAGGGACGGCGACGTCGTCTTCACCGTCGGGGCGGGGGACATCACGAAGACGGGGCCGGAGTTGCTCGCGCGACTGGGCGGGGGATGAAGGCTGAATGATGAAGGGTGAAGGGTGACGCCCATCGGCGATAACGACCTCGGCAGCGACGGTCCTCAGGAGCCTCGCTGGCGGAAGCGGCTGCGTCGGATCGGCCAGCTCGCCGCGCTGCTCGTGGTGGTCACGTCGCCCTGGTGGGGCCGCGCGATCCTGCGGCGGATGGACTTCTTCCGCGTGCGCCGCGTGGTGATCGAGGGCGCCCGTTACGCCGCTCCCGACGAAATCGTTTCGAGGTTGAGGGTCGACACGACCGCCTCGATCTGGGACGACGTGTCGCCCCTCGTGGCGCGGGCGAAGGAGCATCCGCAGGTGCGCGACGCGCGCATCGGGCGGCGGCTCCCCGGCACCCTCGTCGTGCGGGTGACCGAGAACCCGCCCATCGCGCTGGTCAACGGCGCGAAGGGCCTCGTGGTCACCGATGCGACGGGGGCTCCGCTGCCGGTGGACCCCACGCGCACCGACGTGGACCTGCCGGTGCTCGCCTCACGCGACACGCTCCTGCTGAGGCTGCTCGGGGAAGTACGCGCCGACCTCCCCTCCCTCTTCGCCCGCATCAGCGAAGCAAGGAGAGGCACCCGCGGCGACGTGATCCTCGTCCTGCCCGAACACCGCATCCTCGCCCTGCCCAGCGTAAGCGTCTCCCGCCTGGCCGAGGTCTTGGCAGTAGAACTCGACCTCGCAAGAAGGGGAAAGAGGGTAGAAGAGCTCGACCTGAGGTACCGAGATCAGGTCGTAGCCCGCATCCCGTAGCCAGCTGTCGTTCGACTTTCATCCTTCATCCTTCAGCCTTCATCGTTCGTGAACCTCGATCGGCTCGTCGCCGGCCTCGACATCGGCTCCGCCAAGACCACCGCCGTCATCGCGGAGGTCGTCGGGGACCTGCCGAAGCACCCCACCGTGAACATCCTCGGTGTGGGACAGTCGCGCACGACCGGCCTCCGCAAGGGCGTCGTCGCCGACATCGAGGAGACGCAGCGCTCCATCACCAAGGCGATGCAGGACGCCGAGCGGATGGCGGGCGCGCAGGTCGAGTCCGTCTATGCCGGCATCGCCGGCGAGCACGTCTCGGCGATGACCTCCACCGGCATCGCGTCGATCACCGGCGCCGAGATCACGAAGAACGACGTCGACCGCGCCAACGCCGTCGCGCGCGCGCAGAGCATCCCCCAGGACCGCGAGCTCATCCACGCGATCCCGCAGGAATACACCGTCGACAAGAACGTCGGCGTCCGCGACCCGATCGGCATGATCGGCACGCGCCTCGAGACCGAGATGTACCTCGTCACCATCGGCTCGTCGCCGGCGATGAACCTGCGCAAGGCCGTCGAGCGCTCGGGCTACAAGGTCAGCGAGCTCGTCCTCGAGCCGCTCGCGAGCGCGCTCAGCGTGCTCACCGACGACGAGAAGGAACTCGGCGTCGCCCTCGTCGAGATGGGCGCCGGCACCACCGACGTCGCCGTCTTCCACGAGGGCAAGATCCGCCACCTCGGCACTGTCGGGTACGGCGGCCTCAACGTGACGAGCGACATCGTGCACGGGCTCGGCGTGACGCAGTCCGACGCCGAACGGCTCAAGGAGCAGTTCGGCGCGGCATACGAGCAGATCGTCCCGCACCACGAGAAGATCCGCCTCCCGAGCACGGGGGCGCAGGGGGACCGGGAGATCCCGCGGTCGCTGCTGGCGCACATCATCCACCAGCGTACGCAGGAGATCTTCGAGATGGTCCTTCGGGACATCGAGGAGGCGGGGCTGATCAAGAAGCTGAGCGCCGGCGTGGTGGTCACCGGCGGCGCGAGTGCGCAGCCCGGAACGGCGGACCTCGCGAACGAGGTGTTCGGGCTCGGCGCCCGCATCGGCATTCCCGGCGAGTTCCTCGGCGGACTCGCTGATTCAGTCCAGTCGCCGCGGTTCGCGACGGTCACGGGGCTCGTGCAGTACGGGGCCCACCGCGTCGCGATCGGGACGACGCCGGGGAAGGGGAAGCGGCTTTCGCTCTCCAACGCTGGGCCGTCGATGGACAATCTCGCAGCGCGGTTCAAGACCTGGCTGCAGGACTTCTTCTAGGACGAAGGCTGAAGGATGAAGGTTGAAAGAGCGGGCAAATGACGATGCGGGGAAGAGCCAAGGCTCCTCCCCGCATTTGCTTTCCACTTTCATCCTTCAGCCTTCATCTCCGCTTCAGCGGAGCGCCTGCTTCCATTGCTCGAGAGACGCAGCCAGTTCCCGATGGGCGGACGAGAATTCCGACGCCCCCGTGATCTCGTCGATCGCCTTCTTGTGCTCCCCCGCCAGCGCCAGCGCCCCGATCTTCGCCGCCGCAGTATGGAACATCACGTGCAGCTGCTCCACCTTCGCGTAGTGCTCCGACGCCTTCGTCGACGGCGCGATCGTCGGCCCCTTCAGCCACTTCCCGAACGGGCAGTCGTGCCCCGCCGTGAGCGCGGCCTGTGGCGCCTCCATCCGGCCGGTGTCGATCGCCGTCTTGAGCCGCGTCTTCCACAGGACGTGGGAGCCGATCGCCTTGTCGAGTTCCTGGAGGGTCGCCATTTCGCTCGTGCCGGTGGTTGCTGTTCGCCCGCGGTGTGACCTGCGTCTCGCTGCGCGGCGTCAATCCGTGACGCGCGGCGAAATGCTGTCGCTCTCTGAGTAGCGGCAAACTGCGGCGCCTCCCGCGTTCTGCGCCAACCGCCCGTCAGGAAGTGATGCGACAGGTCGTCGCACGTGACCTTGCAGTGCTCCTCCACCCTTCATCACAAATCTGTACTCACCCTCGACAGCAGGTGGATAAAGCGTTGCCCCACCGACGTTTCCGCGCGCCCCGTCCGCTCGTCACAGATACGTGAAGCCCCGGCCATTCGGGGCTATATTGCGCGTCGTCGGACCGCACCCCCGCATCCCTCCGGAGCACCACCCCCGATGAGCATCTTCGAGTTCGAGGACAACGCGGCCCAGCACGCCCGGATGAAGGTCGTGGGCGTCGGCGGCGGCGGCGGCAACGCGGTCAACCGCATGATCGAGGAGCACCTCGAGGGCGTCGAGTTCATCTCCGTGAACACCGACGCGCAGGCGCTCCTCAACTCCAAGAGCGACGTCAAGATCCAGATCGGCAAGAAGCTGACGCGGGGACTCGGCGCCGGCGCCCGCCCCGAGATCGGGCGCCAGGCGATCGAGGAGAACCGTGACGAAGTCTCGCGCACGCTCTCCGGTTCGGACCTCGTCTTCGTCACCTGCGGCATGGGCGGCGGCACCGGTACGGGCGCTGCTCCGATCGTCTGCGAGATCGCCCGCGAGTCCGGCGCCCTCACCGTCGGCATCGTCACCAAGCCCTTCCTCTTCGAAGGCCGCCAGCGGATGCGCCA
>CAZIDS010000136.1:2314-8637 GCA_964537945.1 uncultured Gemmatimonas sp. | reverse complement strand
CCAGACCACACGGTCGTCGCGGATCTCGCGGAAGTCCCACGGCGACCACCAGCCGTATTCCCAGCGGCCGTAGCCGAACTCGTCGTCGATCTCCCCTTCGCCCTCGCCCTCCGCCTCGTCTCCCTCGCCCGGCTCGGCTGCCGGCTTCCTCTCCGGCGCTTTCCCGCCGACGAGCGTCGAGGTGCGCAGGCTGAGGTCCACCGCCTCGAGGCCCGCGGGTAGCGCGTCGTCCACCACGACGAAGCGGCGCTCCTCGGGCACCGTGATGCGCAGCCGCACGCGCACCAGCTCGCCCTCGGCCACGGTCGACACGGGGCGCGCGACATCGTAGCGCTCGTACCACCGCTCGACGCGGATGCCGGCGTCGGACGGCCGCACCGGGGGCTTCGACGGCATCTCGTCCACGGTCACGTGGAAGAAGGTCGGCAGGTCGGCCGCGCCTTCGGCGCGCAGCGAGAGCCGCAGCGTGCGCGTCTCGTCGCGCACGGGCCCGAGCAGCGGCCCGATCGCGAGCGCGGTGTCGCCGCGCGCGGTGACGGTGCGCAGCACCTGCCGCGAGCCGCTGCGCACGGTCACGGGCCGCGGTGTGCGCGCCGCGATCCGCGCCTCGTATCGCGACAGCGCGCGCACGATCATCGCGAGGTCCTGCGTGTTGACCCAGCCCTTCGGCACGACCGCGAGGTTCTCCACGAGCGGGCCGACCACCGCGTTCGACGGGTCCACGATCAGCGTCGCCGTGAGCAGGCGCGCCATCTCGCGCGTCTTCGAGCTGAAGTACCAGTGCGACGTGTCGGCGGCGAGCGTGCCCGTGCGGCCGTCGATCCGGACCTGCGACCACACCGGCGCGAGGAGGGTGCGCGCCTCGCTCGACGCGCCGCGCCGCGCGACGACCTCGGCGAGCCGGATGCGGTCCTCGCGCATCATGAAGCCGGCGTTGCGCAGCAGTTCGTTCTCCAGCGCGACGTCCGGTTCGCTCAGCCGGTTGAGCAGGTCGGCCGCTGCGACCTGGTCGGCGAGGCGCGTCGATCGGCGCTCGTACCACCAGCCGAGCGGCCCGACCTTCTTGTCCTCGGTGCGCAGCGACGTGCGGAGGTACTCAGCGAGCTTCGCCATCACGGCGCTGTCCACCGGGACGCCGAGCGCACGCGCGTCGGCGAGCATCGAGCCCGCGTACTCGGAGAGCCAGGGCGACGTCCAGTCACCGGCCCCCCAGTAGCCGATGCCGCCGTCGGCACGCTGGCGGCCCGAGAGCACGGCCACGCCGCGCGCCACCTCGGCGCGCGCCACGGCCGTCTCGCTCGCGCTCAGCGCGCCCTGCGTGCGCAGCAGCGTGAGCATCGGCAGCATGCGGCTCGAGACCTGCTCGGTGCATTCGTACGCGTAGACCCGCAGCGCATCGCGGATGCCGCGCACGATCGCGAGCGGCGTCGTGCCCATCGTGATCGTCACGCGCGAACGCGCCGGGTCGATGTCGGCCGGCAGGTCGATCACGACCGACGCGGTGTCGCGCAGGGTTCCGCTCGCCACGTGGCGCCGCGCGAACGCATCGGGCTTCACCGCGACCGCCACGCGCACCGCGTCGAGGTCGGTGCCCGAGCGGACGTCGAACCGGAAGGCCGCGCTGTCGCCGGGGATCGCCGCCCAGCGGAATCGCGCCTCGGCGCCGCGACCCGCGGCGAGCGGGATGGTGCGCTCGGCCGCGCCGATGAGGGTCACGCCGGTCGCCTGCGCCTTCACGCTCGCCTGCACCGCCGCCGCGTCGCGTCGGTTCACCACCGTGCCTGCGGTGAGGGTGTCACCCGGCCGCACGAAGCGCGGGAGCGCCGGCCGCGCGACGACCGGGCGCGTCACGAGCAGCGGCATCTCGCCGCTGCCGTAGCGGTCGCCGTCGGTCACCGCGACCGCCATCACGCGGAAGGTCGTGAGGTTGTCGGGCAGCTTCGACTTGATCTCGGCGTTGCCCTGCGCGTCGGTGACGACATCGCCGAGGTAGAAGGCGACGGTCTTGAAACGCGAACGGAGGATCTCCGCGCCCTCGGCGCCGCCGCCGCCGCCGGGCGCGCGCTGGCCCTTCTCGCCCTCGGCGACCTGCGGCGTCACCGCGACGAGGTTGCTCGCGAGCCGGATGCCGAGGTCGCGCGCGCGGTAGATGAGATCGAGCGGGTCGGGCGTCTTGTAGCCGGTGAGCGAGAGCACGCCCTCGTCCACGGCCCAGAGCGCGACCTCGGAGCGCTGGCCCGCGCCGCGGCCGTCGCGCACCGCGAGGCGCACGGTCGCCGTGTCGCCGGGCCGGTAGTCGGGCTTGCCGAACGTGAGCCCGACACGGAGGCGCTTCACTTCCGGCGTGACGCGCAGCTGCGTGTAGCCGACGCGCATCGTGGGGCGGCCCGGGTCGTCGAGCTTCCCCGGCGGCGCGCTGCGGCCGCGCACCACGACCACCGACACGAATGCGTTCGGCACGAACGCCTCCGTCACCGGGACCTTGATCATCTGCGAGCCCGACGTGATGCGGACCCGGTACTGCGTCAGCACCTGTTCGCGCTCGACCGTCACCCACGCCTCGGCGTCGGTGAAGGGCGACGCGACGAGGACGGTCGCGGTGTCGCCGACGGCGTAGCGCTCGCGGTCGGCGAAGAGTTCCATCTTGAACTCGCTCTCGTCGCCCCACGGCACGAAGCCGGGGCCGGTCACCCAGCGCGAGAAGCTCGTCACCGCGGAGCGGCCGTCGGCGTCGGTCGCGCGGAGCTCGACCGTGTGCACGCCGCCGCCGCGCGGCGTCATCGTGCACGGCGCCGGCTCGGCCGCCGTCGTCACGGTGCAGCTGTCGACGGTGTCGGTGACGTACTCGCCCACCATCTCGGCGATGCCGTCGCGCTCGCGGCGTACGCGGTGCCACTCACGCCGGATGAGTCTGCCCGAGACGACGACGCCCGATTGCGGCTGGCCATCGGGCCGCACCGCGCGCACGTCGATCCGCTGCGCCTCGTCGGCGCGCCAGTACCAGCGCTCGCTGCCGAGCCGCGCGGCGACGTAGAAGCGCGCCGCGTGGACGATGGTGCCGGCGAGTGCGCCGACCGCCTGCCGGTTCACGTCGGTGACCGCGGCGGCGATGGTGACGCGCGAGGTCGCTCCGGTCTTCCGCGCCGGGATCGTCACCGTCACGGTGCGGTCGCCGCGGTCGTCGAGCGAGTCGACGCCGCTCGCGAACGTGCCCGCGACGCCTTCGCTCTCGCGCGCGTCCCAGCGGTTGTCGCCGAGCATCCAGCCGTCGGTGCCGGGGATGCTGAGCTCCCACGGCCAGACGCGCTCCTCGCGCACCTCGTAGTTGAGCTGGGCCTTCCCCATCGGCGCGCCGAAGAGGTAGCGCGCGGTGACACCGAATCGGATCTCGCCGCCAGGCGCGGCGTTCTCGCTGCGCACGGCGGCGTCCACGAGGAACTCGGGCGGCCGGTACTCGCCGACGCGGTAGGTCGTGGAGGCGACCGTGCGCCAGGAGCCGCGCCGCTTCATCATCACGCGCGCGCGGATCGTCCCCACCGGCGCGGTCGCCGGCAGGTCCACGCGGTGCTGCGACGTGCCGAACGCGGAGAGCGCGACCGTCTTCGTGAAGGCCTCGTTCCCCTCGCGATCGGTGAGCACCCACTTCACCGAGTCGCCGCGCACGGGCGAGCGCAGTGCGCCGAGCGGGCCCGCGCGCACGATCGCCTTGAGATTCACCTGTTCGCCCGGCCGATAGATGCCGCGGTCGGCGAAGAGCGCGCCGGCGATCGGGTAGCGCGCGCCGCCCCACGCGGCGCTGAGGCCGAAGGTCCACGCGCTCAGGTCCGGGTCGTAGTCGTTCACCGAGACGAGCGCACGGTCGTCGCCCAGCTGCACGGCGACGTACGCGCCCTCATCGCGGGAGTCGTCGCTCGACTCGCCGTCGGCCGGCGCGAGCGGCTCCTTGAAGTCGTGCAGCGCCGCGAGCCCCTGCACGTCGGTGCGCGCGGTCGCGAGCACGGTGCCGTCGGCGCCGTGCAGCGTGACGCTCGCGTTCGCGCGCGGCTTGCCGTCGCTCACGCCGGTGACCCAGACCATCCCCTCCTGCACGCCGAGCCGCGCGGTGACGCCGAGGTCGGTCACCTGCACGAGGGCGAGGTTCGACTGGTTCATCCCCTTCGGCAGCGCGGTGCCGGTCACGCGCACCGCGAACAGCGTCGGTGCGTCGGCGCGCGTGGCGTCGGCGACCGGGAGCGCGAGCCCGGTGAGCGCACCGCGGTCGCGGCCCGTCGTGACCGGGATCCTCCGCAGCTCTCCGCCGGCGGCGACCGAGTCCCACAGCTCGCGGTAGCCCCAGGAATAGCGCGCGAGGAAGTCCTTCTCGAGACGGCGCGGCACCGGCGCGACGTACGCGAGCAGGGTGTCGGCGTTCGCGTGCTCCACCGGGAGCGTGCGGAACCCGACGCGCTCGATCGTCTGCTTCCCGTACGGATAGTTCACGTACGGTTCGTAGCCGCTGGTGCGGAAGCCGCCGGCCGGATTCCCGCTCAGCGGCTGGCTGAACACGTCACGGATCGCCGTGTCGGCGAAGACGGCGTAGCCCGTGCGCGGCGTGAGCTGCGCCTCGAGGATCCACTCGGTCTGCACCGCGTTCGTGTCGCGGATGGTGAACGGCTGCGCCGGACTGAAGCGGACGTGCTTCAGCACCTGCTCGCCCGAGACGGGATTCGAGAAGACGATGCGCGCGGGCCCGCGCGGGCACGCGTTGCCGGCGTAGCGGCCGCAGTCCACGACCGAGAGCGTGAGCGCGCCGTACGCGCGGAAGCCCCAGCGGGTCGTCGCCGGCGTCGTCAGCGCCGTCACCTCCACCGGCAGCACGAGCTCGCCCGCGCAGCCGCGCGGGATCGGCGCGCGCGGCACGAGCGAGACCACACGGCGCAGCGAGTCGAGCGAGCGCTCGCGGTCCCATCCCCCGGCGTTCTGGTATTGCCACGGGTCGTTCGACTGGATCCGGCGCTGGGCCGTCTGGCGCATCCGGATCGTCCGCGGGTTGCACGTCGCCTGCATCTCGATGAACGCGAGGTCGGCGAGGCGGTCGGCGTTGACGCTGTCGCTGTAGACCACCTCGAAGCGCTGCGCCGGCAGCACGTGCTGCGAGGATTCGTTGAAGCTCAGCGGCGAGCCCGCCTGCAGCTCGGGCCCCTTCACCCGGAAGGCGAAGCGGTGCGGCTCGGCGAGCCGGTTCCCGTCCATCGCCGCGAAGTCGGTCGGCACCGTGACCACCACGCGCAGGTCCGACGGCAGCCGCTTCGCCGGGATGAACCGCACCGTCACCGGGTCGCGCCACTCGTATCGCCCTTCGATCGCGGGCGATATCTGCAGCACCTTCGACGGGTCGGGCGCCGTCTCCACGGCCGCCGCCACCGGGCGGTCGAAGCTCACCGAGATCTCGGTGATCGGTCCGCTCAGCCCGACCGGGCTCGACCGGATCACGCGGAGCGGCGCGTGCGGCAGCGCCGCGGTCGCGAGGAGCGCGGCGCCCAGCGCCGCGACGGGAACCAGCCTCGGGTGCAGCATCATCATTGTCTCCGGAGCGCGTCGATCTCGCGCAGCATGCCCGCCACCATCGCTTCCACCACCACCCGGCCCTTCTCGCGCGTCGCGAGCGTCGCGTCGCCCCACGTCCCGCTCGGCGAGTAGGTGCGCCCGTCCCCCTGTACCCGCGAGAGGCCGCCGGTCCCCTGCGGCGAATCGTCCTTCACCGCCTTCGACATGTCCACGCGGTCGGGGAACATGTAGAGCATCATCGACGTCTCGATCTCGTCAGCGTGCGTGCCGCGCGCCTGCTGCCGCACCTGCCGCTCCGCCTCGGCGCCTACGTTCAGGATGTCGGTGTAGGTGAAGTCGAGTCCCTCCGCGCGAAGGACCTCGGCCGCGGCGGCGAGCGGGCGGAGCGTCGAGACGCCGGTGTTCAGCACGTAGAACTTGCGCGGGCCGAAGCGCGCGAGGCCGCGCACGATGTCGACGATCATGTCGCGCGCCGTCTCGAGGCGCAGGTGCGTCGAGCCGGGATAGTCGACGAACGACGGATAGAAGTTGTAGTTGATCGTCGGCGCGATGATCACGTCCGACGCCGCGAGCACGCGGCCGCGGAAGTACTCGGCGAGCTTGTAATCGTTGTCGAGCCGCAGGTGCGGGCCGTGCTCCTTCGCCTCGGCGCCAAGCGGGATGACGATGACCGCGTCCCTGGTGAGGACCCGTTCGGCCTGCTGCCAGGTGAGGTCGGCGAGGACGATGCCGCGCGGGACCGGCGCGGTTGCTTGCGCGGGTGCTTGCGCGGGTGC
>CAZIDS010000136.1:0-2214 GCA_964537945.1 uncultured Gemmatimonas sp. | reverse complement strand
TGCTTGCGCGGGTGCTTGCGCGGGTGCCTGCGCGCGCGCGGGGAGCGCGAGCGTCAGGAGGAGGAGGGCGGCGCGGGGACGCATCCGGGTGCTCCGGCGATGGGGAAGACGAAGATAAGGCGCGGCACCGCAACCCGCTGGCCCGGCGCGAGTTGCGGTCGTGACGCGGGCGTTATCCGGGGCATAAGGCCCCGATAAGGAATCCGGCCCAAGGTGCCCGCGTCACGACGCCCCGTGCGTCCGCACCTGGAGGATCCACGATGAACCGCGCGATGATCGCGGCCGCCGCACTGCTCACCCTCGCGCCGGGGGTGGCGGCGCAGTCGTGCCGCGGCGTCCCGAGCCAGCGGCTGCACCTGATGGCGAGCCGCCTCGAACTGAACGACGGAACGCCGAGCTACACCGGCGAGCTTGGCCTGCACGCAGGCATGAACGGGCTCAACCTGAACTACAACACGTCGAACGTCGGCAACCCGGGCTCCGTGACACGCTCGATGGGGCTGCGCCTGTACCGGCAGCGCGAATGGGAGCTCTTCTCGCTCTGCGCGCTCATCGGCTATCAGCTCGGCTACGCCTACCTCAAGGACGTCGAGGGCAGTGTGATGAACTACCGCGAGACGGCGACGACCGTCCCGGTCGCGCTGCCGATGTCGGTCCACAGGCGGTTCGGACCGGCCGAACTCGTGGCGTGGTGGTCGCCGCAGTACCTGTACCAGCGCTCGGTGGGGCAGCTCTACGACCGCGGCGACACGCTCAAGATCGACGAGAGCCCGTCGGCGATGGCGACGGAGCTCGGGATCACCGCGCGGTTCACGATCGGTTTCGTTCGGATCGCGCGGTTCAAGCGCTCCGACCGCGACGCGGACGTCACCCTCGGCGCGGGGATCGCATGGTGACCATCCGACTGCGCGCCCTCGCCGCCGCGGCGCTCGCCGCCTGCGCGGCCTGCACCGAGCCGTGGGCGAACGAGGACCTCTCGGAGCTCGCCGCGCCGCTGGTCTTCAGTGCGCTGACGGTGAACTACGAGCGCTCGTGCGGCCTCGACACGCGCGGCCGCGCGTGGTGCTGGGGCTCCGACGCGGCGTCGACCACGCTGCGCGAGAGCTGCTACCTGCCGCCGAGCTTCCCGTTCGACGAGCAATGGGTCCCCTGCTGGAAGCGGCCGGCGCCGGTCGAGGGCGGCCACGTGTTCACGAAGTTCGAGTCGAGCGCGCTCGGCACGTGGGGGCTCGACACCGAGGGCCGGCTCTGGGGTTGGGGGACCAACGACTACCTCCTGCAGCATCCGGGCGACAAGACCGAACAGGTGTGGCGGTTGCGCGAGGTCGCGTCGGTGGCGGGGATGCGATTCAGGGACTTCGACCCGGGCAGCGCGATGGTGTGCGGCATCACGACCGACGGAGAGATCTGGTGCTGGGGCGAGCCGAACATGGTCACGACAGGCACGCCGCTGCAGAACACCATCTGCCAGGGCGGCGGCGGATTCGGCGGTTGCGGCGTCGCGCCGGTGCGCATCGGCACCGCGACCGACTGGGTGGAGATCGGCGTCGGGATCCAGCACGCGTGCGCGCGCAACGCCGCCGGCCGCGTCTACTGCTGGGGGACGAGCGAGAAGGGGCAGCTCGGCACGACCGCGGTGCCCAACTGCATCATCACGGGCATCAACGTGCGCTGCACTGCGACGCCGACCATCGTGAGCACCACGCTCACGTTCGAGTCGATGTCCATGGAAGGGCACCAGAGCTGCGCCATCACCACCGCGCACGACCTCTACTGCTGGGGGGAGTTCACCCCCAACTCCACCGGCGCGGCCCTGCCGTGGCTCGTGGGGAACAACTACACGTACGTCAACGTGAGCGGGCGTCCCGGCATCTGCGGCGTGCGCGTGAACGGCACCGTCTGGTGCACGGGCGTCATCGGCAACGCGACGGGTCTCGCGCAGATTCCCGCGGTCGGCGCCTACACCGGCGCGGTGGCGGCGCTCGACCACGCCTGCATCTGGAACGCCGAGGGGCGCGCCTGGTGCTTCGGCGACAAGGCGATGGGCCAGCTCGGCGATGGCATCTCGGCCAACACGTTCGGGCCCGCCCTCTATGAAGTGGCGGCCCCGTTCAAGCACTGACGGGCGGTTCTCGCGGACGGGACGGAGATTGTAGTTTTGGAGCGGGGGGGGGGCGACGGGGCCCCCCCCCCCCCCCCCCACCCCCCACCAGA
>CAZIDS010000135.1:0-8656 GCA_964537945.1 uncultured Gemmatimonas sp. | reverse complement strand
GCCCCAGGTCGTGTTCGGCCAGCGCTCGGCGCGTTCGCGGAACGCGATGCCGTCCGGCGCCGCCGGCAGCGGGAGCCGGTCCGGCCGGAACTCGGGGAACCAGAGCGCCGAGAGCGAGAGTCCGCCCGCGTACGCCGTCGCGCGCACGCCGGTGGTGCCGACGCGTCGGTCGGCGTCATCGGGCACGAGGAGCGTGTAGTCGTGCGGCGTGATGTTGTCGGTCGGGTTGATGCCATCTGCGCGGCCCCACGCGACCACCTGGCGACCGGCGCGCACGTCCAGATGCCCCACGCGCACGTCGACGTACGCTTCGCGAAGGTCCGCCGTGAGGTCGGCCGAGTCCGCCGGGCCGCGCAGCGCGCCCCAGCCATCGAGCTGGAAGGAGACCGCGGATCCGAGCGTGCGATGCGACTTCAGGCGGGCGAGGGTGCTGAACTCCGGGTTGGTGGCGTCGAGCGAGCGGGTGGAGGACCAGTGGCCGAGCCGGAGCGACCCGGAGAGTCCAGCTGCCTCGGCGAGACGGTCGAGGCCCGTGGTGCGCTGCGCCCCGGCGGGTGCGGGCACGAGGCTGAGCGCCAGCATCACCGGCGCGATCGAGAGCAGGCGAAGGGGATTCATGGCCGTTCGATCCAGCGCGTGGTGAACATCTCGTCGGTGACCGGGACGTCGGTGCGGAGCCGGTCGACGGTGAACGACGTGCGATGCGAGGTCTGGTGGTTGGTCATCTCGCGCGAGAGCGCGAACCACTTCCCGGCCTCGTTCGGCACCGGCGTGTGGCGCCGGACCAGCTGGGTCTTGAGCAGGCGTCCGGCGACGTCGTAGTACTCGACTTTGGTCTCGAGGAAGTTGTCGGCGCGCACCCAGGTGACCTTGCGGCCGTAACCACTGCTCGCGCGCACGGCGTCGTCGCGTGGCACCGACTCGATCACATAGCAGTCGGTCCCGTCCACCTGTTCGTGTCCCTTCAGCGTGTGGACGTAGAGCTCGACCCGCGGCAGCGCGATGTCGCCGTAGGAGAAGTCCGAGCCGACGAAACTGTCCTTCTTGTTGTTCGCGACGAGCCGGCGGCTCTTCGCGAGCGCGGGCAGGTAGATCCAGAGGTCGTCGTCCCCGGTGGAGTGCTCCACCTGGAGGAACCCGGTGCCGCTGATGTCGGCCGGTGCGCTGAACCGGACGAGGAACTTCGAGTCGACGCCGTTCGCCTGGCGCTTGATGGTGGTGGTCGTGCGCCGCTCGCGCGTCTGGCCGCGCTCGTTGGTGAGGACCATCGTCGCCTCGACCGTGAGCGCGGCGACCTTGGTGACGCTGAAGTTGCGCGCCATCACCTCGGTGGCGGTGAGCTGCTGTGCCGCTGCGGGTTCCGTGGCGGCGACGACGCCGGTGAGGGCGGCCGCGAAGAGGCACGAGAGATGGGCGTTCATCGCGCACCCCCGGTCGTGGCGGAGACGGTGGCCGGCGTGGTGGCCGGCACGGCGGCGAAGAGCGCATCGCGCTGGTCGCCGAAGACGAAACGCGGACGGAAGATCATCATGAGGGCACGCAGGAAGAAGAGGGCGAAGAAGGCGCTCGTCATCATGGTCGCGATGACCATGGTCGAGAGCTGGTTGTAGAAGGCGAAATCGGAGAGCTGCAGCACGGCGTAGCCGGCGGCGACGGAGATCGCGACGAGCACGATCGCCTTCCCCGAGGTGAGCATCGAGTTGCGGGTGGCGGCGAGGACGCTGCCGGTGCGGGCGAGCTCCTCCCGGAAGCGGAAGAGCAGGTAGATCTCGTAGTCGGCGCCGATGCCGATCGCCATCGCGGCGGTAGTCATGGCCGAGATGTCGAGCGGCGTCCCGCGCCAGCCCATCACGCCGAAGTTCGCGAGCATCACCGCGAGCAGCGGGGTCACCACGAAGAGGCCGCCGACGAAGGAACGCAGCACCAGCGCGCCCAGCACGAAGACGACGATCGACATCTGGAGCATGTTCCTCGCCTTGTCGCTGACGATGGTCGTGTTGAGGGCCACCATCTGCGGGAGGCTGCCGCCCATCCGCACCGTCACGCCGGGCGGGAAGCTCGCGATCACGTCCTCGGCCGCGCGCGCGATCCGTTCGGCATTGGCGGTCCCGTCGTCCTTCAGCAGCGCCCAGACGCTGGCGCGCCGGTAGTCGTTGTCGACGTAGGTGTCGAAGTCCTGCGGGTCGCCGGAGAGCGAGTAGAGGAACAGGTACTGGGCGACGAGATCCTGGCGCTCGGGGATCCGGTAGAACGCCGGGTCGTCGGCGTGCATCGACTTGTTCATCTGCATGATGAGGTCGGCGAGCGACTGGGTCTTCCCGACGCCATTCTGCTGCTCGAGGAAGGCCTCGAGGCGCGCCATCGCCTCCAGCACGCGCGGATCCTTGATGCCGTCGGGACCCTGGGCATCGACGACGAACTGGATCGAGTTCGTCCCCCCGAACCGCGCATTCAGCGCGCGATCGTCCACGCGGAGCTGGCTCGACGGCTTGTGGTAGAGCTTGAAGTTGTTGTCGACGCGCAGCCGGGCGATGCCGGCGCCGAGGAGGGCGAGCACGGCGAGGCCGCCGCCGATGATGGCGGGCGCACGGCCACTCGCGAGGTTGGTCGCGATGGTGACGAGCACCCGGTCGAGGAGGCTCTTGGCCTTCTCACGGCTCACTTCGACCGGCTTCGGGGGACGCAACGAGGCGCGGACGACCGGGATGAGCGTAAGCTCGAGGATCATCGTGGCGAGCACGCCGCTGCCGGCGAAGATCCCGAAGTGCTGGACCATCGGGATGCCGGTCGAGATGAGCGAGTAGAACGTCAGGGTCGCGATCACGCCGGCGATGAGCATCACTGGGCCGACGCGCGCGATCGACTCGATGACCGCCTCCCGGTTCGCCGTCACGGGGTCGGTGCCAGCGGCGAGCTGGCGACCGTACTCCTCGTAGTAGCGCTTTAGGATCTGGATCGCGTGACCGGCCGCGACCGCCAGCACGAGGATGGGCGTCGTCGTGTTGAGCGGGTCGAGGTGGACGCCGGTGAGGCCCATGAGGCCAAGGCTCCAGATCACGCTGATCACGCCGGTCGCCATCGGGAGCAGCACACCCTGCAGCGAGCGGAACGACCAGAACTGCACGAGCAGGATCACGAGCAGCGCGCCGCCGAAGAGGAGCGGCATCTTGAGGAACTGCCGGTCGGCCGCCTCGCCGACGAGCGGGAGCCCGCCGAGGTAGATGTCGACCGTGGAATCGCGCTCGGCGTCGACGATCCGGCGCATCTCCTTATTCATCGCGATGAAGTTCGGGACCGTCGAGTCCTGCCTGAAATCGGCGATGACGGCGATCGCGCGTCCGTCGGGCGAGACGAGGGCGTTGCGATAGACGGGCATCGCCTCGACCGCGACGCGGAGGCTGTCGAGCCCCGCTGGCGTGGTGGGGATGGTCTCCATCATCGGGCGGACGACCATGCCGTCGGGCCCACCGGTGATGGACTTCACCTTGTGGGCTGCGAGGCTGAGCACGTTGTGCCGGACGGCGTGCGGGACGAGCTCGAGCTGGTCCTGGATGCGCTCGACCTTCGCGAGGACCGCCGGCTGGTAGATGTCGCCCGTGCGCGGGACGATGCCGATGATCGTGTAGTTGCGCCCGCCGAACACCTTCTCGATCAGGTTGGTCGTCTGGACGTACGGATGTTCCTGCGGGGCCCAGAGGTCGGGGTTGGAGTCCACCTGCAGGGCGCCCAGGCGGGAGCCGAGGAAGACGGTCGTCGCGAGCATGACGACAGCGACGAGGAGCCGGTGGGCGACGATCCACCGGGCGAACGGCCTGAGGGCGAGCGGGTGCGGGTCCGACATGGGGTCTCCTGACGGGGTGTATTTCTGTAGTGCGTACTACACAAATAAACCCGACATCCGGACCCGTCAAGGGCATTCTGTATCAACTGCTATCTATTTTGGGCGGGCGGCGCCCCCGGCTGCGCGCAGGCTGCCGGCCTGGCCGCGCCGGCCGCCACGCGGGCGTCCCGTCCCCGCGCCGGTGAGCCCGTCCCACGCCGCGATCGCCGCATCGGCGGCGCGCTGCAGGCTCGCCCGCGGCAGCCCGTCCCGCGCCCCGAGCGCCAGACCATAGGTCGCCATCGTATAGAAGGCCGCGATCGCCGACACATCGGCGGTGGCCGGCACATCCCCATCGGCGATCCCCTGGCGCACGCGCTTGCGCAGCAGTTCGAGCCCTGCGTGTCGGACCTCCGCCATCAACTCGCCGACGGCGACGTTCCCGGCGTTGACGCCGCCGAGGACGAAGAGGCATCCGGTCGGCATGCCCCGCCCCAGGAAGCTCTCGAGCGAGGCCTGCAGCATCGCCGCGACCGCCTCGCGCGCCGTGGCACCACCCTGGATCGCGGCGAGGCTCGGCCCGGCGATCTCCTCTCGGTAGAGCGCGACCGCGTCGGCGAAGACCTTCTCCTTCGACCCGAACGCGGCATAGAAGCTCGGCGGCGAGATCCCGCCCATCGCCTCGAGGAGTTCGGGGAGCGTGGCGGCATCGAATCCGCGCTGCCAGAAGAGGAGCATGGCGCCGCGCAGCGCTTCCTTGATGTCGAACGAGCGGGGCCGGCCCCGCGTGGGCTTGTCGGTCATTCTGTACTATACACTACACAAGAGCGCCACGGCACCTCAGTCGCTTCGGGCGCGCGGCCGGACACGGGACCCGTCCCTCAGCGCCTCGGGCGGGTGCACGATCACCAGCGTCCCCTCGGCGATCGAATCCACCTCGGCCCGGTCCGGCCCGAGGGCACGCACGGTCACGCCGCGCCGGACCGCGCGGCCCTTCTCGTCGGTGACGAACACGGACCAGCCACCGCCGTCGCGGACGAGTGCGCCGGCAGGGATCACCAGCACCGAGTCGCGCCGGGCGAGCACGATCCGGGCGCGGACCTCGAACGCATGGCCGAGTGCGCCTGGTTCGTGCACGTCTCCGATCACCGACACGCGCTGCTCCTCGACCCCGAGCGCCGACCGCACCGTGTGCGCGACGGGCTCCACGCGGAGCACGTGGGCGCGAACCGAGACGGCGCCATTCATCAGGTCGATCGGGGCGCCGACCGGCACGCGCGCGGCATCGGTGCTGAGCACGTCCACCACGACCTCGAGGGCTCCGGTCGCGCCGATCATGAGGAGCGGCGCGCCGGCGGACACGACGCGCCGATGCTCCTCGTCCAGACGCAGGAGCACCCCAGCGCCCGGCGCGACGACACGCACAATGCTGCCGCCGCCGGGCAGCTGGGCGCGCACCGCGTCGCGCGCGAACGCCGCGGCCGGCACGCGTGCCCGTGCAGCCTCCCGCTCGCGCGCCCGAGACTCGGCGAGCGTCCGTGTACGGTCCAGCGTCTCGGCACTCAACCCTCCGGACTGCCCGAGTCGTTCGGCACGCGCGAGCGCGCGATCCGCCTCGGCCTGGCCGGCGACCGCGGCCGCCTCGGCCGCGCGCGCAGCCGCCAGCTCGGCCTCGGCGACACCGAGCTGCGCGCCGAGCGCACGCGCGTTCGCCGGGTCCGCGGCCGCCGCGGTGAGGGTGCCGAGCACCGCCCCTGCGGGAACGAGGTCGCCGACCCGCAGTGCTGCGGGCGTCCACTCGCCGGTCACCGGAGCCGTGACGTCGACGTGCCAGCGGACGCGTGTGCGTCCGTCCTCGAGCAGCGACTCCTCGAACGGTCCGCGGACGACGGGAGCGACCTCGACCTCGATCACGTTCTGGCGCCTGCGCCAGGTGAATCCGCCGATCGCGATGGCCGCCGCGCCGACGAGCAGGGTCCAACGAGTGCGTGTACGCACGGTCACTCCCGCGTCTTGAGGACGCCGATGAGGTCGAGCCGGTCGAGTCGCCGCCGCAGCGGGATCGTGGCGAGCAGTCCCGCCGCGACCGGCAGCAGCACGCCGGCAGTGAGCGTCCGCACCCCGATCACGAGCGGAAGGCGGAAGAGTTCGGTGTCACCGAAGGCCTGCACGGTCGCCCACGCGAAGCCGATCCCGACGACGACGCCCATCGGCAGTCCGGCGATCGCGAGCACGGCCAGTTCGCCGAACAGCATCCGGGCGACCTCGGTTCGCGTGAAGCCGAGCACGCGAAGGCTCGCGAGATCGCGGGCGCGCTCGGACAGTGTGACGCGGCCGGCGTTGTACACGGTGCCGACGGCGAGTGCGCCCGCGAAGATGACCAGCGTCACGAGCACGACCACGAAGCTGCGCCGCAAGGTCTCATCGAACGCGGCGCGCATCGCCGAGCGCACGAGGACGCCGCGGACCGCGGGGGCGCGCGCGAGCCGGTCGTAGAGCGCGTCGAGCGAATCCGGGACCACCGACAGGTCGGCCCCGGTCGTGAAGGGACCGCTCCCCGCGAGCGCGGGCAGCGCATCCACGGGGACGTACGCTCCGAGCCCCGACATGTCGTCGACGATGCGAGTGACGGGGATCCTCGTGCGCCGGCGATGCCCCTCGAGGAACTCGAGGTCGACTGAATCGCCGACCCCCGCCTCGAGCGCACGCGCGAGCGCACCGCCGAGCGTGACTCCGGTCGGCGCAGCTTGGGCCACGGTGGCGTCGAGCCGCGCGATGCGCCGCAGCGTCGCCGCAGGCTCCACGCCACTCAGCGACGTGACGCGATTGCGGTGGCCGCGCCGGATCCTGACCGCAGCCTCGTGCACCGGCTCCGCCCGCAACACGCCGGGAAGCGACCGGAGCGCGTCCATCACCTCGATGCCGGCCGGATCACGGAGCGAGACGGAGACGTCGGCGCGATTCGCGACCTCGAACATCACAAGCCGCATCCGATCAACGGAATCGAAGCCGAACGTGCCGGCGATGACGACGGCTGAACCGAGCCCGATGCCGACCGCCCCGAGCACCGTGCGCACCGGCTGGTGCGCGAGGCTCCGCGCGATCATCCGCCAGACGGGTGAGCGCACTCGCATCGCCAGGAGCCGGTCGGCGAACCCATGGGCGTAGCTGGCCGGTGCCTCGGGCCGCATCGCCTCGGCCGGCGGGAGGGCGAGCAGGCGTCGCAGGGCGCCGAGCGCTCCGGCGAGCGCCGCGACAATGCCGATGAGGGCGGCGACGATGACCTCACCCGGATGGAGCGCGAGGCGGAGCGTGGGGAAGCGGAAGAATCCCGCATAGACATTCACGAGGTAGCTCGCGAACCAGAGACCGAGGCCGGTCCCCAGCAAGCAGCCGGCGAGGACGGGCGCGAGCGCGAACAGCCCGAAGTGGCGCACCAGGTACGTGGCGGGGAATCCGTAGGCCTTGAGCGTGCCGACCTGGTCGCGCTGCTGCGTCACGACGCGCCCGAGGACGAGATGGACGAGGAACGCGGCGACCGCGAGGAAGATCGCCGGCAGGACGAGAGCGAAGGTCCGGTTCTCGCGGATCTCGTTCGACACGAACTCGTGCGACGCGTGTCGCGCGCGCCCGAAGGCGCCGAGTGAGCCGTAGCGGCCGAGCTCGGCATCGAGGGCGGCGATGACGGCTGCCTCGTCGGCGTCCGCGGTGAGCGTCGCGCCGAGGTCGTTCCACTCGCGCGAGAAACCCAGTGCGTCGGCGGCGGTCTCGGCATCGAGCCAGAGGATTCCGTAGCGCCTCGCATCCGGCAGCATGTCGCCGGGACGGGTCTCGTAGACGAACTCGGCCGTCGTGCCGATACCGACGATGCGGAGGCGGCGCCAGGCGTCGCCGAGCACGGCCCCGAGCGTGTCACCGACTTGGAGGCGGTTCGCGTCGGCGAATCCAGCGCTGACGACGACGCCGTCTCGCTCGCCCGTGAGCGGCAGCCGGCCTGCCCGCAGGACGAGCGCATTGAGTGCGCCGGCGCTGGCCGACCGTGTGCCGACGACGCGCGCCGTCGCAGGCTCCCGCAGGCCCGGGACGCGCAGGACGACCTCTCCCGTGGTCCGCGTCTCCAGTCGCGCCACACCGCGGATCGCGCGGAGCCGCTCGGCCACCGCATCTGGCGCGCGGCGCACCTGCGCGAAGACGTCGGGGAACCGCACTTCGGCGTAGTACGCGGTCTGCGCGCCGGCGAGGATCCGGGCCATCGAGCGCTCGGCGATGTAAGCGGCGCTGCCACAGGCGACGACGGCGGCGATCGCGATCATCGGGCCGAGGTGCTCACGCAGGTCGCGCACGAGCTTGCGGTCGAGGATCCGGTTCACCATGAGAGCTGCTCCGGCTCGATCGGCCTCTCGTTGCGCTCGTCGCTGACGACGGTGCCGTTCCGCAGGCGCAGCACGCGATCCGCCATGCCTGCCACCGAGGCGTTGTGCGTGATGATGACCGTCAGCGTGCCGAGTTCGCGGTTGGCCCGCTGCAGCGCGCCGAGCACCAGCTTCCCGGTCTCGACGTCCAGCGCGCCGGTGGGTTCGTCGCAAAGGAGCACGTCGGGCCGTTTCGCCACCGCCCGGGCGATGGCGACCCGCTGCTGCTCACCACCCGAGAGCTGCGCGGGGAAGTTGTCGAGGCGCTCCCCCAGGCCCACGAGGCGCAGTGTCTCGGTGGGATCGGCGGCCGGGGCGCCGCGCACCTCCTGCGCTAGCGCGGTCACGAGCGCGACGTTCTCGGCTGCCGTGAGGCTCGGGATCAGGTTGTAGAACTGGAACACGAAGCCGACGTGCTCGCGCC